>CAYTHS010000011.1:35210-41701 GCA_964437665.1 uncultured Oscillospiraceae bacterium
CGTGACCGGTCCGTCGTCCAGCGCCAACTCTACGCCGCCTTCATGAATAAAGAAAAACTCTATCGCCTGCGGGTCGCTTGCCGGCGTAAGCCAGACAACGGACTCGCCGCCGATATTCTGCGACATAATCTCAAGGCTCCCCTGTTTGGCCAGAAGTGCCGTAACCGCTTCGTTTCCCCCTCCGCCGCTCACAGCCGCGCCGCGCCGGTCGAATATTATCCCTTCCATCTCAACACCCGTCTTACGTTTTCCGGCCGTCTCAGCCGGCTAAACGCGTAATTCAACCCCATAGGATACAACTTCGTCTATGATACCACAAGGCTGAAGCAATTCATAGGTGTGAAACGGCTGCGCCTGAATATCCACCTCCGGGTTCGCACAGATACGTGAAAGTTCGCGGTATTGCTCAATCAGGCAGTCTTCGTCTGCGTCGAAAAAAACCGCAAGATCGATATCGCTTTCCGCTTCGGCGTCCCCTTTTGCGTAGGATCCGAACAATATGATCGTGCGCACGCCCGGCAGCGCGAAAATCTGTCTGCAAACATCCTCCATGCGCTTTGCATGGCAACGAAAGACGTTTGAGAAATCCCGGCGTTCCAGCGGCATACGTTTGTCTCCTTGATATTCGCCCGGCTCGCCGGGTCGGCGTCGTCAATCAGTAATCCGCAGCGGCACACGCACCGCACGTTTTCAGTTATCAGCTTCGCACAAGCATAGGCGGACTTTCGCCTGCTTGACCGGGTATGAATCCTACTGTTCTCAGGGTATGTTTCTAAAGTCTGGAAGATGCAGTTTTGCTGGATCGGCTTGCAGATTGAGGTGAAAAACGCAGGCGCAGTGGTGCTGGGCGAGGCTTTTCAACAAGAATATGCAAGTTGAGACGGCGAAAATGCGCTTTGCGGATTTTAGAAACACACCCTAGGAAATCCTTTGCAATAGAAACCCGCAGAACGAGCCGCATCGTACCGCAAAATTGGGAAACAAAAAGCAGCCGCGTGCTGTTTTGCCGGGCTGCCGAGGTTACTGATCCGCCGCAGGAAGCGATGTCCCGCACAGGATCGTTCGTTCGGAAGCTGGCTACCATAAGCGCTTTAGGATGCGCTCTAAGGCCCTCTAGCTTTGCGCCGCCCGCTTTCGCGGGGTTTGCCTTTATCGATATCCGCTTAATTTTCCTTAACGTAAAATTAACACAGCGTGCCGCCGTGTGTCAAGGGAAACGCCAAAGCTTTGGCCGGGCTTCCCAAACGATCTGTTGCTCATTGACAAAGTGTTCGGGACCCGTCCGTCGCAGCCGGATTGCCTTGGGTTCTTCCTCCATCGTGGCTGTTGGCGTTTTCTCGCCTGACGCCGTATATTTCTTGCGCCAGTTGTACAACAGGTTTGCTGCTATGCCCAGATCGTCTGCTTCTACTCTCTTACCATGCTGTTTGATATTTTAGCTCACTCCTTCATTACGAATTATCACAAGAAATGAACGAGGACAAGATGCGGGCGCTATTGGGTGCATTTAAGGCCAATTAGTCATTTCTGAACAAGCTATATAGGTTAGTACAAACAGCAGAAAATGGAAACGGCACCATCGAATCCGATGGTGCCGTTTCATGGTTGCGGGGGAAGGACTTGAACCTACGACCTCCGGGTTATGAGCCCGACGAGCTACCAACTGCTCTACCCCGCGACGTTGCTTTTTTGGAGCGCAAAGGTAATATAGCACAACGCGCATAAAAAGTCAACCGTGCAAGCGCATGAGAATTGAACATTGTCAAATGATCTGTTACACATTGGCAAAGATATCCCTTCGGTACTCAAGAGGGGTTATTTCCTGTCGAGAACAAACAGCGGAAAATTGTTGTCCCATCGCTGATATCGTTGCAGTTGTGCGTTGGAGTTTTCAAGCGAGCAGAGCGTTCTGTTGCAGATGAATTGTTCGTCGTCCATGCGATGCACGCGCTCAACCCAGCCGCTGCGCCTTTTCATTGCCGGTCGGACGCGTTTATCCCGGATATGCTTTATTTATGAGGCTGCACAAATCAAATTTGTTTGCAATCACTGGATTAGCCATTTATTTTACGAGTTATGCTGTTTGCCGCGGCATCTTCCATGCTATAATTTTATACTGTGGGGGTGTTATTTATGAATTACTTCGATGCAGCAAAAAAACTCGTTTCACAAATGACGCTGGATGAAAAAGCGCGCCTGCTCAGCGGTGCGGACAACTGGCGCACAAAACCAATCGATCGTCTCAGCCTTCCCGCAATCGCGGTGTCGGACGGTCCTCACGGTCTCCGCAAAGAGATTGCGGGCGAAGGGAAGGAAAAGAAGCGCACGCTTGCGGCAACATGCTTCCCCACGGCCTCTCTGACAGCCTGTTCATTCGACCGCGGCCTTTTGCGCTCGCTCGGCGCGGCAATCGCCGAGGAGTGCCGCGCAGAAGATGTTTCCGTTATTCTCGGCCCGGGACTGAACTGCAAGCGCAGTCCGCTCTGCGGTCGTAATTTTGAGTATTTCAGCGAGGACCCAACCGTTTCAGGCGAACTTGCAGCCGCGTTCGTACAGGGCGTGCAGAGTCAGGGCGTCGGCGCATGCGTCAAGCACTTCGCGCTCAACAATCAGGAACTGCGCCGCCTGATCGTGGATTCCGTAGTGGACGAACGCGCGATGTTCGAGCTTTACCTTTCCGGGTTTGAGTACGTAGTCAAAAACGCGCGTCCGTGGACTGTCATGTGCTCCTACAACCGTGTTAAAGGACTTCACGCAAGTGAAAGCAAATGGCTTCTCAGCGATGTGCTTAGAGACCGCTGGGCGTTCGACGGTCTGGTGATGTCCGACTGGGGCGCGGTCAACGACCGCAACCTCGGTGTGAGCGCGGGACTCGATTTGGAAATGCCATACGTGGACTCGTACCGGGACGGCGAAATTGCCGCCGCCGTGGAACGCGGCGAGCTCAAGCAGGAGGACGTCGACCGTTGTGCCGAGCGCGTTTGCGCACTTGTTCTGCGCGCCGAGGCCGAACGCAAACCACTCGCGCCGAAACATGACGAACATCATGCGTTTGCACGCGAAGCAGCGGCCCGCTCCGCCGTGCTGCTCAAAAACGAAAACGCGCTGCTGCCGCTCAAACCCGGCGCAAGCGTCGCCGTGATCGGCACGTTTGCAAAGTCGCCTCGCTATCAGGGCGCGGGCAGTTCCAAAGTCGTGCCCGTCAAGCTCGACAGCGCGCTGGAGGAGCTCAGGACGCTCGGTATCCGCGCCGAATATGCCGATGGATACGACGTAAACAGCGACGAGCCGGACGAAGCGCTTCTCCGGGAAGCCTGCGAGGCGGCACGTGACAAAGACGCGGCCATCCTGTTCATCGGCCTGCCGGACCGCTACGAGTCCGAAGGATTCGACCGCGCGAAGCTGGACATGCCGAAAAACCACGTCGAGCTCGTACGGCGCGTTACGGAAGTCAACCCGAACGTCGTCGCCGTTGTCGCCTGCGGCTCGGTCGTCGACATGTCCTGGGAGTCCGGCGCAAAATCGATTCTTTTGACCTACCTCGGCGGCGAAGCGGTCGGCGGTGCCGCGGCGGACCTGATTACGGGCAAGTGTTGCCCCTCCGGCAAACTGCCGGAAAGCTGGCCGCTAATGCTTGCCGACAGCCCCGCGAGCGCATACTTCCCCGGCTATCCGCACACGGTGGAATACCGCGAAAGCATCTTTGTCGGCTACCGGTATTTCGACACTGCGAAAAAAACCGTGCGCTATCCGTTCGGCTACGGGCTTTCGTACACGTCGTTTGCCTATTCCAACCTGCGTCTGAGCGGCGCGTCTCTCAACGCGGGCGAAACGCTGGAAATTTCCTGCGACGTAACCAACACCGGCGCCGCAGAAGGCAGCGAGATCGTCCAGCTTTACGTATCCCACCGTTCGGACGTCATGTTCTGCGCGGAGCAGGAACTTAAGGGATTTGAAAAAGTCCTGCTGAAGCCGGGCGAAACGAAAACCGTTACGTTTACGCTTGACCGCCGCGATATCAGTTACTACAACGCAAAATCGTCCGGCTGGCGCGTAGAAGGCGGCGAATACGAAATCCGCATCTCCGCTTCCAGCCGCGATATTCGACTGCGCGCAAGCGTGCGCGCGGAAGCGGACGGCGAGCAGACCGTCCCGGATTTACGGGTCAGCGCCCCCTGCTATTACAATCTTTCCAACGGCCTGAGCGTGCCTGACGACGCATTCTGTGCGCTGCTCGGCAGGCCAATTCCGCAGCGGAGCATGCAAAAAGGCGATCCGTTCACACGGAACTCCACCTTGAACGAAGCAAAACATACGCTGCTCGGGCGCATGCTGGTGCTCGTCGGCAAGCGCGTCGCCGCAAGCATGAAGGACGATGAGGAAGCCGGCGAAATGGTCGACTATCTGGTGTATGAATCGCCGCTTCGCATGCTGACCATGGGCGACAGCGGGTTCGGACCAAAGCAGGTAGACGCGATCGTAACGATGCTCAACGGCCATTTCCTGAAGGGACTGCTGGGAATGCGCAAGTATCGTTCCAAGTAACCCAGCCGTCTTCCCGTTCACCGGATCAAACGGAAGGAGCTTTTTTTCGTGCTGTCCGTCCTTTCCCGTTTCGCCTTTCCGGACAAACCGGTTTCCTGCGCACCGTACGGCGGCGGGCACATCCATGATACGCGCCTCGTCGTCTGCAAAAACAGCGAAACGTTCATCCTTCAGCGCATCAACACGCACGTGTTCACGGAGCCCGTTTTGCTGATGCGCAACATCGAGCGCGTCTGCGCGCATCTTCGTCAAAAAACGCACGATTTGCGGCAAGTGCTTTCCCTGGTGCCCGCGCACGACGGACGCCCGTTCGCCGTTGAAAACGGGGAATACTGGCGCGTCTTGCGATTCGTTGAAAGCAGCGTTTGCTTCGATCGCGCGGATGCGGCGCTGTTTTGCGAAAGCGGCGCCGCGTTCGGACGGTTTCTGACTCTGCTTGCGGATTTTTCCGTGCAAGAACTCGAGGAGACGATCCCGCATTTTCACGACACCCCGGCGCGCTTTGCGGCGTTGCGTTCCGCCGTTAAGCAAGACCCGCTTGCCCGCAGGCGCGGTGTGCAACGCGAAATCGACTTTGCGCTCCGGTATGAAGCTTTCTCGCACACACTGACCGACCTTGCGGCGCAGGGCGCGCTGCCGCTGCGCGTGACGCACAACGACACCAAAATCAACAACGTGCTGTTCGATCAGGCGACCCTTAAAGCGCTTTGCGTGATCGATTTGGACACGGTCATGCCGGGGCTTTGCGCCACCGACTTTGGCGATGCAATCCGGTACGGCGCTTCCACGGCGGCCGAGGACGAACCGAATCTTGATCTGGTACACTTCGACACCGCCCTGTTCAAATCCTTTGCAAACGGATACCTTTCCGCCTGCGGCGGCAGTCTGACGGATACGGAAATCGCAGTGCTTCCCGCCGGGGCAAGGATGATGGCGCTTGAAAACGGCGTTCGCTTTTTGACCGATTACCTTTCCGGCGACCTGTATTATCATGTTTCCCGTCCGGAAGAGAACCTCGACCGCGCACGGACGCAGTTCCGCCTGCTGGAAGAAATGGATGTGCACGAGCACGAGATGCGCGCAACGATCGCCGAAATCATGCGGCAGCATCGCAGTGTTCGATAGACATATAACGCAAAAAGGCTTTCGCCGCCAGCATGCGGCGAAAGCCTTTTTGTTGCGATATTCCGATTCATGCAAACCGTTGCTATCGGTCGTTCTGTCCGGCGCCAAACAATTCAAATTAAACGGCTTTTCAGCTTTTAAAACCACATGGTCTTGATCAGCCACACGATGATGACCACGGCGGCGCTCATTACAAACAGCGTAATGCAGGAAGCCGCCTGTGCGGTCTTGGAGTAATCGAATTTTTCAAAAATGTGTTTGCGGATCGTCCGCTGCGCCGCAACCAGCAAAAACCCCGCACAAACCCGCCAAACACGGATTCAATCAGCACCAGCGGCACCGACCAGAGGTGCTGCGCGCCTTCAATCAGAATCACCGCAAATAAAACGCCGGACGCGATAAACGAAAGCGACAAACGTCCCCAGGCACGCTGCTTGGCGATAACGCGCCTGAGCCGGTCGATCTCGGGGCGCATCGCCATTTTTTTGTCCTGCAGCATGAGCGCCGTTTCAATCAGTTCCTCGCGCGACTGTGTGCAAGCATCGTCTGCGCGCGCAATCGTACGGCGGCGCGCCGTTCCGCATCGTCCCGGCCCATGGTATCGTCCCCCCATTAATACCTTTGCCCAAAAAACTACCGGTATCTGTAACAAGGGGATTGTATCATGAATGTCAGGCGCTAGTAAACAAACGCGCAAACCCGGGCATGGCGCGCACGATGGTCTCGTACGCAACGCAATAAGAAACGCGCACGTATCCGGGACAGCCGAAACTCCGGCCGGACACGATGAGGATGTCTTCTTTTTTTGCCTTTTCGGCGAA
>CAYTHS010000012.1:0-39697 GCA_964437665.1 uncultured Oscillospiraceae bacterium
CTGCAAGCCGATCCAGCAAAACTGCATCTTTCAGACTTTTGAAACACACCCTAGAGTTTATCGGATCTTTTGGGTGGTGCGGCCGGAGGGATTTGAACCCTCAAGCTTTCGCCGACGGATTTTAAGTCCGTTGTGTATGCCATTCCACCACGGCCGCAACGAAATTATTTTACCATGTTGAAACGGAATGTCAATTCGCATTTTAGGTTCGGGGGCGGCCCCTGAACATGCGTTCCGGTTCTGTTACAACCCAAAGAGTATGCCTGCCGCCGCTCCGGCGAGAATATAGAGGATCGGATGGATATCCTTCACCTTCGGCACGTGCAGCAGCACGAACAAAACCGTAAACAGCGCAACGTTCCTCCAGTCGAACATCTGGAAAAAGCCGCCGGGAAGTGCGCCGGTAAACAGCGCGGAACGCATGACCGCCCAGCAGGCTGCAGCGATCAGTCCCGTCACGGCGGGTCGGAGTCCTGTGAAAATATCGCATACAAGTTGACTGTCACGGTACTTCTGGAGCGCGCGCGCAATCAATGAAATAATGATAAACGAAGGTATGATTACCGCAAAAGTAGCCGTGAGCGCACCCGCGACGCCTGCCGCGCTGTAGCCGGCGAACGTCGCGGCGTTGACGCCGATCGGTCCGGGCGTGGATTCGGCTATAGCGGTGATATCGGCAAGTTGCAAAGTGCCAAACCATCCCGGATACCGTTCTATCATCTTCAGGATGAACGGCAGGGTGGCAAGCCCGCCCCCGACGGCGAACAATCCTGCCTGAAAGAACTCTAGAAACAGCAGAAGGATCGTCCTCATCGCCGTATCCTCCCTGCGGCCAACCCCGCGACCGCCGCGCCGGCGACCACAACGATGGGTGACTGGCCAAAAACAGCGACCGCAATGAAACCAAGCACGCAGAGTATGATCCCGAAGAGATTCTTAACGTTTGAACGTGCGAGCCGGACGACCGCCGCCGCAATCAGTGCGGCGACCGCGACGCGGATTCCGTCAAATGCGTTGGCGACCGCGGGCAAATGCCAAAAACGCATCAAAGCGGATACGATGACGATGACGAGAAGCAGCGGTACTGTGATAACGCCGAGCGTCGCAAACGCTCCGCCGGCAAAGCCGCCGCGCTTCTGGCCGATAAAGGTGGCCGTATTGATGGCAATGACGCCCGGCGTACATTGCGCGATGGCAAAATAGTCCAGAAGTTCCTCTTCGCTGATCCAGCCGAGCCGACCGACCAGTTCGCGCTCCAGAAGCGGCAGCATGGAATAGCCGCCGCCGAACATGAATGCGCCGATTTTCAGAAACGTCAGGTAAAGCTTAAGCAGGTTTTTCATAGTCTAATAAACATACCATTGATTGACAAACGCGGCAAGATAGAGCACAAACAGTATCGCACATACGGCGGTTGCAAGCCGGTCCGCCCATTTTTTTTCGGTAATTGCGCCAAGCGCAAGCGCAAGCGGGAAGGCCGCCGTCAGATAACGCGGCGCGGAAAGCAGCCAGGTTGCACCCATACAGACTGCGTAATATGCAATGAAATACGCAACATTCGATGCGCGCAGTTTATTCTGTGCGCCGGCTACGATACCAAGCGATGCGAGCAGGTATACAATGCTGGGAATCCAAAGGCCCAGGACCATACGCGTGTTGTCCGCGAAGGTGGACGTCGCGCTGTGCGTAACCGTAGAGGCGGAAGCAAAAAACCAGCCAAGCTGCTGATGCCACTGTTCGCTCTGATAGGTCAGAAACGTCAGCGCATTGCCCGTTACACAGTAGTTGACGTAAAGATACAGCAAAAGTCCGCAGGGGATGAGCAAAAGCGAAAACGCGTTCCCCGTCATCGTCCATTTCCATTTGCGCCTGTGTTTGCAGTCCGGGCGTTCGCGTATGATCTTACCGACCAATTCAAAGCAGGCGGGCGCAAAGACGAGAACGCCCGGCATACGTGTAAACGCCGCGAAAAAACCGGCGACCCCGGCGAGCGGGTACAGGTTTTTGCGGACGCTGTATACGCAGAGCACGGAAAGCAGGAGAAATAAGCTGTCCGAAAGCGGCGCGGAAAAAAGGAAGGACGCAGGTAAAATGCAGAGGTATTTCAGCGCGCGCAGCGCGCCTCGGCGGTCTGTGTCCAAGAGTGCAAGCTCGTAAAAAAGGTATGCCGCAGCGACCCAGCATAGATTGGAAACGAACAGTCCGCTGACAAGGTAATTCTGAAAAATAAAATGGAATATCCGGACCAGGACGGGGTAGAGCGGGAGAAAGACGATCAGCAGGCGGTCGTCTCCGGCGGCGACATAGCCGTTCTGGGCGATGTTAAGATAGTGCCGGCTGTCCGTACCGAGCTGGTTCCATATATCCAGGCTTTCCAGAATCCCGCCCGTATAGCCCGTTTGCCTGAGCTGAATGATGTAAGCCAGCACGAAAAGGAGCGCACGGAAAAAAAAGAGCGACAGCGTGAGCTGTAGAATTGGGTGCATGCGGCTCCTCCGGCCGCTGCGTTTGCCTTCCAGCGGGCGGACAGGCAGCCAGGGCGAAGCGCTCCATGCGTTCATCCACTGCGGGATGAACCGGATGCCAAGCAGAGCAAACAGGAATGCGGAAACGGTTGCAGCGAGAATCGCAAGCGGATCGTCCGGCGCGTTTACCAGAACCCAATGCGCAAACGCCGTAAACAATATGATCAAGGGTACCGATGTAAACAGTACCCTTTTCCAGAATAGGTTTTCTTGCCGAAGCTTGTTTTTTTGCATGTTTATTCCCGAAGCGCCAGGCATGGACCGAGGATTTCCGCCATCACGATTCCATTGCGAACCTGTGCGGGATCCCAAACGAACGCAGCCTGTTCCATGGCGACGTCTAAGGCATACGCGCTGTCATGCGCGGCGGTAACCGCGTCCGGCGGGCATTTCGGGTGGATCCCCGTCATACTCGTTTCCTCGTGCCGGTGACCCGATTTGCCGGAATATGAGACAACGTGCTCGGGATCGACGCGGATCTGTTTGAGCGAGGGCGTCTTTTCGCCCAGCGTGGAGTCGAGTTCATGTTTTGGCGTTCCTTCTGTGTGCGAGGCCATTCCTTCGGTCGAAACGGAACCTTCCGGAATGAAGGCCGGCTGTACGCTGGCCGAAACGCGAGGCGCAAGCGGCGTTGTGCGCATCGGCGCCTGCGCGGTTTGCTGCCGCTCGGCCGCCTCCGCCGCGGCGCGCATTCTCGCAGCGCGCTCGCGGGCGGCCCGTTCCTTGGCCTCGCGTTGTTTTTTTCTGGCGATGAGCGGGATGACGATCCACGCGATCACCAATATAATCCAAAACCCCTGCATGGCTTATTTATTTTCGGAGGGCGTGGGGGTCGTGCCCTTACCGATCGCGGAGCGCATCTCCGTGTCCGACATGATATTCTTCATGCGATAGTAGTCCATAACGCCGAGTTTGCCGTCGCGGAACGCCTGCGCGATAGCTTTCGGCACTTCGGCTTCGGCTTCGATGACGCGTGCGCGCATACCGGCCATTGCCGCCTTGTTTTCCTGTTCCTGTGCAACGGCCATCGCCCTGCGCTCCTCGGCTTTCGCCTGTGCGATGCGCTTGTCGGCTTCGGCCTGGTCGATTTGCAGCTGCGCGCCGACATTGCGGCCGACGTCCACGTCGGCGATGTCGATGGAAAGGATTTCAAACGCGGTTCCCGCGTCGAGCCCCTTGTCAAGCACGGTGCGCGAAATACGGTCGGGGTTTTCCAAAACGTCTTTATGCGTCTGGCTGGAACCGACGGTCGTTACAATGCCTTCGCCGATACGGGCGATGATGGTTTCTTCACCCGCGCCGCCGACCAGACGGTCGATATTGGCGCGTACGGTGACGCGCGCTTTTGCGCGCAGTTCGATGCCGTTCATGGCGACGGCCGCGATGATCGGCGTTTCGATGACCTTGGGATTGACGCTCATCTGGACGGCGTTAAGAACGTCGCGTCCGGCGAGGTCGATCGCGCAGCTCTGTTCAAAGCCCAGCGGGATACCGGCGCGCTGCGCCGCGATAAGCGCGTTGATTACACGGTCTACGTTGCCGCCGGCCAGGTAGTGCGCTTCCAGCTTATTGATGGAAACTTCCAGGCCGGCTTTGGTCGCTTTGATCAGCGGGTTGACGATGCGATTCGGAATGACTTTGCGAACGCGCATGCCGATGAGCTGGAAGATGCCGATCTTAACGCCTGAGGCGCGGGCGGAAATCCAAAGTCCGAGCGGGACAAAGCTGAAAAACAGCACAAGGAAGATGATTGCGAGAACTACGATAAGAATTGGGCCAAACATTGAATACCTCCTGAACTTTCATGAAAATAGAGTTCAATCACGCCGTTGCCGGCGATCGCATCTGCTTTGGGCCGTTAACGGCCGGAAAGCGTTTTTAAACACCAGATTACAAGGTACATCACACCGACAAACGCGGGAATCCCGACGCACAGTGCGATCCACTGTCGGACTTTCATGCGCTTTGTCGCTTCTTCAGAGGGGGACTCGTGCGGCTCTTCCTGGGCGGTCCCGCATTTAGGGCACGCGCTCAGAATGTCGGAATAAAGGACGCCGCATTTTTTACAGTATTTCATGGGAGGACGCTCGCCGCGCTCAGGCGTTTGTATCGGCGGGAGCCTGGGTTTCGTCTGTTTCCGCCGGCGTTTCGTCCGGTTTGTTTTCGGCGACGAGAATATGCAGGCCTTTTGCCTGGACAACGACGATGGGTTTGTTTTTCTCGATGAATGCGCCGGCTGTCAGCACGTCAGCGCGCCGTCCTTCGATCTCCGCGATGCCGGAAGGGCGCAGCGGCGTGATGGTAACGCCGGATTTTCCTACGAGTTCCTGTTTTGCACTGGTCACGTCCGGAACGGAAGTGGCCTCGACCTGATCGTTGAGAACAAGGAAGGAACGGGAAAGCCTGCCGCGCTGAAGCGAACGGATGATCCAGATGATTGAAAGGATGATGATCAGCAGTGTAATCGCGATGACATACAGCGCGACGCGCGGGTTCCCCCAGCCAAGCTGCATGATAACGACTGCGATCAGTGAAAGCAGGCCGGAGACTCCCGCAAATCCGACGCCCGGCGTGAACAATTCGACGGCGAGCATGAGAAGCCCGAAGATCAGGCAGATGATGCTGGGTATAGCGGTTGGGCCGAGCAGTTCTAGTAGGCTCATTAAATATTGCCTCCGATCGGTTCTATTTTTCTTATTATATCATATCATGCAGCGTTCATATAAAAAAGAATATAAAGGTTATGTATCGATCTCGTAGCAAAGCGGAAACATATCGGCGGCAAAGACGCATAGGGACGTTTACGTACGGCGCTTTCGGCGTTAAAACGGAACTGCGGTATATTCCGTGCATGGTCAAAGAATGCGGACATTCGTCCAAAACCGACCGCAGACGCGGTTTTCCCGCGCCTGTATTCCAAGGGGATCGGTTTATTTCATGTTTCAATATAGAATTCGCAGACCAGCAGACCGCAATCCGCACGCCGGGTTTGAAAGGCGAGAAAGGCACAGCCGGGTTCGCGGTCGTCGTAACTGTCGGTATCTTTCCGGATCTGTACGGCTTCCTCCGCCCAGATGCGCGCGGACGCAGCCGGCAGCGTGCCGTCTGCGTCGCAGGCGGGGATCAGGTCGGTCAGCAGTGTGCGGACGGCCTCGCAGCGAGCGGCGGTTGTATCCTCGGTGTTGGCGGCGAGATACCGTTCAATGGCGGAAGCGCTGTGTGCGTCGTATTCCTCGGAGAGCGGAAAGGCAAGCTCGAACCAAACGACCGCGCCGCGCTCGACACGGTAGGTTAGTTCCGCATATACGACGGGTGACGAATTGCAAGTCAGCATCCATGCGCGCTCCTGATTATCCCACGGTTCCGCAGAGTAAAGCTCGCTGGTTTGCAGATGCGTGATGAAGACGGATTCCGGTACGCCGGAAAACACCGGCTCGGGAGAAGCCGTATCTGCGGGCGTAGGCGCCGGGGAGTCCGGACTTGCACCGGCTGAAACGAGCGCTTGCGAACGGGACAGGAAATAGACCGTCAGGGCGGCCGCCACGACAAGGACGACAAAAAGGAGATTCATCAATTGTTTGGATAGCAATTGGCGCATAAAATTTTCGTTATGATCAAGGAAAAAGACGGAAACGGCGACTATATGCCGCCGTCCACAGTTTATCACGCTTGGGTATGTTTCGCAATGCGCCGGGAAAATGTATTCAGCATCCGGCTTCATTTGCTGCGGGCGTAATGTTTTCAAGCCCGATAAAAAAGACTTTACGGTCGGCGCTCGCGGCGATGACATGCGCGCGGATAAACAACAGGATCAGTTTGTGCGTCCGAAATCCGCTAAACGGAAGCTGACAGGTCGTTTCGATTCCCTGTTCCACGGCTTTTTGGAGCATGCTGAGGATGATAAAGCGCTGGCGGTCGTTGCAGAAGAGAAGAACGTTGCCGCCGTGACTGCGAAATTCCTGGAAGTCGAGTTCCAAAACATCGCAGAGTTTCTGATTGACACGCAGCAATTCCAGAATCCCTTCGTGCAACTCAAACAGCCCGGCCGGGCCGACAAAATTCTTGAAAATCGTTGTCGCTTCCGAGTCCGGGTCCCAAAGCTCCTGCACGTCGAGCTGGCTGAGCAGCGCGTAGTCGCCGATGAAGTTACCGATGTCGCCGCGCGCGAGCAGTTCCTCAAACTCCCGGATCGGAAGCGGACGCGAATACAAGAATCCCTGCACGATGTCGCAGCCGATCGAGGTCAGATAATCCGCCTGCCGGAGCGTTTCGACGCCCTCTGCGATAACGGGGATATTCAGCCAGTGCGCCATATGCATCACGGAGTTGAGGATAACGCCGCCGCGACCGCCGCTGCTTTCACTCTCGCGCAGGAACCCCATATCCAGCTTCAAAATATCCACCGGAACGTTTTTAAGCGTATTCAGGGAGGAATACCCCTTCCCGAAATCGTCCATTTCCAGGAGAAACCCCTCTTCACGCAGTTTGTCTACGACGGAAAGGAGCTGATCGGCGCTTTGAATGTAAGCGGTTTCCGTGATTTCCAGGCGGAGGTCGCGCGGATTGACGCCATACCGGCGCACAAGGTTGATCAGCGACAGGCAGAAATTCGGCATCTGGATATCCGTGCGTGAGATGTTGACGGAGACCGATATACTTGGCCTGCCGGTTTCGCGCCAGTGTGCAAGAAGCCGGCAGACGCGGTCCCAAACATAATAATCCAGCCGGCTGATAAAACCGATTTTCTCCAGGATTGGTATGAACGAATTCGGCGCGATCATGCCTTTTTCAGGATGGTTCCAGCGAACGAGCGCCTCCGCGCCCACAAGCTGGTGGGTGCGATGATTATACTGCGGCTGCAGGTATACTTCGAACTGCTGCCGCTTCAGCGCGGTTTCCACGTCGCCGATCAAGGCTTGTTCCTCGAGAATGTGTTTGCGCATGGATTCGTTGTAATATGCGACGCGACGCGCGGAACCGTCCTTGATCGAGCGCAGCGCCATCAGCGCCCGGTCGCACATGAGGCTGACGTCCAGAGACGTGTCTTCAATATAAAACACTCCAAGCCTCGGGGACAGGACAAAGTTTGGCTGGAACGCGGCGAACCGGAAGGAAAAATCCGAAAGAAAACGGCCCGCTTTAAAGCTCTCGGAAGGGACGCAAAACGCAAAATGATCCGCCTCCAGCCGGCCAAAGACGGCGCTTTGGGGTAGTGCCTGACGGAAAAAATTGCCGATTTCCAAAAGGAGACGGTCGCCCGCCGCCATACCGAAAAGATCGTTATACGCCTTAAAGCGGTCGAGGTCGAAGCGTGCCAGCAAATATCCCGGACCGGGATGCGTGTCGAGTATACGCCGCGTTGCGTCGAAAAACCGCGCGCGGTTGTAAATGTTGGAGATTGCGTCGTATTCCGCCAGATAGCGGTATTTACCGAACGTGGCGTATTCGCTCCGTTCAATCGTGTTTTTCAGACGAAACAGGAGAATGGACGGGTTGAACGGCTTCGGTACAAAATCGTATGCGCCGAGTTCCAACCCTTTCTGCTCAGTCGCTTCGTCGAGCGTATCGGTGAGAACGAGCACCGGGATGTCTTTTATCCCCGGCGCGCTGCGCAGAGAAGAAAGGAACGCAAAGCCGTCCGGATTTGATTTTGACAGGCTTAAGAGGATTGCGCTGATGTGGGAAGCCTTTCGGTCGGACAGCACTTGGAGCGCTTCGCTTCCGTTATGCACCTCAAGCAGGTCGTATGCGGAAGAGAGCGCTTCGGTCAGCAGCCTGCGGCTGTCGGTATCGTCGTCTACGATCAGGATCTGCTTGAGCATTCGGTGCCCTCCGGCTTGAGATACGCTTTCCTAGCAAAATGATGATTTTCTGTGTCTGCTGACGCTGTTGCCGGTGCTTGCGACTCGACGGATCGACTTTTATGAACGATTGTCCGCTGGCAGAGGCTGGCCTGATACCGCCGGACATGCTATGACAGGCGTTTCGGTCGAGGCAAAATGGATTATTAGTATGAATCAGTGAAAAATATCAACACAATCAATATAACATGTTACATATCGAAAATCAAGAATAGCTGTTCGAGCCGGAACGTCCGCAAAAACCATGTGACAAGACGCGGGAGCGTTTGTCTGCAGGAGCGGTTGGAAGGCAAAAAAATCGGCGCTCAAAAACGAGAGCGCCGGATACGATGCGTAACGATGGCGCCGGCCGTCAAATTAGTCGGACGGCACGGCTGTGGAGACGTATGAACGGACGCCGAAAATATGTGCGGCGATTCTGTCCGCCGCATCTGCGTGCAGATATTGACGCTGCGCTTCGAGCATGCGCGTGCGTTGCCGCGCATCGTCGCATAGACGTACGGCGTTGTCTGCGGCGCCGGTTTCGTCCGGCGCGAGCACGGACATGCCGCGTTCGGCGAAGAACTGCGCGTTGAGCGTTTCCACGCCGGGAATTGGCGGCGTATGCACCATCGGGATGCCCTTTACGGCAGCTTCGGTGCTGGAAATCCCGCCGGGTTTGGTCAAAAGAACGTCGCTGGCGTCCATATACAGCGGAACCTGATCCGTAAACGGGACGGCGAGCACGCGCGCGTCGCCGGCGAACCGCCCCTCGACCGATTGGAGCAAACGGTTGTTTCGGCCCGTCATAACGACGACCCGCGCGTCGCGGCCGCCAATGCGCCCGATCAGCTTATTGGTTATTTCAAGCGCGTTGCCGCAGCCCTCTCCGCCGGTCATCACGAGAAAACACGGCGTTTCAAGCGGCAGGTCCAGCGCAACGCGTGCGTCGTCCCTGTTTGTTTCGGCGGCGTATGCGCCCTGGACCGGAACGCCGCTCGAAACCAGCAGTCCGGCGGGAACGCCGCGCCTGACAAAGAGGGGGTCGAGGTCCGCATGCGGCGTAAACACCGCGTCGGTTTCCGTTTCCTCGAGAAACGGGATGCAGGTATAATCCGTGGAAACAAAATACGTGTGCGCGGAGAGGTGATGCTTCTTTCGCAGGTAAGTGAGCGCTTCGGCGGGGAAAAGGTGCGGACAGACCGCTGCGTCGATGTCGTTTTCAACAAGATAGCGGTGCAGGTTTTCCGCGTACAGGGCGTTGGCAAAATACACGGGCGATTTGCGGCGCTCGGAGCTTAAGAATTCTCCCGCAGCGTACATAAACCCGAATGCGCGCGGTGTTTTGAGCGCAATATTGACAAAAGCGTTCGTAATCGTTTCCGAAACGTTATCGCCAAGGAACGCGAGCGCGTCCTTGATTTCGCATTCTGCGCCGCGCGCTTCCAGCGCCTGCCGGACGGCCTGGGCGGCAGAATTATGCCCCTGACCCGTTCTGCAGGTCAAAAGTACCGTTTTCATGCAGTTTCCCTCCCAAGAAGTGATGATGCCGCTGTCCGGCGCATCCCAAACGCCGGATTCAGCCGCACTTGCTGTATCCGCAGCTGCGGCAGATTATGCAGCCGCCTTCATGCTCCACGCGGCTGCCGCACTCCGGGCAGAAGTGGATTTCCCCGGCGGCCGCGGGTTCGTTTCCGTTATCTTTCGGGATGAACGGCACTTCCGAACTGCTGGCGTCCGCGCGTTTCGTTTTTTCCTGCGCGTCGGGCGTGCCCTGCTCGCCGCCGTTGTCGATATACTTGCTGACCTTCATGAGCACGCGCGCAATCGCGTCCGGGCAGGAGGTGCAGCTCATGTTCTTCTGCCGGATGGTGGAAGGGCAGCGTATGCCCTTGAGCTGGTCGTATACTTCATTGATGGAAATACCGCTGCGCAGCGCAATGGACGTCAGCCGCGCGGTCGCCTCGCTCTGGCTTGGACAGCCGCCCGCTTTGCCGGTGCTGGTAAAGACTTCGCAGATGCCGTTTTCGTCGTAATTGACGGTGACATAGAGCGTACCGCAGCCGATGTTCATCTTCTCAGTGAACCCGCGCGTCAGCAGCGGACGGGGCCGCGGTTCGATTTTTCCGTAGTTTTCCGGCAGTTCTGCGGATTCCGCCGCGGTTTTGCCGTCGTTGACCTTCCCGATGTTGAGCACCTGACCGGTGCGGCTTCCGTCGCGATAGATGGTCACGCCCTTGAGCCCTTCCCGGTAGGCGAGCAGATAGACCGAACGGACGTCCTCACGCGTGGCGTTGGAAGGGAAGTTGACGGTCTTGGAAACAGCGTTGTCCGTATGCCGCTGGAAGGCCGCCTGCATGCGCGTGTGGTCTTCCGGCGTGATGTCGTGCGCGCAGACGAATACGCGGCGAATGTCCTCGGGAATCTCCAGGAAGTGCTGTATGGTTCCTTCGGCGGCGATGCGCTTGAGCAGTTCTTCGCTGTCCAGGCCGAGTTCATGGAGCTTTTCCATCAGCATCGGGTTGACTTCGACCATCTGCGTGCCGTCCATGACGTTGCGAACGTAGACGTAAGCGAACACGGGTTCCACGCCGGAAGAGCAGCTCGCGATGATCGAGAGCGTTCCGGTCGGGGCGATGGTGGTGACCGTTGCGTTCCTTATGGGTTCCTCGTCGTTGAGGGTGCTTTCGGGGAAAAGAGGGAACGCGCCGCGCGTTTTCGCCAGCTCGCGGCTTGCCGCGCGGCCGGTTTCTTCGATGAACGACATGATACGCTCCGCAAAAGCGATGCCTTCCGGAGAGTCGTACGGGATGCCGAGCGAAAGCAGCGTGTCCGCAAATCCCATGACGCCGAGGCCGATTTTGCGGGTCGAGCGCGTCATTTCTGCGATACTTTCAAGCGGATAGTTGTTTACGTCGATGACGTTGTCGAGAAAATGCACGGCCTGACCGACGGTCGTTTCCAGCAGGTCGAAGTCGAAGGCATAGCCGCTCTCTTCCTTTCTTAGCATCGATACCAGGTCGATCGAGCCGAGATTGCAGCTTTCGTACGGCAGCAGCGGCTGTTCACCGCAGGGGTTCGTACTTTCGATTTCGCCGGCGGTCGGAACGACGTTATCGCGGTTGAGCCGGTCGAGAAACACGATGCCGGGCTCGCCGGTCTGCCAGGCGGCGTCGACGATTTCGTCGAACACCATCCGCGCCGAAAGGCTGCCGACCGTTTTTTTGCTCTTGGGGTCGATCAGGCCGTATTCCGTGTCTTCCTCTACCGCGCGCATGAACTGCTCGGTCAGGCCGACGGATATATTAAAGTTGTTGATATCGCTCGTGTCGCTCTTGCAGCGGATGAATTCGAGAATGTCCGGGTGGTCGACGCGCAGGATGCCCATGTTTGCGCCGCGCCGCGTGCCGCCCTGCTTGACGGCTTCGGTAGCGACGTTGAACACGCGCATAAAGCTCACCGGTCCGCTGGCGACGCCGCCGGTCGAGCGTACGGTAGCGCCCTTCTGGCGCAGGCGCGAAAACGAGAAGCCGGTCCCGCCGCCGGACTTATGGATCAGCGCGGCGTTTTTCACCGCTTCGAAGATCGCTTCCATACTGTCCTCGACAGGCAGCACGAAACAGGCGGAAAGCTGCCCGAGCGGTCGTCCGGCGTTCATCAGCGTCGGCGAATTCGGCAGGAACCGCAGATTCGTCATCAGGTCGTAGAATTCACGCGCGCGCGCGTCCGCATCGGCGGACGCGTCATAAAGACGGTCCGCTGCGGCGACCGCCTGCGCAACGCGGCGAAACATACCATCCACGTCTTCGATAACGTTCCCGTTTTCGTCTTTCCCAAGATAACGCTTCTGTAAAACTTTCATTGCATTGTCGGAAATATTGGCCATAACGGCACCCCCCGTGTTTTTTTGCCGATAGTATTGTTCAAATCAGGAAAACAATGCGCCTGGATTAGGCGCAAATCCATCATAACACTATATCTTGTATGGGGCAAGCATGAAACGTTCCATATATTGCGAGTTCACAGATCGTTTACGGTTGGGAACATACGCAACGCCCGCGCGGCAAAATGTGATTGTTGCAAGATCTTTCCTTTTTGCCGGCGCGCCACGTTTTTGGTGGAAAAGAACAAAAATGACCGGTCCTCGAGGGACCGGCCGGGCCGTTAAAAACAGTATCTGGAATGGTTATGGGCCGCAGTCCATAACCCGTTGCTTCCGGCTGTGCCGGCGTGTCCGATGCAATGGATCTCCCGTTTCGGGCGGTTTTCTAGTGCTCTTCGCCGCCAGTGCGGGACCGGCGGGGCTGCAGGAAAATATTTCCCGGCATTTCACTCCGTCTCTCGTTGCCGCTCCGGTCGCTTTTTTTAAAAAGCGGACGTACTCGCGGGGCGCAGGATAACGTGCCGATGGCCTGAAAAGGATTCGAGGGATTTATCAGCGCTTATAATCGAGGATCAAAAGCCTGCTGCCGCCAAGATTTTCCCTGGTCAGCGAGCAGGTGTTGGTGTTGAGATAATGTACGCGTCTTTTCGCGTTGGCCTGCAGCAGCGGCTCGAGTCCGTCCACGTCGAAATGCAGCGCCGGGGTTTTGTAGTGCATGGGAATGAACACGTGCGGATTGAGCTTTTCCGCGATGGCGCTTGCCAGGCGGTGGTCGATGGTGAACTTGCCTCCGATGGGAGCAAAGAGCACGTCCACCTGACCGATGGCGGCGGCCGAATCGTCATCGAGCATATGCCCCAGATCGCCCAGATGCACAAGGGTAAGCCCGTCGATTTTATAACGGTAGACGATGTTCGCGCCGCGCTGCGCGCCCAGTTGGGTATCGTGGAACGTGGCGAAGCCCGTAACGGGGATATCCCCCGCCATGTGCTCGCCGGGCGTGCGGATCACCTGCGGCGAACCGGCGACGCTGGAAAGGCAGTTATGGTCGAAATGGTCGTGGCTGACGGTGACCGCGTCGCAGACAATGTCGTGCAGCGCGTATCCGGTTTCCTTGTCGCAGGGGTCTGTCAGGATTGAAAAACCGTTTTCCGCGGTCAGCAGAAAACAGGAGTGTCCATACCAGGTAATTTGCATAAGGTTTCCTCCTTTGCCGGAATCAATCAGCCCTGCGCAAACGCGGGATAGCGCAAACGAGCGGCAAACGCCGCGATGCGACCCGAAAGAATGCTGCGGGGAGATTATCAAGGTTGTTGTTTAAAGCTATAGAAGCGATGCGGGGCGATGCACTTCGCCGTAGCAGTTTCAAAAATTATACTACAAAGGCTCCAAAAAGCAAGCGATGTACGAAAAAAAACAATCCTGCGCTTGCTTTTCCTTCTTGTGGTTTAACGTTGCGCCGCCGCGTAAAGCAAGCGCGCGCAGGCGTCGCCCAGCTCGCCGCAGGCGGCGAGAAGCGCCGGACGTTCGTACGGCACAACGGGATGCAGCATGGTTTCCGCGGCGCGCGCGGCGCGCGCATAGGCGGCGCGGCTTTGATGCGCGAGGATGCAGAGCAGCAACGCGCGCTGTACCGAAGGAACGCGCGGGCAGCCGCTCCCGCCGTGACGGGATAAAACAAGCATGCGGTTCACGGCGTGTTCCTGCGGCGCATGGTCCGCTGCGGGCAGCGTTTTGAGCACGCGTCGTACGAGCGCGTCGTAAAACGCATCGGAAAAGTCAAAAAGAAGCCAGCCGCGGACCATGCGGCCGTTCTGAATCAGCGGGGAACCGAACAACTCGGCTTCGGGCGCGCGGAAAACACTGCTTCCTTCCGGAAGGCGAACGCTGGCGGCCGCATGCCGCGCGGGGATATGGAAGGTTTCGCCCGCCAGATGAAGTCCGCTCGCATAAGCGGCGGCGCGGGAGAGCGCGCCGCGGATTTCGTTTTCGAGTAACCGGCTCATAAAAAAATTTTAATCCCGGAGGAACGCGCTGTCAATTCCGCGGCGCGGGTGTGGATCGGGATGGCGGGAGTACCTCCGGGCATGCGTCAGGATGCAGAATTTCGTACGCTGGCGGAATTTACGCTTCCTATGTTATAATGATCGCGTCCGGTGAAAAGGCGCGGTCCCAGGCTGGTGTAGGAACGGTTTAGACAGGGTCGCGCGGAAGAACGCCGATCTGCCGAAAGGAGGCCGCTATGCCGAACAGGGAACTTCGATGTCTGACCACCGTCCGCATTTTTGGCGAAGACAAATGCTTCGGACCGGGCGTTGCGGACCTGCTCGAACGTGTCGACCGGCTGCACTCGCTTCGCAAAGCGACCATTGAAATGAGCATGGCGTACAGCAAGGCCTGGCGGATCGTAAAAGTGGCGGAGGAAAACCTCGGCTTTTCACTGCTCAAGTCCGTTACGGGCGGCAAGGGCGGCGGCGGCGCGGAGCTTACGCCGGACGCGAGGCGGTTTTTGGCGTCCTACCGGCGGTTCGAACAGGCTGTGCGGCAGTATGCGGACGAAGCGTTTGTTGAGATCATGGGCGGCTGAAAGCCATACCGCGGCGCGTCAAAGACGGACGCCGCGATTTTTGAAACAAGGAGCAGTATCAGCGATGCATTTTACGAAAGTTCACGGACTTGGCAACGATTTTATCCTTCTGGACGGCAGAACGCAGCCGCGGGATTACAATAAAATTGCGCCGGCGCTTTGCCATCGGCAGACCGGGATCGGCGCGGACGGGCTGCTGATCCTTCTGAACAGCGAACAGGCGGACGTGCGCATGCGCATCGTCAATTCCGACGGGAGCGAAGCGGAGATGTGCGGCAACGGCATCCGGTGCTTCGCCAAATTTGTTTTTGAGCGCGGGATCGTAGCAAAAACCGAATTCTCGGTGGAAACGCTCGCCGGGGTCATGAAGCCGAAACTCGTGTGCAAAGACGGCGCGGTGACGGGCGTAACGGTCGACATGGGCGAACCCATACTGGAATGCGCGCAGATACCGGTGCGGGGAGAGGGGCTGTGCGTCGACCGTGAACTGACCGTCGACGGGCGGACGCTGCGCTATACGAGCGTGCTCACCGGCGTTCCGCATACGACTGTATTCGTAGACGATCCGACCGATGAAAAATGGATGGACATCGGCTGGGACGTCGAGCACGCAGACGTGTTTCCCAATAGGACGAACGTCGACTTCGTGCGCGTGCTGAACGAGAAAACCGTCATAATGCGGACTTTCGAGCGCGGCTGCGGGCCGACGCTTGCCTGCGGGACCGGCGCATGCGGCGCGGCGGTTGCCAGCGTGCTCAACAAAAAGACCGGGCGCAGCGTGGATGTGAACATAGCGCTCGGTACGCTGCATATCGACTGGGCGGAGGATAACCATGTTTACATGACGGGGCCCGCCGAGATCGTGTTTGAAGGGGAGATCGGGTTTTAGCGAAAAACGAACGCGGGCGGAGAAACGCCTGCCCGAATACAGCGCCTGTGCGGACTTGTAAATCGCAGGACGATTATACCGGCGGCCATTGCGGAGGCGCGGCGTGTGTGGTACGCTGTCCTAAAAGGTCGTTTCTTATCAGATCAATTGCATGAAAAAATCATATCGAGAGGATGGGAATAGCTCCATGGAGAAAAACGGTTCCGTCGGCGCCGCTCCGTCGGCTGCCGCCGCCGAGGCGGAAGCGCTGCGCCAAAAAACGTTTAACAGAAACAAATGGTTCTTCTCGACCAGCGGCATAGGCCGTGACATGTCGTATGCGCTGATCGACTCGTTTCTGCTGGTCTATATCCAGTTCGGCGTGTCGCTTACCCTCGCGCAGTTTACCGCGCTGAGTCTGATTATCGGCGTGGGCGGGCGCGTATGGGACGCGCTCAACGATCCGCTGATGGGTGCGATCGTGGACGGTTCGCACCTGCGCTGGGGGAAGTTCCGCCCCTGGATTCTGCTTGGCGCGATTCTCTGCGGTTCGGTCATCATCACGATGTTCAACGTGCAGAGCGTTTCCGGCTGGCGGTTCGTTGTGTTTATGACCGTCATGTACCTGCTTTGGGAATCGACGTTCACCATGAACGATATCGGCTACTGGTCGATGCTGCCGAGCCTTTCGAGCGTCAAAAAGGAGCGTGACTCCGTCACCACGCTGACCGTGTTGTTCGCAGGCGTCGGCACGATCATTGCGCAGGGTCTCATCCCGCAGGTCACCGTGGGCGATATGCGCGCGGGTTACCGTATGGTCGCGATCTTGATCGCCGCCATATTTGTCGGCTGTCAGATCATGACGTTCTTCTGCGTGAAGGAAACGCCGCGCGCAAGAGTTGAGATGAAGGAAAAGATCTCGCTCAGAAGAATGTGGAAGACGATAATAAAGAACGACCAGCTTCTCTGGATGACGCTCTCTATGCTCTTCTATAATGTTGGCAGCACGATGCTGATCGGCCTTGCCGCCAACCTGCTGTACATGGAGATCGGTTATAACGGCACGCTCTACTTTTACGTCGTGGTCGCCTACGGCGTTACGATGGTGGCGGTGAACGCGCTGTACCCCTTGCTGGTCGGCAAGCTCGGCCGCCGGAAGCTGCAGAACGCAAGCGTTGCCACGGCGATTATCGGCTATCTTGTGGTTGCCGCAATGGGCTGGACGAGTTTCTTTCCGTTCAACATCTGGATGCTGTGCGCATTTTGCATGTTTATTTCGGCGGGGCAGTCGCTCTTCTATATGGCTTCCATCATCAATATGACCAACTGCGTCGAATACAACGATTATAAATACGGCGAACGAAGCGAAGCCGTCGTTTCCACGCTCCGGCCGTTTATGGCCAAATTCGGCTCGGCGATGCATACGCTTCTGATTACGCTCGTTCTGGCCGTCTCGGGAACGTTCCTTTTGAGCCAGTCCATCAGCGCGCTGGAAACGCAGCGGGATTTCTTCAACCGGCAGAATGAGGCTGCGCAGGCGTATTATATTACGCAGATACAGGGGTATCTGGAAACGTTTGACGGGCTTGAGAGCGGCACGCCGGCATACGAAGCGGCGGCGGAACAGGTTTCGTCAAAGATTGCCGCGGACAGCGTGATGAGCAAATACCAGATCGACGCTTCCTATGTTCCCGCGCTTGAAAACGCGATGATTGTAAAAGAAACTGCCGGGGGAGAGACGGTTGAACTCGGCAGGCTTGGCGCGCTTGACGAGAACCTTATCGCAGACGACGGCGGCACGTATTCGCTCATGATCGACGATCTCGAGAGCGGGCAGGAGAGTGCGGCGAACCTCGGATTCCGCGACCGGCGTACGACGGGCATGCGCGTCTGGGTGCGCGCCGCCGTCACGATCCTTCCGATTGTGCTGTTGGTGGCGGCGCTCTATACGCAAAAGAAGAAATTCGTAATCGATGAAGATTATTATGACAAGATGATCGCCGAGATCGACCGCCGCAAGCGGGAAAACACGGATTCGTAACCGCATCCGTTTTGTACAGAGTAAACGCGCCGGGAGAAATCCCGGCGCGCGGGACATTTGAATAAGTCTCCGAGATTGTTTAGGGTGAGGTTCCAAAATCCGCAAAGCGCATTTAATGCCGTCTCAAGTTGCATATTCTTGTTGAAAAGCCTCGCCGCAGCACCACTGCGCCTGCGTTTTTCGCCCCAACCTGCAAGCCGATCCAGCAAAACTGCATCTTCTAGACTTTTGAAACACACCCTAGGGCCGGAACCCTTCCCTCGATTTTCCTGCCGCACCGGTTTATCCGGCGTAACGGATCGCCCGTTGCGGGCGGTTTCTCTGCGCGCTTTGCCGCCCGAGGACCCGAAGTGCGGGAGGTCAAGAGCGGCTGTCCCGTTAAGGGCCGGGGTTTTGACGGTTGCACGCGCCGGAAAAAAATCCCGGCGTGCTTCTTGATCCGGCGGACATGCGGCAGAAACGCAGCGGCTGCCAAAGGGCTGCCGCGCGATGTTCCTGCTTGCGAACCGGTTCAAAACCGCGCGGGAAGCGCACCGCATATTCGTTTTCACGCTTTCACCGCAAAAACAATAATAAACGTTACCACTCGGACGCTTCCGGGAAACAGTGCATATGCACCGGCGAAAGCGCGCGGTATCCGTCGCTCAGCCCCCTCCATGTGCGCAGCGCAAAGCGGAAGGAACGCAGCCTAAAATACATGCAGATGTCGCCGGCCGTCTTTTCGTCGAACTGGCTTTTATGAAGCAGCAGCGCTTCTTTGCGGGCGAAGAAGGTTTTTTTTATCGGCACGTAGACATTCGGTTTGTCGGTATAGTAAAATGCAAGCCCATGCACGCTGTGACTGCCGCAAGCGCCGATGCTTTGCATTACGCTCTCGAACGGAGCCATGTTCATGGACATCTTGGCCGCAAGGCCGGTTTTGATGTGACCCATGTGGCATTCGCTGATTACGTCCGGGTCGGGCGCAAATACGAGGTCCGGTTTCAGTCGGACGATCTGTTTGGCGATCTCGGCTGCCGCATCCTCCACGGCGTACATTGCGCCGTCGCGAAACGGCAGGAACGTTACATCCGTCACGCCAAGCAGGTCCGCCGAAGCGAGCGCTTCCTTTTTGCGGATTTGAACGAGTTCGTCCCCGAAAAGGGCCGGATCGGCCGCGCCCATGCGCCCGTCGGTCAGGATTACGAACGAAACGTGTTTATTTGCGGCGGTCAGCGCTTTGACGGTCGGGGCGCAGGCGACTTCGATATCGTCCGGGTGCGGACCGATAAAAAGATAGCGTTCGTAAGCGGCCGGCTTTGGCAGCGGAGCGACGCGTTTGAGAATGGCGCGAAACATGGCGGTTCCTCCCGTATAAAATTTTACTTCGATGGAACCAGTATATCATGCCGCGGGAGGGAAGCCGGACCGCGCCGGAATTTAATTTGGAGGTCGTGCATGCCGATACCGAACATAAAACAATTTCACAGGCTAAACGGAAACGCCGGTCCGGCGTCTTTGCGATTTTCTCTCGACCCGGCGTTTGAAGGCGTACGCGAAGGGATTGCTGCTATGCTCGGATTTGGCGAAGCCGCGGCGCCGGTTGACGGCGCGGCGGCCGAGTTCCTGCTTAATCCTTCGCTTGCGGAGGAAGCGTATCGCATCCGCGCGGGAGACGGCGGCGTTTTTATCGAAGCGGGCGGGGCGGCCGCGGCGGTCTATGCCGCTTCGGTACTGCGCCAGCTTTCGATGGAAAACGGCGGAATCGTTCCCGCGTGTGAAATTGCGGACGAACCCCGTTTCTCCTGGCGCGGGCTTTCCATGGACGTATGCCGGCACTTTTTTCCGCTGGATACACTGAAACGGCTGGTTGGTCTGATGGCGTTCTACCGGATGAACCGGCTGCATCTGCACCTTTCGGACGATCAGGGTTTTCGCTTTGAAAGCGAACGCTTCCCAAAGCTGAACGGGGTCGGCTCCTTCCGCGAGAGCACGCTGGTGAAAAGGGATGGTGTGAAGCGGCAGGACGGCGCGCCGCACGGCGGTTACTATACGAAAGAGGAACTGCGCGAACTGGTGCGCTTCTGTAAGGCGCGGGGGATCGAGATCGTGCCCGAGCTGGACATGCCGGGACATGCCGTGGCGATGATCGCATCCTATCCGGAACTGACCTGCCTGCCCTGCGCGGAGCGGCCGATAAAGGTTGCGACAAGCTTTGGCGTAAGCGAGTTTTCCAAGATTCTGCTTTGTGCGGGAAACGAAGGGACGTTTCAGTTTATCTGCGGCCTGCTCGATGAGATCATGGAGGTGTTTCCATTTTCATACGTTCATCTTGGCGGCGACGAGGCGGTGAAAGAGAACTGGGCAAAATGCCCGAAATGCCGCGAGACGATGCGCAGAGAAGGACTTAAAAACGAGCGGGAGCTGCAGGGCTGGTTTCTCAGCCGCGTGAAGCGATATCTGGAAGGGCGGGGCAGAAAGGCGATCGTTTGGAACGACGGCCTCTGCAAAACGCTCGAACAGGATACGATCTGCCAGTACTGGACGCGTTTCTCCGGCGGCGGCGCGCGCAAAGCCGCCGCGTGGGTCAATCGCGGCGGCAGCATGATCGCGAGCGATTTTCTGCATCTGTATTTCGATTATCCGTATGCCGCGACCCCTCTTGAAAAGACGTTTCGTTACGAACCTGCCCTGCGCGGCGTCAAAAAGACCAGGAGAAGCGGCGTGCTCGGGGCGGAATGCGCCGTATGGACGGAATGGATCGACGGTGAGGAGAAGCTCTTTTTCAATACGCTGCCCCGCCTTGCCGCGGCGGCGGAGACAATGTGGCGGCAGAGCCGCGGCGGTTACCGGGACTTCTTGCGCAGACTGCAGCCGCACTGCGCGCTTTACGAGCGGATGGGACTGAACTGGGCAAAAGATGCGGGGCGCAGCAAGCCGTTCTTCAGCCGGATTCGGCGGACCGCTGCGTTCCTGCTGCGCGATACGCACGCGGAATTATCCGAGAACATGCGCTGAAGGGGCGCGGGGCATTCGTTTCTGCTATAATAGGGTAAGGAGCGATGAGCGCCTGCAACAAAGCAAAAGGAACACGGAGGGAAAACAATGAACGAAGTATTGCAATCGCTGAAAACGCGCCGTTCCGTACGCGCGTACCTGCCAAAACAGGTGGAAAAAGAGCTGCTCGATCAGGTTTTGGAAGCGGGAACCTACGCGCCCACCGGAAGCGGTCGGCAGTCTCCCGTGATCGTCGCTGTGCAGGACCCGGCGACCGTGAAGAAGCTTTCCCGGCTGAACGCCGCTGTGCTAGGCGGTACGGGCGATCCGTTCTATGGCGCGCCGACGGTGCTCGTCGTGCTTGCGGACAAAACGAAAAGCAAGAGTACGTACCTGCTCGACGGGGCGGCGGTCCTGACCACGCTTGCCGGCGCGGCACATGCGCTCGGACTCGCTTCCTGCTGGATTCATCGCGCGAAGGAAACCTTTGAAACCGGCGAAGGAAAAGCGCTGCTTAAAAAATGGGGAATTCAGGGCGATTATGTCGGCGTCGGCAACATCGTGCTCGGCTATGCGGCCAAAGAACCGGGAGAAGCCGCCCCGCGTAAAAAAGATTACATCGTCCGCGTATAGCGCTGCGGAGGAAGCGCCGGAGCAGGCCATGAAGGTTGAGGAGTATCTGAAAAGCAGTCAAATCCGATTCGCGTTCGTCGATGCGGCGCGCGTCGTGTTCGATCCGTACTGCCGCGTGCTCTGCGAACGCAACGCATGCGGTTATTATGGGAAATGCTGGGTCTGTCCGCCGGACGCCGGACCGATCGGCGGGCTGATCGAAAAGACAAAGGCTTACAGGCGCGTGCTGGTGTTTCAAAGCGTGCACCCGATTGAGGATGCGTTCGACATCGAGAGTATGCACGAAGCGGGCGTGCGCCATAACCGCATCGTGCGGGCCGTCCGCGAGCTTGCACAAACGGAATACAGGGAGAGTTTCGCGCTCGGCTCCGGCGCATGCGGCGTTTGTCCGGTCTGCGCAAAACGCGAGGGAAAACCCTGCCGCTTTCCGTTGCAGGCGGTCGTTTCGCTGGAGGCGTGCGGTGTGAACGTCTCCGCGCTTGCAAAGACAGCCGGTCTCGACTGCAGCAACGGCGAAAATACGGTTACGTTCTTTGGCGCCGTATTTTTTAATGCGTGAATCCGGACGAACGTGACTTGCTGTTCAAAACCGCGCGAAGCGGCGTTTCCGCGGGACGGCCGCACGGTTAGCGGGCAGGAACACGATTAGGAGCTTTTTGCGAGGGCCGCCGCTTTTCAGCGGCGGCTCAGCTTGTCAAAAAAGTCCTTGGGATTGTTTAGGGCCGAGGCCCTTAACCCGTTGAATCCGGCTGCGACGGTTCATCCGGCGTAACGGATCGCCCGGAACGGGCGGTTTCTCCAAAGCTCTTTGCCGCCCGGGAGTCCGAAGGACGAGAGGCAAAGAGCAGTTACCCCGTCAAAAAACAAGTTTTTTGACGGCCTCGGCCGCCGCTTTTCAACGGCGGCTCGTTTTATCGGCGCGAGAAGGCGGCCTGCAGGCAAACGATTCCGGCTTCCGGTGTTATGAGTCGCGGAATCGTTTTGTTTTCAAGAGATGTTTCCGAAATATACCGCCTTTACGGCGGCCTCCTTTGCCGCGCCGTCAGCATTTTATGTAACAGGCGGCTTCTGTTCAATTTTTTAAAAATGTGATATTCTATACGCAACATTCACAAACCATGGTGGAGGAGGCACGAACATGAGGAATAAACGCGCATTAGTTGCACTGATCGTCAGCATCGTGATGCTGTTCACCTTCGGTTGTGCCGCGCGGCAGGCGGCGGATTCCAGTTCGACGATGACTGTCGCTGAAAGCGGGACGTATGATGTCTCCTACGAGGAGCCCGCGGCAAAGGCGGAGAGCAACGAAGGCTACGCGATGGACGAAGACGCGTCATCAACGGAACTGAGTGAAACGAACGAAGCGGGCGATTTTGACGTGCGCAAAATCGTCTATAACGCGACGATGAGCATTACGGCGGACGATCCGGAAAAAACACTGAACGATCTGATTGCCAAAACGCAGGAGCTTGGCGGATATCTTTCCAGTTCCTATACCCGAACGGACGACGACGGCGCTTATGTATCTTCTGCGACGCTGAAAGTTCCGGCGAAACAACTCGACGCGCTTGTCACCGCCGCCGAAGCAGCAGGGAAGGTTGAAAGTTACCGGCTGAGTTCAGACGATATATCGCTGTCCTATTATGACATGCAGGCCAGGCTGGACAACGCCGAGGCGGAAGAACGGCAACTGCTGGAAATCCTCGCGCAGTGTGAAACCGTGGAGGATATCCTTGCCGTGCGCCAAAGCCTGACCAACGTGCGCGCCGATATCGAAAGCTACACCGCGCAGATGAATTTGTGGGACAATCTGGTTGCATACGCCACGCTGGACGTGACGATCGACCGCACGCCCAAGACCGCCGTGGAAGGCGAACAAGAACTGATAAAAATCTGGAAATCGTCCGACGTGTGGGATAAAATGTCCCGTGGATTCAACAACAGCGCACGGTTTATGGTGAACGCGATCAGCGCGATTGGCATATTCCTTGCGGTAGCGCTGATTCCGGCCGGGATCCTGTTCCTCGCCATCGGGCTGCCGATCATTCTGCACAGTAAAAAGAAGCGAAAAAAAGCGCTGGAACAAAAGAACAAAGCGCACGAAACCGAAGAACCTGAAGAGACAACCAAACAAAACGAGTAATCCATCTATACATTACAGGGGGACGGAACGGTGGTAACAATCAAAGAGGCGGCGACCAAAAAAGAATTGGTCGATTTTATGGAATTTCCTGTCGGACTCTATCGCGACAATCCGTATTACGTGCCGGATATTCTTTCCAGCCAGGTAGCGGATATGCAGCATGACAAGAATCCTGCGTTTGCATTCTGTGACGCCAAGTGTTTCTTAGCTTACCGGGATGGGCGGATCGTCGGGCGGATTGCTTGGATCCTCAACGAGAAAGCGAACGCTAAGTTTGGAAAGAAGTATCTGAATTTCACCCACGTTGACTTTATCGACGACGACGAAGTAGTGGATGCGCTTTTTGATACGGTGGAAAGCTGGGCGAAACAACTCGGCTGCGCGGCCGTTCACGGGCCGCTGGGGTTTTCCGATATGGACCGCGAAGGCATGCTCGTGGAAGGATTTGACCGTCCGAGCCTGTTTTACACTTATTATAACCATCCGTATTATATGGAACAGATGGCGCGGCGGGGCTATCAAAAGCAGGTCGATTGGGTCGAACTGCGCATCACTCTGCCGGAGGAACCGGACCAGACGTTTACGCGGATCGCCGATTACGTAAAAAAACGTAAAAAGCTGCACGTGGTGAGCCTTGACGATTTGCCGATCAAACGGATTATGCAGGATATGTTTTCGCTCTACAACAATACGTACCAGGTGCTGTTCGGCATGGTGCCGATGAGCGACAAGCAGATGCTTAAATATACCAGTGAATTCCGGCCGATGGTGGACAAGCGCACGACGTCGTTTGTGTACAACGAAAAAGGCGAGATGGTCGCGTTCGGTGTTTGCTGTCCGGCGCTTGACCAAGCGATGCAGAAAAACAAAGGCCGTACAATGCCGTTTGGCTGGCTTTCGCTTCTGCGTGCGCTTAAGGGGAAAAACGACACGGTCGATCTGCTGCTCATTGCGGTCCGCCCGGATCTGCAGGGCATGGGGGTCAACGCCATCGTTCTCGACGATATGCAGAGGAAGCTGATCAAGAGCGGTTTCCGATATGCCGAAACCGGTCCCATGCTGGAGCTGAATGAAAATATCCTTTCCCAGTGGGAGCGCTTTGAAACCGAGCAGCATAAGCGGCGCAGGTGCTTCGTCAGGGAACTTTCCTAATACGCTGTAATTCTTTGTGTTTGCAAGGACGCAAAGATGCAGAAAATAAAGTAAGAGGAGGCAATATTGATGAAACTCTCCAGACCCACGACCGTAGTATGGATTATTGCGCTCATCCTTGCCGCACTGGCGATCGTCAGTAAATTTGCGAATATCCCCGTAATCGGAAACTTTGTTTCTCAAAACGATTTCTGGGTGATGACCGCGGCGTACGGCCTGCTATTTCTCGGTACCTTATTGCGCGGGCTGTAAACGATTCTCTCAGGACGGCTCGGTCGGCGAGTAAAACCGCGGGCCGGAGTGAATAGAACCGACAATGCAATATTATGCGTCAAAACCAGCGGCTTGCACGTTGGTTTTGGCGCGTTTTACGCGATGAAAAGAGACATGCCGCCCCAAAATCGGTTGAGAAAGAGAATTATTGTAACACGGCTTTTCGCGGAATGGTCAGGATGGACGTGAAATCCGGCGCAATACGTCAAATCGAGACGGACGCGCCTTGACCTATTGCCGCGCGGGCATTAAAATGAGAGCATGGAAAACAGGATTCAACAATCTGCGCGTACGCAAAACGGCGCGTGGCTGATCATACTTCTCAGCATTGCGGCGGGAATCGCCGCGCTGTTTATCCCCGCCGCACTAATCGTCGTCCCTGCATTTTGGGCGTATCTCGGCGCGCGGACGAAGCCGGCGTGGATTGCGCTGCCGGCGGTTGCGTATGCCGCCGGAGCGTTTCTGCTCTATTTACCGGTGTCGGCCGCGGGGATGGTGCTCGCTTCCGCAGGGACGGCTTTTGCGTTGTATTTCCTGCAGGTCAGGCATATGAGCGGTTCGTATACGGCGATGACGCTTGCGGGCGTTTTTCTTGCGGGTCTTTATATCAGCGTCTGCATGCCGGGCGTGTTGTCCGGCGAAGGCGCGTTTGCGGCGGCGCAAGCGGCCGCGGACGAAATGATCGGCTTCTATAAAGCCGCATTTGTGCAGTCACCCTATGCAAACGCGGACTATGCCGCGCTCGTCAACGAATACCTGGATGTGTTTTCGGACGCCGTGCCGACCATCGTGGTGCCGGCGCTCTGCATTTTCTCCGGGGTGATGGGACTGAGCAACTTTCTGTTTTTCCGGCTGTTCTGTAAAAAACGCAGCGAACTGTCGCTTGCGCCTATGCGTGCGTTCCGCTTCTGGTCCCTGCCGCGGAGCATGATGCTCGGGCTGTTCGCGCTTTTGATCGGCGCGCTGGTGCTCGAATGGTCCGGCTGGCAGTATGCGGAAGGGCTTTCCAACACGGTAAACGTTTTGGTAGGTATGCCGTTGCTGCTGCAGGGGCTCTGCGTTGTGGACTTTCTGCTTGCGCGTTCGGCGAAAAACAAGACCGGCGCAAGGGTGGCGACTTACGTACTGGTCGGCGTGCTGTTCGGCATCGTACAGATGCCGCTGATGCTGATCGGCTGTTTCGAGCAGCTTTTTCGCTTCCGCGCACGCGCGCAGACGCCGCGCGCCTGAAGCGGCCGGCCGCAAGGCCGCGCATTCCGGAACGACGATACGGACGCTTCGATACCGGCCGAAGACCGAATATCGCATCGAAACGCCCGGTTGTTTTATATAATTATACAGGAGGACCCGAATGAAGAAAGCAAGGACCTGTTTGCCGCCGATAGCCGTGATGATGGCGCTGCTTTGCTTTGCTGTTTTCTTCGTACCCTCTTTTGCCCGGTACCGTCTGCTTGCCGCGTTGGTTGCGTTCGGCGCGTCCGCGCTGCTGCTGCTGGTTTGCAGGAGTCTCGAAACCAAATGGTTCGCCGAGCAGCAGAAACTCATGGATTCCGTGTTCAGGGAAAACGCGTCCATCGCGGCGCGGCTGATCAATCAGGTTTCCATTCCCTGCGCGCTTATTGACGCAAACGGGCACGTTGCCTGGCGCAATGAAAGCCTGAAAAAAATTTTTGATGAAACCGACGTCCGCATTGTGCAGCCGCATTTCAATATTGAAGCGCCGCTCGTTGCGGCGCCGATGGAATATGCGGGCAGTACATATCAGGTGATGAGCGTCCCTGTACACCGTAAAAAAGACGCGCGCGATATGGTTTTTCAATACTGGATCGACCGTACGGAAGCGGCGCATTACCAGCGGCTCTTTGAAGAGCAGATGCCGTATGTGGCGCTGATCTACATCGATAATTACGAAGATCTTGCCGCGGACGTACAGTTCCACCGCACCAGCGTGTTCGGCGAAGTGGAGCGGATGGTGGCGAAACTGGTTTCCGGGATAGACGGCATCTACCGCCGGTATGAAAACGGGCGCTTCTTCATCGTTTTTGAAGCGCGGCATCTTGCGAAAATCGAAAAGCAGCGGTTTCCGCTGCTTGAGCAGGCGCATGCGATCGATACCGGCACCAGTATGACGGTTTCGCTTTCCATCGCTGTCGGCGCTTCGGACCGCGTGGCGCGGTCGGATGAAAGCGCGCGTCAGGCGATGGAACTTGCTCTCGGGCGGGGCGGCGATCAGGCGGTCATCAGGAAAGGCGGCGGCTATGTGTTTTACGGCGGCAAGCGCCAGCCGGAGGCCATGCAGTCGCGCGTGAAAATGCGGCTGTTCAGCAAAGCGCTGCGGCAGTTGTTTGAAAACACGGGAGATATCTTCATTACGGGACACAGACGCCCGGATATGGACTGTATCGGCGCCGCGCTTGGCGTCGCCACCTGCGCAAAGCTGGTCGGCTCGCACGCATATATCATCATTGACGAGGAAAACGCCATGATCGACCATGCGCTTGAGCTGATCCGGCAGAACCACGCTTACAGCGGAATGCTGATTTCCCCGGAGCAGGCGGAGCGCATCATGCGGCCGAGCAGCGTGCTTGTGGTCGTCGATACGCAGCGCATTGGTTCCCTGATTGCGCCGAGGCTGCTGGAAAACGCAAGCCGCGTGGTGGTAATCGACCACCATCGCAGGAGCACGGATCACATCGACAATCCGACGCTGCATTTTCTGGAGGCGCGCGCTTCGTCCGCGAGCGAGCTTGTAACGGAAATGCTGCAGTATTTCGATTCAGGCGTCCATCCGCCGGCGTTTGTATGCGGGACGCTGCTTGCGGGCATCACGATCGATACCAAGCATTTTGCGTTCAACGTCGGCTCGCGCACGTTCGAGGCGGCTGGGTATTTACGCAGGAACGGCGCGGACATTGGCATGGTCAAGCAGATGTTTCAGGACGATATGGAAAGCTACGGCGACGTTGCGAACACCGTGCGAAGCGCGGACGTGCTGTCCGACGGGATCGCGCTGGCGGTCGTGGGGGAGGATGTAAAGAACGCGCCGCTGATTGCGGCGAAGGCCGCGGACGAACTGATTGGCATCCGAGGCATCGAAGCGGCGTTTGTGCTCGGCAAGGAAAACGGAGACGTCAGCGTCAGCGGGCGTTCGCTCGGCGGCGTAAACGTCCAGCTCGTCTGCGAAAAGATGGGCGGCGGCGGACACCTGACGATGGCCGGCGCGCAGCTCGGGGATATGGACCTCGAGGAGGCGGAGGTGCTCGTGCGCGGCTATGTTGAACAATATAAGCAGGAGGTCGAACAAACAACATGAAAGTATTGCTCGAACAGGATGTAAAAGGGACCGGCAAAAAAGGCGAAATTATAACCGTTTCGGACGGGTATGCGCGCAACTATCTGCTCCCCCGGAAGCTGGCGACCCCGGCGGACGCGCAGGCCGTCAACGCGGCGAAGATTCAGAAGAGCGCGGCGGCGCACAGGAAATTCCAGGCCGGCATGGCGGCGCGGGACCTCGCGAAACAGCTCGAAGGCGCTTCGGTCACGGTCACAGCGAAAGTCGGCGAGAACGGGCGGCTTTTCGGTGCGATTACCGGCAAGGAAATTGCCGCAGCGCTGAAGGAGCAAAAGCAGGTGGAGATCGACAAGAAGAAGATTGCGCTCTCCGAACCGATCCGTGCGCTCGGCGAATACACCGCACGCGTAAGCTTGTTTGAAAACACGTTTGCAGCGGTAACGGTCGTCGTAGAGAAGGAATAACAAACTTACCGTGTGAACCCGCCCAAAGCGCGCGGCGCCGCACGGGACGATTTGACGGATAATCCGCAGGTACAGGAGCACCCGATGGAACAGTACGAACCCGTAAGCGCAAACCAGCAGGAACAGCCGAAAACGATGCCGCACGCGGGCGACGCGGAGCGCAGCGTGCTCGGCAGTATGCTCATCGACGCAAGCGCGCTCGAGATTTGCCTCGAGCAACTGCGCGAGGAGGATTTTTACGCGCCGGCGAACGCGGTGATCTTCGCGGCTATGCGCGATATCCGCGTTGCGGGGGATGCGGTGGACCTCGTAACGCTTTCCGCGGAGCTTGAGCGGCATAACAGGCTGGAACAGGCGGGCGGACTGACCTATCTGACGGACCTTGTGACGTTCGTGCCTACGGCGGCGAACGTGCAGAATTATATCGAACTGGTCGAGTCCAAGAGCGTCCAGCGGCAGCTGGTCCGTGCGGGCGGGGAGATCATCCGCGACGGCATGGACGACGAAAAGGAGCTTGAGGAAACACTCAACGCCGCCGAGCGCCGCATCTACGATATTTCCATGCGTAAGTCGCAGGGATCGCTTGTCCCCATCGACGAGATTGTGCCGGAAGCCTATAACATGATCGGCGAGCTGGCGCAGCGGCACGGCAAGATCACGGGCGTGGCGAGCGGCTTCAACGACCTCGACCGCCTGACCAACGGGTTCCAGAAAAGCGACCTTATCATCGTTGCGAGCCGGCCGGCCATGGGTAAGTCCAGCTTTGCAATGAACATTGCGCAGCATGCGGCGCTGCACGACGACCGGACGGTGGTCGTGTTCAGCCTGGAGATGAGCGCAGAACAGCTGGTGATGCGCATGCTCTGCACGGAAGCGACAGTCGATTCCCAGCGGATCAAGGAAGGCCTGATCGGCAACACCGAAATGGGGCAGCTCATGGAGGTTATGGACCCGATGAGCCACGCGCGGATATACATAGACGATTCCAGCGGCGCAAGTGTGCCGCTGATCCGCAGCAAATGCCGCCGGCTCAACGCGCGCGTCGGGCTGGACATGGTGGTCATCGATTATCTTCAGCTCATGCAGTCCTCCGGCGGGCGCAAAAGCGACAACCGCATGCAGGAGATTTCCGACATGACGCGGCAGCTTAAGCTGCTTGCGCGCGAACTGAACGTGCCGATCATCCTGCTTTGCCAGCTCAACCGCGGGCCGGACCAGCGCACCGACCACCGGCCTGTCATTTCTGACCTGCGCGAAAGCGGGTCTATCGAACAGGACGCCGACATGGTCATCCTGCTGTACCGTCCGGCGGCGTACCCCGATAACGAGGAAGCGGAAACCGGCGACAACACCAGCAAGATCATCATTGCCAAGCACCGCCACGGTGCGACGGGTACGATCGAATTGCTCTGGCAGGGCGAATACACGCGTTTCCGTTCGATTGCTTCCGAGCGGTGAACGGCGGAATAAACAGGAGTATGGATTTCATGAAAAACAAGGACATGTTTGATTCTTTTTCCGCGACGCTCGCGGCCGGGCTGTTTGAAGAGACGACCTATCCATGGGAGGCTTTGCCGAAGATCAGGGCGTTTGTGCTGGAGCTTGGCAAAATGCTCGACCCGTCGGAATACGACCGCCCGGAGGAGGGCGTATGGATCCATAAGAGCGTGAAGCGTTATCCGAACGTGTACGTTGCGGGACCGGCGATTATCTGTGCAGATACCGAACTGCGTCCCGGTGCGTTTATCCGCGGCGCGGTGCTGGTCGGGAAAGGTTGCGTGGTCGGCAATTCCACGGAACTGAAGAACTGCATCCTGTTCGACCACGTGCAGGTGCCGCATTACAATTATGTCGGCGACAGCATCCTGGGGAGCTATGCGCATATGGGCGCGGGGTCGATTTGCTCAAACGTCAAGAGTGATAAAACACTGGTCGTCGTGCGTGGGGAGACTGTGATCGAAACGGGACTGAAAAAATTCGGCGCGATATTGGGCGACCATGTAGAGGTTGGCTGCAACAGCGTGCTCAATCCCGGTACCGTACTGGAGCCATACGCTTCGGTGTACCCGCTTTCGCGTGTGCGCGGCGTTGTGAAACGCGGTCATATCTATAAAGAACAGAACGATATTGTGAAAAGGATTTAGCGCCGTTTCCGCGGGATTCCGCTGTGCCGTGCTGGTAAGCGGCGGCGTTTGCATCGGGCGTGGCGAAGGACGACGTTTGTCGGACAAAATGTGAAAAGCTCGCAAAATTCCACACAAATCCATTTTTTGCCGGTTGCGTTCGGCTATAATACCCATATGGCTACATTCAGACATCATTCTCGTTATCTCTCCTTCCGCAGGCCGCAGGGCGCGCTGTTTTGCGGTGCAAACGCCCATATCGAGGCGGAGTGCGGCGGGGAGGAGATTGCACAAGTCAAACTCAGGATTTACAAACAGGACGGCACGGAAACGTTTTTCGACATGCCGTTCGAGGGCGGCCGCGCAAAAACGGACGTGCCCATGCCGGGAGAACCCGGCCTCGTTTGGTATTATTTCCTGATCTCTTTAAAAGACGGGCAGACGCTCTATTACGGCGCTGACAGCGGCGAAGGTTCCCTGCAGACGCATGAACCGCGCGCATACCAGATCACGGTGTATGACGGCGCGTTCACAACGCCGCAGAGCTGGCGCGAAGGCATTGTCTATCAGATTTTTCCGGACCGGTTCCGGCGCAGCAGTTGGGAGGATTTCTACGCGCGCGCGCAGTACCATATGGAAAAAGGAAGGTTTCTGCGCTTGCACGACCGCTGGTCGGAGGCGGTTTGCTATACGCCCGCGCCCGGCCAGCAGGACTATGAGCCGGACGACTTTTTCGGCGGCGACTGCAACGGGATCCGCGAAAAGCTGCCGTATCTCAAAGGACTGGGCGTGACGACGATCTACCTCAACCCGGTTTTTGAATCGGCGAGCAATCACCGTTACAACACGGCGGATTACAATCGTATCGATCCGATTTTTGGAAGCGAGGAGGAGTTTGCCGCGCTCTGCCGCGCAGCGAACGAAAACGGGATTCGCGTGATGCTGGACGGCGTCTTTTCGCATACGGGATCCGACAGCCGATATTTCGACCGGTTTTCGAGATACGAGGACGTCGGCGCTTACGAAAGCGAAGATTCGCCCTATTACAATTGGTACACTTTCCACGGCGACAGGGATCATTATGATTGTTGGTGGGGGTTTCCGTCGCTGCCGAACGTCGATGAACTGGAACCGGATTATGCGGATTTTGTCACCGGCGAAAGCGGCGTGCTGAGGCACTGGGCGGACTGCGGCGCATACGACTGGCGGTTGGACGTTGCGGACGAACTGCCGGACGAGTTTATCCGGCTTCTAAGAAAACGCCTGAAGCAGGACGATCCGAACGGCGTGCTGCTTGGCGAGGTCTGGGACGACTGCTCCAATAAATACGGTCCCGAAGGCCGCCGCGGTTATGTGAGCGGAGACGAACTGGACAGCGCGATGAACTACCCGTTTGCGGAGGCGGCGATCTCCTTTCTGACCGGAAGAACGGATGCATACGCGCTCAATCATGCGCTGCAGATGCTGCGGGAACATTACCCGAAACCGTTTTACGAGGCATGCCTGAATTTGCTGTCCTCGCACGATGTGGTCCGCGCGGCGACCGCGCTTGCAGGCGCGCCGGAGCGCAACGCGATGTCGCGTAAGCTGCAGGCGGCGTTCCATCCGAACGAGCGGCAAAAGCAGCAGGGACTGAAACGGCTGGTACTGGCGACCGCGCTGCAGATGGCGATGCCGGGCGTGCCTTGTGTGTATTACGGCGACGAGGCGGGTATGACGGGCATGGCCGACCCATTCAACAGGGAGACGTATCCCTGGGGCTCGGAAAACCAGACGACTATGCGGGCGTTTACCGCGCTCATGCATGCGCGGCGGGATTCGGAGGCGCTTAAACGCGGACTTTGCCGTATGGGCGCGCTGTCTCCCGAGGTTTTTGCCGTGCTGCGTTACCTGCCGCAGGGCGGAACGACAGCGGTGCTGATGATCAACCGGAGCGAGCGTGAGCAAAGCGTTACACTGCTGCCGGACCGGATTGCCGAAGGGCCGGACGGCGAAACGCCTGCCGTGCTGCCGGAAACGCTGCGGGATGTGCTGACCGGCGCTGAGATTAAAACGCAAAACGGCGGCCTTACGGCGGCTCTTCCTGCGCTTACCGCGCGCTTCTGGATCGGCTGAACGGCCGAAGCGTGAAAATAAAACGAGAAACGATACAAAAGAGGGATACGCATGTTTCAACGGCAACAACGATATCTGGACGATCTGAACCGCGCGATGCTGATTATCGCGCTGATTCTGATGGTCGTCGGTATGTTTTTTTTCCAGTACGGCACATGGCCGCGCTATGTTGTATCGGGGATAGCCGCCGCGATGATGATTCTGTTCGTCCTGCGGCTCTTCAGCAAGGATCAAAACAGGCGTAACCGGGAAAACATGAAATTTCTGGCGGCGACGACCGCTGTGCGGAATTGGTTTCGGAGCACCTTCGGAGGCAGTGGAACACGCACGGTAAAGCAGCCGAAAACACACCGCGCGCGCAAGGCCCGCAAAAACCCGACGTGGAGCGAGATTAAGCAGTATAAATACCTGATTTGTCCGCAGTGCACCCAGCGGCTTCGCGTGCCGCGCGGCAAGGGGCGTATCCGCGTGACCTGTACACGCTGCGGCAACGTGTTTGAGACAAAAAGCTGAAGAAGTGCGAAGCGCAAGGGGATTATATGTGAAAAATACGAAAAGCGATATTGTTTTTCGGAAAATTATGATATACTAGCAAAACAGTAGTGTTTAAAATAAGTGAAATAATGATAAACGGAGGGACACGATATGCAAGCAACCAAGGATATGCTCATCCAGCAGGTAATCGAGCTGGACGAGGGAACGGCAGAAATCCTGATGAACGCCGGTATGCACTGCCTGGGCTGCGCGATGGCACACGGCGAATCGATCGAGCAGGCATGCGCCGTGCACGGAATCGATGTGGATGCGCTGCTCGGCCAGATCAACACGTTTCTGGCGAAGAAGTAAAGAAACGACGCTCACGCGGCGGCCGTCCGGATTCCCGGGCGGCCGCCGCTGCATGTAGGCATACAGGGCGCAAGTGACACATTCGTTCACAGCCTCGTGCGAAAACGGGGTGGAATCATGCGCCGTTCCATGGTAAAATACAAAATAGTGTAAAAAAACGGAGGGGACGCATGTTCGGCTATATCCGGCCGCTGGAATGCGAATTAAAGGTGCGCGAACAGGCGGAGTACCGCGCGCATTACTGCGGTGTGTGCAAAGCCATCGGCAGGCGTTACGGGCAACCCGAGCGGCTCGCGCTGAGTTACGAGTGCGCGTTCCTGGCCGCATTCCTCACCGCGCTTACCGGCGGGGCCGGCTATTCGCGCGGCAATTGCGCCCCGCGCTGTTATCGGGGGAAACGACCGATTGCAAACCCCTCTCCCGCGGGAGCGTATGCCGCGGACGTGAACGTATTGCTTGCGTGGTATCAAAAAGCGGACGACGCGCTGGACGAAAAGCGGGTTTCCACCGCTGCGGTCCGGGCGGCGCTTCGGCGCGCATATAGGAAAGCGGCACGACGGCATCCCGAACTGGACGCAAAGCTTTCCGCGAGTATGGACTATCTGCATGAAATCGAGAATAAGAAGATTGCGTCAACGGACGAACCGAGCGACGCGTTCGGTCGGTTTCTTTCCGCCGTTATCCTGCATGCGCCGGGCGTACCTGAAACCGAAGAGCAGGCCTGCGGATGGATGTTTTACAACCTTGGCAAGTGGGTCTACCTGGCCGACGCATGGGACGACCGCGCGAAGGACGAAAAGCGAGGAAACTATAATCCGTTTTTGCTCAACGGCATGCCGGCGGGCGAAGCGGAGTTCTTAATGAATATTACGCTGAGTGAGACGCAAAAAGCGTTTGACCTGCTTACGTTTACGGAACCGGGCGGGCTGATAGAAAACGTCGTGCGGTTGGGCCTGAGCAGCACGCAGCGGCGTGTATTGGGACAGGAGTGCAAAGCCGGGAAATGCGCGACACCGCAGCCGGCAAAGGAGAGAACAGATGAACCCCTATAAAGTTCTGGGCGTGAGTGAAAATGCCTCGCAGGAGGAAATCAGGGCCGCATATCTGGCGCTGGTCAAAAAATACCACCCGGATAAGTATGCGGATAATCCGCTCAAGGAACTGGCGGGCGAAAAGCTCAAGGAAATCAACAAAGCCTACGAAATGCTCACCAAAAAGCAAAGTTCGTCGGACAAGTCCGGTTCGTACGGATCGGGGAACTCTTACGGCGGCGGAACGCATACCTCCGGCGGTTATTCACGTACGGGCGGTTCGACGTACAGCGGACCGAACGCCGCGGAGTTCAACCGTGCGCGGTCCTGGATTAACCAAAACAACCTCAACGCTGCACGGACCATATTGGACGGCCAGAACATCGTACACAATGCCGAGTGGAATTATCTTTACGGCGTAATCTATCTGCGGCAGGGCTGGTATGAAAAAGCGTATGCCTGCATCAAGAAAGCGTATGAGATGGAGCCGGATAACCCGGATTACCGCAATGCCTACGTTTCGCTGAACAATTCAGGACAGCCGTATTCCAACACCGGAACCGGCGGTTTTAACGCTTCGCCCTGCTGTGACATCTGTTCGGCGCTGATGTGCCTGAACTGTTGCTGCGGCGGGGACTGCTGCTGATCCCGCTGAAGAGCAGTTTTTGGAGGACAATCACGTTTTGTTTCTCGCCCTTCGGCCGCCAGGACGACAAAGAGCACAAAGAAACCGCCCGAAACGGGCGATGGTGTTTTGCCGGATAAACCGGCGCGGTCGGAAAAACGGGTTAAGGACTGCGGCCTTTAACAATCCCGAGAGCTTTTTTGACATGCTGAAGCGCCCGGCAGGGCGCTCTTTTCATACCGGGTTTTTAGAATTTTTGCGTGGAATGGACTGAGATATCGCAGCTCCGCTCGATGTCCAGCGTGGAAAAATACGTGTTTTCGAGAGGAATCCAGCGCGAGCGGAACAATTCGAGCATCCTCTCGCCGTTTCGCGCCCGGATGCGTTCCATCTGGAGCGCAGGCGCGATGCGGAAAAAAATTTTTATATCATAATACGGTGCTAGAACGGGGTGCAGACTGTACGCGCCCTCCACGATGGAGACGGCGCGCGGCGCGACTTGCTCGGGAGAAAGCAGCCGGTCGAGATGGCAGTCGTACGGCTCGACATATGCGGGTTTGCCCGTCGAGACGGGCAGGAGGATATCGCGAAGAAAACGCTCCGCGTCCACGTTGCCGCCGGGCTGTGCGAGCCGTTCGGGCGTGCGCATATGCGGCTGGAGAAAATAATCGTCCATATGGAAGACGTTTGCGTGCAGCAGCGCGCCTAGCTTGGCGGCTGCGGTGGTCTTCCCTGCGGAGCAGTTGCCGTCGATAGCGATGATGACGCGTGGCTTCTTGCGCAGCAGTTCGTAAACGCGGGCGGTGATTTCATCGTCTGCCTGGTCGGTGAAACGGATTGGACGTGTCGGTTGCATGGAGTCTCCTGTTGAAAGAATTTAGTCGCTTTGTTCTATGGCATGAAGGAATTTTGCACAGGCGAGCAAATCTGCCGAACCGCCGGGACTGGCGCGCCACATGCGGCACTGCTCGTCCAGCGCGCGGATTTCGTCGAGCATGTTTTCTCCGCCGGAAAGATAGCGGTTTGCGATCTGTTTCGCGTTTTTTTTCAGTTCGGACGCGATTGCCTCTCCGCAGCGGTCAAGCACGTTTGCGTCGTCCGTGCGTTCGATCAGACGCAGCAGTGCGATCAGCCAAGCGTCCCATTCGCCTGCGTTTGCCGCGATCGCTTCGCGGTATGCAGGCAAGGCGACCGTGATTACGCCGGGGTAGCCCGCCTCGGCTTCACCGCGCGCGCCGCGTGCGCCGTAGCGCAGGAAAGCGCGGCCTGCGTGTGCGCCAAGCTCGCTTGTAACGTTTTCACAGATCATCGACGCTTCCGCCGCGACGGGGAGCGGACGCAGCGTTTCGTCGAGAGCGCTTCTGCGTCCCGCGGCGTAGCAAAGTACGCCGAGCAGGAAGATCGCGCCCTTGTGTGTGTTGACGCCTCCCGTTGCATGCAGCATCGCCGCTTCCGCCGCAACGCCGTCCGCGCGGATGACGGAAAGCCGCCCGTTCGGGGGAAACGCCGCATCCGAAACGCCTGCCTGCGCAAACCGGGTCAAAAACGGACTTATCGCTTCCGCGCCTTTGAGCAGGGTGGAAAGGTCCATGTCCGTGTGTGCGCCGCTGTTCTCCGCGTCCACAAGGCCGGGCTTCGGCGTAAGGCGCGCTTCAAACACCAGCGACTCGTAAGCAGTTTGACCGAGCAGGTCCGGGCTCCAGATCATAATGCGTTCCTCCGGATATAATCGAGCGTCGTTTTCGGCACCATCGGTTCGATACCTGCGTAATCGCGCGCCTGCCAGAGCGCGCGTACGCGCGAAGCGGAGATGGGGCGTCCGTCCAGCGTTTTCCGCGGGATGATACGGACGGATATGCCGCGGGACTGCAAAACGGTACGCAGCGCGTCGTTGTAGCCTGCGGTCATGGGATCGAGCGGCTCTTCGCCGACGAAGCGGGTTTTTATACCGCAACGCGGGGCGATCTGCTCGGCAAAAAGCGTTGCATCCAGCCGTGCGCCGGCCAGAGCCGCTTCCGTTTTGTCTTTGAAAAAATAATCCGGAAACGTTGCGCTTGAAATCACATAATCACCGCCCGGAAAAACAGAAACAGCCGCGAGGTCCGCACAGCCCTTTCGTACCAAATCCAGCCGCGCTTCCGCCGGAACGTGCGCAGCGTCCTTGGAAAGCACCAGCACCAGCAGACGTCCGCACCGCTTTGCAGCGGTTTCGGCCAGATAGCGGTGTCCGTACGTAAAAGGATCGGCGTTCATGACGATCGCACCGTCGGCCTGCGGCAGAGCGGAAAGAAAACGCTCCAGTCCGTCCCTCCGGCTTTCAAGCAGCGCCGCTTCGCTTGTGCGTACGCGCTCGTAAAAACAAAGTGAGGAGAAGAGCGGCGCGTATTCCGGTTTGGTTACAACGAAAACGTTGTCGCTGCCCTCGCTTTTGAGCTTCTTATACAGGTGTGTCGTCAGCATGGGTAAAAGCCCCTCGCTGCGGACGGAACAATCCACCGCAAGCGAGCGAATGGCGTTGCCGGCGGTCCCGCCGAGTGCGAGCAGCGTGTCGCCGTCGAAAACACCGAACAGCGTATCGACCGCCGCGTCGAGCCGGATGCCTGCGCGTTCGTAAAATGCGTCGATTGCAGCGCGTTCCCTGGTCAGCGAAAGACTGCGAATTTCCATTAACGATCCTCTTTATTCTCCGGCAGGGAGGCGGCGAGACGGTCGGCCGCAGCGAGAACTTCCGCAAGTGCGTGCAGCCGCCTGGAAGCGCACGCTTTCCCTGATTTGCCGCAGACGATGCAGCCGCGCTCCGGCAGGCCGACGTCTTCGCGCGAAACGTGCCCGCCGGTCTTTGCGATCACATCCATGTCCCAGAGCCTTCCGTACGGCGCGGAGCCCTCGAGTTTGCAAAGTTCCAGCTTCAGAAAGGCAGGGTCGGTTTTCAACGCCAGATACGCTTCGTTTCCAGTGGGGAGCTCGTATACCTCGAATGCAAGCGGCACGAGTTCATACCGCCGAACAAAGCGGCCGAGCGCGTCTGCGCCCGTGCGAAACAGCCGCTCGCTTTGCGGCGTTTGCTTGACCGGACCGGGCCAGACGATGGTGAACACGATCAGGCATGCGCCGCGGTGGCGCGAAAGCAGTTCGCGTTCGTACGCCGCCCGCCGGTCGCGGGAAGCAAGCAGTTCTTCCAGCGTGATTTCCATATCCGCATTATAACACACAAGCGTCGCTTTGCACGAAGAATGAATATTATAATGAATAAATATATATGCGAAATATGAAGCAAGCATGCAAGAATATCCGGCTTTCCACACGCAATGCGGGAAAATGGAAAGATTCAAATAGAACGCCGGATTATGCAGGCGTGTGCAGTAATACAAGCATGCGTGAATGAGGATGCATACGGCAGAAATGACGCGATACACCTAGTAATATGCAAAACGCGCGGGTATGATTATGCATAGGAAAAGACGTTTCGGAGGTGTTGTGCATGCAGCTCAAACCCGCGGCGGCCGGAGGTGAAGGAGCGGCTGGAACGCGCATATTTCAAGCTGACGCCGATTACGGAACTGGTGCGGCGCGCCGAACGGATTATCGGCAAGCCGGAGACGCTGCCGCTCGGGAAAAAGGCGGTAGGCATCGGCACCTACCGCGACGGCAGCGTCATCGGTCTGATTCGCAAAACACGAGACTGATTGGGAAACAGGCAGCGGGGATTCCCCTCTAATCAAGAGGTAAATATGGTCGCCCCGTCAGGAAATCAGTATTCAAACGGTATTCACGGCCGTTTCCTTGAGCAGGGAACGGCTGTTGTGTTAAAAGACAGTCATGTTTGTAAGCGCTTTCCTACCGGAACCTTTTTCGATGCAGGGATGGTTCGCTGTTGGAGAGACACGCGGTCCGCCAGGCGGTTCCGCAGCCGTACCCAGCGCACAGCACCGTCCACGGGCGGCTGATCGTTTACGCGCAGGTTGAAAATTTCGCCTTTTTGCCGTATCAGTTCATATTGAATCATGCGCCGGTAGCTTTGCGAGGCGGCGGTTGTCAGAATGGAGCCGGAAAAAACGATGCGTACCGGCGGTTTGAGCGCGAGCGTATCGATTGCGGCGATGATGCAACTCGCAGCGTGCGATGCGGCGCATGCGGCGTATTGAGCAGCGACGGCGTCTCCTGTTTCAACGGCGGCGAAAAAAATACCAATCAGAAGCCGGGCTGCATCAGGGTTTTGAATGCGGGCGGCGGACGCGAGGAACTCCTGCGGCGAGTGCAGGTCGAGCAGCGTAAAATAA
>CAYTHS010000013.1:0-37087 GCA_964437665.1 uncultured Oscillospiraceae bacterium
AATCTGCAAGCCGATCCAGCAAAACTGCATCTTTCTGACTTTAGAAACACACCCTGGTACAAAAAGTCTCTGAATTGTTAAGGGCCGCAATCCTTACTTCGTTTTTCAGGCCGCGCCGGTCCAGCCCGCGCAGCGGAATACCACGAGGTCACAAGGGTGGACGTCAAGGAGCGGTTGCCCACTGAAAATAAAGGCCTTTCGACGGTCTCAAGCGGGAGGCATTCGCCTTCCCGCCGGACCGTTCAGCGTTTTGCGGTCAGCGTTCCTGCTGCAGGGTGAACTCCCGCATCACGGCCTTTTCCTCATCCGTAAACTTGCGCAGGGTGTTGATGGGTTTGCCACCGTTCCATTTGCGGTCCCCGACGTCCTCAGCCGTACCCATGATAGTAACGTTGACCTGCCGCCTGCGCGCGCGCACATGGTCCCAGTCGATGAAATAAACATGCGCGAACTCGCCCGCGTCGAGCACGCCGTCCTTAATGGTCACGGTCTCGCTGCGGCCGAAAAAGACGCTGCGCAGATGCCCGTCGGTGTTCATGCTCGTGTAGTTGCCCGGTTCGCCGTAGGCGCGGCCGAATTGCGCATGGATGGGACCCGGGTGGCGATACTGGTGCTCCTCGGCAAAGTCCGGAATCATTTTGCGCATGATATCCAGCAAATCATGCTGCAGATATTCGATGTCGAACGAATCGACGTCGTGCGAACACTCCTGCACCATGACCGAGCATGTCGTGTGGTGGGAAACGATCGCGCAGGTGCCGTTCTTCACGCCGGATGCGGCGACGATCTCCAGAACTTCCTTGGAGATATCGTGGAACGTGGGAATCCACCCCCGCGACTGCAGTTCGATTTCCTTTTGAAAAACCTTGAATTCCATAGATACATCCTCCTGATATGCAGTTTTATTGTCTGAAAGCACGCACTTTCAAAAGCTGTCGGTTTAGGGTGTGCTACCGCCCGGCGAGACGGTCGTCCCACGCGCGGCGCACTTCCCCGATCATCTCGTCCACCATAGCGGCGCGGTCCCTGGCTTTCACAACGCCGCTGGAAGACCCCGTCGCCTCCGCGCCGGCGCGGATCACGCGGTAAACGTCCTTGCCGCAGCTGATTCCCGCGCCCTGCAAAACGAGGATTTCCGGATCGATTTGCTTGACGGTGCGGATCGAGGCGTTTACATAGTCCAGATCGCTCGTCTTCCCGGTCCCGATGAGTTCCGTAGGCTCGGCAACGATGATGTTGGGCCGGAGTTCCGCAACCGCGGCGGATTCCGCAGCCGTGTCCGTACAGACGATCGTCGCGAGACCGACCTCGTCCGCCCGGCGGATGGTCTGCGCGAGGGCGGTCAGCGAAAGCGGCTTTTCACAGTGGTTGAGCATCACGCCTTTCGCCCCCGCGGCGGTCAGCGACTCCGGCAGCGTGTCCGCCAGGCCGCGTCCCGGCCGGATGGGGTCCATATGCGGCGCAAAAACAAAAATCCGTTCCGTCGCCTGCGCGACACGGCGGATGTCCGCCACGGGTGTGGTAAAGATGATATCCACGTCGTATTTTTTCGCCGCCTCGTCTGCAGCCAGCGCAAGATCGAGCACTGCGTCTCCAAACAGGTAAGATTTCGGGCCGATTTCGAAAAACGGCGGTTTTAATGCAAATCCTTTCAGCAAAATCGGGTCCTCCTTTTCGTATGGTTGCCGGCGAACGCCCGTTTCCTTGTTATTTCGTTTTTAGATTACTCTATGTTTTCCATTTCGTCAATAATATTTTCTATTTACTTGTCTATTGATTTTTATTTGCAATCATTTTATACTGTTTTTGTAAACAATTGCATTTTTTGTAAACAATTGCATTCTATCGCATGCAGCAGTGCGCCTTTTTTCGTTCCACTGCGCCATGCAACGAACGGAGGGGATTCGTATGGCCTGCAAGCAGGCATGGCTGGCCGCCGAACAAGCCTATCGCATCGAGGCGGAAGCCGTAACGCACGCATTCGGCGGGATCCGTCGGGAAGATTTTCTCAAAGCGGTGGACGCGCTGAAGGACGCGCCGCGCATCGGCGCGAGCGGCTGCGGGCACTCCGGCGTCTGCTGCCGGCATTTTGCGCACCTGATGTGCTGCATCGAGCGCCCCGCGCGCTTCATCTCGCCCGCGGAGGCGGTGCACGGCGCTACCGGTTACCTGCAGAAGGGCGACGTGATGCTGCTCGCCTCGCGCGGCGGCAAAACAGCCGAGTTATTGCCGATTCTGCATATATGCAAAGAAAAGGGCGTTTTCGTAATCGCCGCGACGGAGAATCTCGATTCCCCGCTGGCAAAAGGCGCGGACGTTGTTTTGCAGACGCTCGTAACAAAGGAAGTCGATCGTTTCAACACGCAGGGTACGACGAGCTTCACCGTGCTTTCCGTACTCTTCGACGCGCTGCAGGCCGCGCTCATCGAAGAAACCGGCTTTCAGAGCGAACAGTTTGCGCTGATTCACCCCGGCGGGGCGGTCGGCGAGCGGCTCAATCACAAAAAGCATCCGTGACCGGCAGCGTATGCACGCCGTTATGCCGAATGCTTATGCTATAATGAACCCGATATACACGAACCGTTTTGAGGAGGCCGACGCATCATGGCAGGAGGATTGAAGATCGACTCGCGCAGAAGAAAAATACTTGACGTCCTTCGCCGGGACGGTCAGGTGCGTGTTACGCAGCTGAGCGAAACGCTTGGCGCAAGCGTCGTGACCATCCGAAGCGACCTGGACGCGCTCGAAGCGGACGGGTATCTGGAACGCACGTCCGGCGGCGCCGTCCAGACCATGAAGAACTACTATAATCTGGAATTCCAGCGCCGCAAGCACGAACATATGGAGATGAAAAAAGCGATCGCCTCCCGGGCCGCCGCGATGGTGCGCGACGGGGACACGCTGTTTATCAACTCCGGAACGACGACGTTTTTCACGGCGGTCGAACTGAAGCAGCGAAAAAATCTCAATATCGTTACAAACTCCATCTCCGTTGCGGTGGAACTCGGCGGCCTGCCGACCTTCCGCGTAATCCTTCTGGGCGGAGACATCAGCGCGCAGTATTCGTTTACCTACGGCGAGGACGTGAAAGAGCAGATCGCCCGCTACCGCGCAAACTGGGCGATCCTGTCCGTTGACGGCGTTAACCCCGGCACCGGCATCACCACCTATCACGCCGAGGAAAGCGTGATCGACCGCATTATGACGGAGCGCGCGGAAAAAACGCTCATCGTCGCGGACAGCGCCAAACTCGGCCGCGAGAGTTTCTCGCGCATCTCCGCGTTCAACAGCGGCACCGTTTTGATCACGGGCCGCGGCGCGGACGCAAGCCTGATGGAAAGGATCGCTGAAGAAGGTGTTGAAATCCAGTTCGCCTGACCGCCGTACGCCGGCGCTGCTGACTGCCTTTTCCCTGCTGATGTTCTTTGTCGGCTTTGAGCTGGGCGGCTTCCAGCTTGCGCTGCGCAGCATATCCGAAACATTTTCGACGGGGACCGCCGGCTCGGGGTTCCTCGTCGCCGCGCAGTATGTCAGCATCGTAGCCATGCCGCTTCTCTTCGGACGCGTTGCCGACCGCGCAGGCAAACGGCCCATTCTGCTTGTTTTCTCCTTCGTCTTTCTGGCGGGGTGCCTGCTTTCGGCGCTCGCGCGCGGCGTTTTTTCGTTCGCGGCGGGCGTTTTCTGTATCGGCGCCGGCTACAGCGTCTGCGAAAGCGCGGGTTCCGCCGCCCTTTCGGACGCCTCTCCCGAAAAAGGCGCGCGCTGGATCAATCTCTCGCAAGGCGCGCTGAGCCTCGGCGCGGTGGTCAGCCCCATCGCGGTGCAATACGGCGTCAATACCCTGGGCTGGAGCTGGCGCGCCGTATTCTGGCTCTGCGCCGCGGGCGTATCCGCCGCGTTGGCCGCGCTGCTCTTCGTCCGCTTCCCCGACCGGGTTTCTCCCGATCGGCACGGCGCGGCAGGCCCTTCGCGCCGGCTGTTTTCTTCGCCGGCTTTTGCGCTTTTCTTCTTCGCAATCCTGCTTTACGTGGGACTTGAAAACGGCATCGGCTATTTCACGGAATCGCTGTTTTCGCTCAAGCTGAACGCCGCCGCGCTCGGGGCGTATGCGATTTCCGCCTATTGGGCCTGCATGGCGGTCTCTCGTTTCGTGTTCGGCGTTTTATCCCTGTCGCCCCAAAAGACGCTCGCCGGTTGCCTTTTTGCATCCGCGGCGCTTTTTACCGTCCTCGCGCTGCTGCGGAATGCGGTTCCAGCGCTCGCACTATGCGCGCTGATCGGTCTCGCATTCGGTCCGGTATGGTCGCTGCTGATGGATTTTGCCGCGCGGCAGCACCCCGGCAGTTCCGGCAGGGCAATGGGCGTTATGAGCGCGGGCTGCGGCCTCGGCGGCGCCGTTTTCCCCGCGCTGATGGGTTTGATCTCCGAATACGCAGACCTTCGCGCCGCGTTCGGCCTGCTCGCAGTCGCGGCGTTTATCGCGGGCGCTCTCGCATTTGCGGCTCTTCGGCTGCGCAAAGAGCGATAACACACCACCATCCTTCAAAGGGGGTATCCTCATGCTGTTTCTGGCGGTCGATCTCGGCAGCACAAACACCAAGGCGGCGCTCTTCGACGAACACATGGCATGCACCGCCATGACCAGCGTACCGCTCGGATATATCCGGGAAAGCGGATTTGTGGAATTCGATGCGGACGCGTATTTCGACAATCTGCTCGGGATGATTCGTTCTCTGTTTACCTCCGGCGGTGCGCCCGCTTGCGAACTGGCCGGCATCACGTTTACCGGGCAGGCGGAATCGCTGCTGATTCTTGATAAAGGCGGCAGGCCGCTGATGAACGCGATTTCCTGGATGGACGAGCGCTCGGGCGCGGAGTGCGCCGCGTTGGAAAAGCGGTTTTCCAAGGAAGAATGCTACGCGCACACCGGCCAGCTTGCCGCGCTGCCAACATGGCCCGCAACCAAAATTCTCTGGCTGCGCACCCATCGGCCGGAGCTGTTCAACGCCGCGGCGCATTATGTTTTGCTGAAGGATTATATCGTTTACCGCCTCACCGGCCGCCTGCTGGCGGACCGCTCGATCGCGACGTTTTCATTTTATTTTGATATTTACGAAAACTGCTACTGGCACGAAATGCTTTCGTTCCTCGGCGTTCGGGCAGATCAGCTGCCGCCGCCCGCGGAGCCCTGCACGTCCGCCGGAACGCTTTTGCCGGACATCGCCGCATCCCTCGGCCTGCCGGAACACACGGAAATCAATATCGGTACGCTGGACCATTTTTGCGGCATGATCGGCACCGGCAACATCCGTCCGGGGCTGCTCAGCCTCTCGACGGGGACGGTGCTCGGCCTTTCGAGCATGGCGGCCAATCCCGTGCGGCGAGATACGGGCGTGCCGATGCATTACGGCTTTCTGCCCGGCAGCTACGTGATGCTCCCCGCCGCGGAAAGCGGCGGCGTAAGCCTCGAATGGCTGAAAAACACCTGCCTGCCGAACAAGAATTTCCAGCAGATCGACGCGGTTGCCGAACAGCGGCGGCCGGGCGAAGTGCTGTTTTTACCGTATCTCGTCGGGGCCAACGCACCGGAATTCGATCTGGACGCATGCGGCGTGTTTTACGGGCTGCGCAGCCGGCACGACGCGTTCGACCTTGCGCTGGCGGTCATGGAGGGCGTTGCGCACCTGCTGCGGAAAAACTGCGACAAAATTCAAAACTGCGGCACGCCGATCGAACGTATATTCGCCACCGGCGGCGGCGCTAAATCCGCCGTGTGGTGTCAGATTCAGGCGGACGTAACGGGCGTCCCCGTCTGCATCCCCGCCGAAAAAGAGGCCGCACTCCTCGGCGCGGCAATGATCGGCGCGGTAAACGCGGGCGTATTCTCCTCGCTTGCGGATGCGGCGAGGCAGACCGTGCGCTTCACGCGCACGTTTTATCCGGCGGACGGCGCGGTTTATGCGCGCAGTCACCGTCAGTTCCTTGCCCTTTACGACGCAATGGTCCGCATCGCCCGCATGGAGTAGGCGTTTTACCGGTCGCGGCGGAAATCCCGCCGCCGCTGCGCATTTTATCAACATAAAAATAAAAAACGGAGATCCAAACCAGTATGTGCGTCACAAAGTCCCTTTTCGGCAGATTGCCCGACGGAGAAGAAGTTTTTTGTTACACAGCGGTCAACTCCCGCGGCGCATCCGCCTCGTTCCTCACCTATGGCGCAGTCTGGCGGAGCATGTCCGTTCCGAACAAAGACGGCGTCCTGACCGACGTCGTGCTGGGATTCGACACGCTCGAAGCGTATCTGGAGCAGACGGAGTACGTCGGCGCGACGGTCGGGCGCGTCGCAAACCGCATCGGCGGGGCGCGGTTCACCCTGAACGGAACCGAATATCCGTTGTTTGCAAACGACTTTGAAAACTGTTCCCACGGAGGCAAAACGGGATTCGATAAAAAAAACTGGAAAGCGACCGTCGACGGCGATTCCGTCGTGTTTACGCTTTTCAGTCCGGACGGGGACGAAAATTTTCCGGGCAACCTCACCGTCATGGCGATCTATACGCTTACGGAGGAGAACGCGCTCTCCATTCGTTATTTCGCCGTGACCGACGCGGACACGCTCCTCAATCTCACCAACCACGCATACTTCAATCTTGCCGGGCAGGGCGGCGGTACGATTCTCGGTCAAACGCTGGCGATCGACGCGGACCGCTTTACGCGCATCGATCCGCACATCCTGCCGACGGGCGAAATCGCGCCGGCTGCGGGCGGCCCGCTCGACTTTTCGAGCGCCAAACCCATCGGGCGCGATATCGGGGCTTCTTCGGAAAACATGGATGCGGCGCGGGGTTACGACCACAACTTTGTCCTCCGCCATCCGAACGGCGGGGTCGAGTTCGCCGCCTCCGCTTGCGATCCGGGCGGGGGGATCGTCATGGACGTGTATACAGATCAGCCGGGCGTACAGCTTTACACGCCTTACGATATGAACGTCCCGTCCGGTAAAAACGGCGCGCGGTACGGCTTCCGTCCGGCGTTCTGCCTCGAAACGCAGCATTTTGCGGACGCGCCGGCACACCCGGATTTTCCGAGCATCGTTCTGCACGCGGGGGAAGTGTTCCATTCCGAAACCGTGTACGCTTTCCCGGAGAACAAAGACATATAAAAAAGCGGCGCGCGCGCCGCTTGCGTCCGTCAAGAATCCACCGGGATTGTTAATGGAGCAGTCCACCCCCCCCCGCTGATTCCGGTCCTGCCGGACCGTCCGTTTCGGACGGCCTCCCTGCGCTGTTTGCTCTCCGGAGACGGTAAGGGCGGAAAGCAAAGAGCAATCGCCCCGCCTATTCGTCCAGGTCCGCACAGTATGCGCCGGGCTTCCTCCGCTGTTCCGTCTGCGCAAGTTTACCGGTGTATGCGCGCATACACGAGCCGCGCTTGACCAGTTCCGGACGAAACACTTCCGTGTAGGGCGCTTTGATCTGTTTTCGGATCAGCTTGAGCAGCGCCTGCGCGGTATGCCGGCCCATAACCTCCTTCGGATGGGAGATCGTCGTAAGCTGCGGGTCCACGGTCGTCGCCAGATAGGAATCGTCGAAACCAATCACGGAAACCTGCTCCGGAATCAAATATCCTTTCGCACGCAGCGCACGCATGCAGCGGAGCGCTATCTCGTCGTTGTAACTGAATACTCCGCTCACGCCGTGTTCACGGACCGCCTGAATCAGCGCGCCTTCCAGACCCGCGCCGCAGTCGATCTCCACGGGCGGCTCCATCCCGTATTCCTCCGCCGCCGCGCAAAAGCCTTCGTACCGCTGGAGCGCGTCGCAGCAGCCGGGACTGTACGCAACCGCGCAGCGACGGTGCCCGTATGCGGCGAAATGCTCGGCAACGCGGCTTCCCCCGGCAAACTCATCCAGCACGACGTATGAAACGTCCGAATCCTCCAGCCGGCTGTCAATCATAATACAAGGCACCCCGCGGTTTCTGAACGCCGTCAAACAAGCACCAAGCCGCCTGCGTATCTCCGCGGAAAGCGGCACCTGCGTGAGCTGGAATATCACGCCCGACGTGTTTTTTGTCAGGATTTGCTCAAGCTGCGCACAGAGGCACTCCGCGTTGGAGTTTGTATCGCTGATCAGAAAGTTGCAGTTGTTGGCCGTCAGGACCTCGGAAATCCCCTTTACGTAGTACGTGGGGATGAAATACGTATTGCCCATGTCCAGCACGGCTTCGATGTTTAAATAGTTCACCTCCGCCGCCGCGCGGCAGAAGGTGCCCTTGCCCTGCGCCTTTTCGAGATACCCTTCGCTCACAAGCTGGGAGAGCGCGCTGCGCACCGTCAGCCGGCCGACGTCGTATTGGGCCACCATTTCGGCTTCGCTTTTCAGTTTGTCTCCAGGCCGGATCTCGCCGGCAATAATCCGGCTTTTAATCTGTTCGGCAAGCTGCATATACAACGGAACCGGACTCGATTTATCGAGCAATTACATATACCTCCATATAAGTTAAATGATTTATTCTGTTATAGGCCAGATATCCTGACGATTTCTCCTGTCATCTACCATTAAACAACAGGACAATGTTCCTGTCAATCGCAATATTTCTTCAACAACTATTGACATTTTGTCACCCAAGTGGCAGGATAGGCTATGTAAAGGTGCTCTGGACACCTGTACGAGTTATTATAACATATCTGCAGATATGTCTGCAACCTTTTTCGATATTACACATCGCCTGCGCGCGAAAAGGCCAGAAACGATTGATTTTTCCCGAACAATCCGAACGAATCAGCGACGCTGCTGCGTTGTCTGTCCCCGTTTCCCCGTTTGCCCGCAGGGGCCGTAATCTGCGGAATCAGGGGCGCCTGCCCTGAATTCAAATATGAGTGCAAAGGATGGAAAAGAATGAAAAGTAAGATGAAAAAAATTGTTGCTCTGTTTCTCGTTGCCGCCCTCCTGCTGGGCGCCGTCTCCATGCTCTCCGGCTGTGCCAAAAAAACCGACGAAAGCAAGCTGACAATCTGGATTAACGGCAAAGACAGCTACATCGGCCCCAGCGAGCAGAAACTCTCGCAGGAAGACTGGTACATCTCCAAGGCAATCCAGCGCTTTGAGGACGCCAACCCCGGCGTAACCGTCGAACTCGTCGTTTCGGCGGACGGCGAAACCGCGCACCAAACCTTCAAAGCGGACGCAATGGCCGGCACCGCGCCGGACCTGGCCAACCTCTGGACCGGCCAGAACATCTTCGCGATGGAAGACGTCATCATGGATATCAGCGATCTGATCCCTGCGGAAGACCTTGAAAACATCTCCGGATGGGATTCCGTTACGTCCCCTGCGAGCGGCGCGATCCTCGGTTATCCGACCAGCGACAACCAGATCTGCTTCTTCATCTACAACAAGCAGATCGTCAGCGAATGCGGGCTGGATTTCGACAGCAACCCGCCGCGCACCATCGACGAGTTCAACGCCGCCTGCCAGGCGATCCTCGATAAAGGCTATCAGCCCATCGCCTCCGACGAGAGCTTCCCGTGGTTCGGCTGCTACATCGTGAACTACTGGTGGGTGCAGCAGTCGGGATACGACCGCATCCTGAGCAACTGCGACGGGACGACCAAATTCGCCGACGACGAAGGCCTGCTCAGCGCGCTGGAGTATTACCGCTCCACCATCGTCAACGGCTACCTCAACGCGGACGCCGTTACCTCCGCGGACTCCTGGAATAAGTTCTGTCAGGGAACCGTCGCCATGATGCCGCAGGTTTCCTCGGTCGTTTCCGACGCGGAGGACGCGCTCGGCGCGGAGAACGTCGGCGTTATGCTGCCGCCCGACTTCGACGGCGCGCAGATCACCAACATGACCATCGGCGGCCCGGGCCAGTGCCTCGTCGTTTCCAAGGACTGCAAAAATCCGGAACTTGCGGTAAAATTCCTCTCCTTCCTCAATTCGCGGGACGAAGTCCTGAAGTTCCTGGAAGTCCAGTCCAAGGTGCCGACCCGGACGGATATTACCGCCGCCGACCTCGGCCTCACGAGCGCTTCCGCTTCGGCCAAGCTCTTCGACTGGTCCGATCAGATCGTGTACTGGGTCGATAACTCGCTGTACTCCAACGTGGTCGGCGACTACTACAATCTCCTGCCGCTGGTCCTCGCCGGCAAAATGACGCCCGAAGAATTCGCCGCGGACCTGGACGGCTGCGTGACCGCCGAATAGTCCGCCTGCTCCGCCGTCAACACCCGGTCCCGCGGACGGAAATCCGTCCGCGGGACCGTAAAAGGAGACCATGCCATGTTTCAGCATTCCGGTTCCGGCCCCGCCGCCCCGCGGCACGGGGAAATGCACCGCAAACGCGTCCGCATCGCTTACCTGACGATTCTGCCGGTCATCGTTATCCTGCTGGCAGTTAAGGCCTATCCAATCCTAGCCACCATCTACCGAAGCTTCACGAATTGGGACGGCCTGTACAAAAACGATTTTGTCGGACTCGCCAACTACAAAGAATTTTTTGGTTCCGGGTTGTTCATGACGCTGTTCAAGAACAACCTCGTGCTGCTGCTCAGCGTGCCGCTGCAAGTCGTCATCGGACTGCTCGTGGCGATGCTGCTCTACGAGCATGTGCCCGGCTGGAGGTCTTTCCGCGCGATCTATTATATCCCGCAGATCATTTCTCTGGTCATCCTCGGGTACCTGTTTAAATCCGTTTTCAGCCTCGACGGGCCGGCCAACCAGGTGCTCGAAGCGCTCGGCCTCGGCCATCTGGCAAGGGAGTGGCTCGCGGACGGGTCCACCGCGCTCCCCATCATGGTCGGGTGCATCACCTGGTATTCCATCGGCTGGCAGACGATCGTTATCCTGGGCGGAATGTCGTCGATCGACCCCAGCGTGTTTGAAGCGGCGCGCCTCGACGGCGCAAACTTCTTCCAGCGCACGTTCAAAATCGTGCTGCCGATGATCACAAGCGTGATCACCTACTGCGTGGTTATGGCGGTCGTATGGACGTTTACGAGCCTCTTTTCGCTCATCTATTCCATGACAGGCGGCGGGCCCGGTTACGAGACTATGACGCTGGATTATATGATCTACGAAAAATCGTTCGTTACCGGCATTCAGCTCGGCATGGCCTGTACGATTTCCGTCGTACTGTTCGTCATCATCATGATCATCACGGGCGCCGAGATGAAGCTGAGCCGCATGGCCGAGAAGAAATGGGGCTAATCGCATGAATAAACATGATAAACCGCGGCAAAAATTCTGGCGAACGCTTGGACGGGCTGCTATTTTTATCGTTTTGCTGATACTCGCGATCTCGTTTCTCTATCCGCTTTACTATATGCTAATCAACTCGCTGAAATCGCTGAGCGGGTATTACGTCGATCCCTTCGGGCTTCCGGCCGAAAAGCTGCAGTGGCAGAATTTCGCGACCATGATCAGTCAGTTTAAAATACTCAAGCTGTTCGGCAACAGTTTCATTATTTCGTTTTTCACCGTGCTTGGCCTGGTAGCGTTTGGAACGGTTGCGAGCTACTCGTTCGCAAAGATCGACTTCAAAGGCAAAGACGGCATTTATATGGCGATACTGACGACCCTGTTCGTGCCCGCGCAGGTTACGATGATCCCGATGTACATCAGCTTTGCGAAGGTCGGCCTTGTAGACAACCATCTCGGCGTGATCATCGCATACTGGGCTATGTTCCTGCCGGAAACCATCATGCTCATGACCGCAAACTTCAAAAGCATCCCCAACGAGCTGGTCGAAGCCGCCACCATCGACGGCTGCGGCTATTTCGGGCGGCTGCGCAACGTCGTCATGCCGATGGGCTGGCCGGCGATTTCTCTGTCCATCATCTTTTTCTTCATCTGCAGCTGGAACGATCTGTTTACACCGATGGTATTGCTCAAAAGCATGGACAAACGCACCGTCATGGTCGCGCTGTCCTCGCTGATTGGCCGCTACACGGGCGACCCGCCGTTCCAATACGCCGGGCTTCTCATGAGCGCGGTCCCGGCGCTGACGGTGTACGCCATCTTCCAAAAGAGCATCGTCAAGGGCATGAGCATGGGGGCAATCAAATAATCCGCCGGCCGGGCGTCCCCGGCACAGAACCGGCACTATACAGGAGGGAACTATGAACAAACCAAAACTTGGCCTGCTCGGCTTGATGACCGACGGGTACGAACCCAACTTTCCCGGCATCACCGAGCGCCAGGAAAACTATGCGCGCGAACTCGCGGCGCTCTTTTCTGGCGTCGCGGAAGTGGATTTTCCAGGCGCCGGACTCAACCGCGGGGTTATCGAACGGCAGGTACGCTATTTTAACGAACAGAATTACGACGGTATCCTGATCGTCCTTCTGACCTACAACCAATCCGTGTACCTGCAGCACGCGCTCCACGACAATCGCCTTCCGATCGCGATGGCGGTCGTGCAGCCGGACTCCGTCGTCCTAGACGAATTCACCGAGCTCGATCTTACGGTCAATCAAGGCGTTCACGGCGCGCAGGACAATGCGAACATGATCGTGCGCAGCGGGTTCCCCTGCCAGTTCTTCGCGGGAGAACGGCACGATCCGCGGCTCGTCAAATTCGTCGAAGATTTTGCGCGCGCCGCACAGACATTCCGCAAAATGCGCGGGATGAAAGTCGGCGTGCTCAGCCGCATGTGCGGCATGGGCGATATCCTCGTCGACGACATGGCGTTCTACCGGAAAATCGGCGTTGAAATCTGCAACGACACCGTCGGTTCCGTCTATTCGCGCATGCAATCCCTGACCAAGGCGCAGATCGACGCGCAAATTGAAAAGGACCATGCGGCCTTCGAGATGGACCCGAAGCTGACTTACGAAAGCCATGCCGAAGCGGTCAAAATGTATCTCGGCTTCAAGCAGTGGTTGGACGACAGGGGGTTCGGCGCGTTCACCGCACAGTTCGACATCTTTGGCGACGACAAGCGCTTTAAGCAGCTCCCCCTCTACGCCGCTTCGCAGCTTCTCGCCGACGGCTACGGCTATGCGGCGGAGGGCGATTTCGTCTGCGCGTCCATGGTTGCCGCGGCGAACGTGCTCGGCGACGGCGGCGGCAACTTCACAGAAATGTACATGATGGACTTTGAAAAGGACGCGATCTGCTTCTGTCACGCGGGCGAAGGCAACTGGGCGACGCACCGCGCGGACATCAAGCCGCGCCTGATCGACCGCTATCTCGGCGAGGGCGGCCTCGACAACCCGCCCACGATCATGTTTACCCCCCGCGTCGGGCGCTCCACGCTCACATCGCTCGCGCCGATGAGCGGCGAACATTTCCGCCTTGTCGCCGCGCCGGGCGAGATCCTGCCCAAGTCCGATCTCAAGGGCTGCGAAATGCCGTATATCTTCTGGCGTCCGGACAGCGGCATGACCACCTGTATCGAAAACTGGCTCCGCGCGGGCGGCACGCACCACGAAGTCATCAGCCTCGGCGACGTTGCGGACCGCTGGAAGATGCTCTGCGACCTCTGGAACGTGGAGTTCGTGAAAGCGTAACTCCCTTATCTCCCCAAAATCACAAAGATTCCGCGGAGCCTTTACTCCGCGGAATCTTGAGACCGTCAAAAAACTTGTTTTTTGACGGGATAGCCGCTCTTTGCCTCTCGGCCTTCGGACTCCCGGGCGATCCGTTACGCCGGATGAACCGGCGCAGCCGAAAAAAACGGGTTGAGAGCCGCGGCCCTTAACAATCCCGGAGACTTTTTTGACAGGCTGAGATTCCGCGGAGCCTTTACTCCGCGGAATCTTATTCCAGGGAAACCATAAAAAGGAGGATTCTCTTGGATTACTTTTTAACGTTCGATATCGGCACCACGTCGGTCAAAACCTGTGTGTTTGACGAGACGCTTAACATGTGCGGTCACGCCAACGACGAATACCAGCTCGTTGCCGAGAACCCCGGTTATGTGGAGCTTGCGCCGGAAACCTACTGGCAGGCGGTACTGCACGGGGCGAAAAGCGCAATGCAGCACGCCGGAATCGACCCGAAAAATGTCGTTTCCATCTCCGTCACCACGCAGGGCGAAACCTTCATCCCGATCGGCCGGGACGGCGCCGCGCTGCGAAACGCCGTCGTCTGGCTGGACGAACGGGCGGGCAGACAAGCCGAAACACTTGCAAAATCCTTCGGGGCGGCATGCTTTTACCGCGAAACCGGCCTGCCTGAACTCAGCGGCTATACGCCGGTTTCCAAATTGGTCTGGCTGCGCGAAAACGAGCCGGAAGTCTACGAAAAAACCTGGAAATTCCTGCTGTTGGAAGACTACGTCCTCTTTCGGCTCACCGGCCGGTGCGTAACGGAGAAAGCGCTCGCGTGCAGCACGGGCTGGTTCCATTTTTCGTCCGACGGGTACTGGCGCGAAATGCTGGAAGCCGCGCAGATCGACGTCGAGAAACTGCCGGAACTGCTCGAATGCGGTTCCATCGTCCCCGACGGCGTGCTGCCGGAGGTGCGCGAAGCGCTCGGCCTTTCGGAGAACGTCAGGGTCGTCACCGGCGCAATGGACCAGACCGCGGGCGCGCTCGGCGCGGGCAACGTCGTTCCCGGGCTGATTACGGAAACGACCGGAACCGCGCTCTGCATCGCCGCCACGCTGGACCATCCCGACCTGAACGACCCGTCCCGCGTAACGGTCTACCGGCATATCGAGCGGGGCCGTTTCCTGATGATCCCCATCAGCATGTCGGCGGGTATGTTTTTAAAATGGTTCAAGGACAATTTCTGCGAACTGGAATCGCAGCAGGCCGAACGGGAGGGCCGCTCCGTATACGCGCTGTTCGACGAAATCGTCGAGCAGACCGAACCCGGCGCAAACGGGCTGATCGCGTATCCGTATCTCAGCGGAAGCCTCCAGCCGCATAACGACCCCGCCGCGCGCGGCGTGTTTTTCGGCGCGGGGCTGGACACAAAAAAAGCGCATTTTCTGCGTGCGATCTTCGAGAGCATCGCGTTTCTGCTGCGCGAAAATATCGAGCTGATCGAACGGGTCAACGGCATTTCGGTGCGCGAAATCCGTTCGCTCGGCGGCGGGTCGAAAAGCGCCGTCTGGCGGCAGATCAAGGCGGACGTGATGCAGCTCCCCATCGGCGCGCTCGCCGAATCGGAATGCACGTCCCTCGGCGCGGCGATCCTTGCGGCTGTCGCACTCGGATATTATCCCGACGCGGCGTCGGCGGCGTCGGCAAACCGGGTTGTCGAATGGAGCAGGCCGGACGCGTCACTCGCGGCGCTTTATGAGCGCGCCTATGAAAAGTATTCCAGGCTCTATCCGCGCCTGCAGCCCCTCTTTTCAGAAAGGAACTCTGCGACTTCATGAAATACGAAACACTTAAAGAGTACGTGGGCAACCCGGAGCAGCTTTTCTCCGTCCGCGAATCCCGTCTTTCCGGCGGGCGCGCGGAGGGCGTACGCGTGATCGACGTGCACAACGGCGGCAATCTGACGGTCGCCATCGCGCCCGACCGCTGCATGGACCTCCCCTGCGTCCGCTTCAAAGGACGCTGCCTCAACTACGTCACCTGCAGCGGGATTTCGCACCCCGCCTATTACGAAGCTACCGGCGAAGGCTGGAGCGAGGCGTTTTCCGGCGGTTTCCTCTATACCTGCGGGCTTTCCAATACCGGCGTACGCAGCGGCACGGACTGGGACGCGCAAAAGGAGCACGGCTGCATCGCCAACCGCCCCGCCGAGCGCGTCAACATCGTCAGGTCCGAATCGCCGGACGGCCCCGCCGTCGAAATCACCGGCACAATGAAGGAAGGCATGCTCGCGGGTACGAACCTCTCGCTAACGCGCCGCATCCGCATTTCGTATCTGCAGGATAAAATCGAAATCACCGACACGGTCAAAAACGAAGGCTTCCGGCGCGTGCCGCATACAATCCTCTACCACTGCAACATGGGCTATCCGCTTTTGCAGCCGGGCTCCGTTTTTACGCTCCCGCACAGCGCCGTCCGCGCGCGCACGCCGTTTGCCGAAAAAATGCTGCCCCGGCTGGACGAAATCCTTCCTCCGCAGGACGAACTCGAGGAGATGTGTTATTATTATTCCGCCGAGCCGGACGAAACCGGCTGGTGTGAAGCGCGTCTGGAAAACCCGCGCGAAAACATCCGCCTGCGGCTGAAGTTCGACACGTCCACGCTCGATCATTTCGTTCAGTGGAAGAATTTCGTCAAGGGCGAATACATCATGGGGCTGGAACCGGCCAACGCACCGATCGACGGCCGGGAAGACGCAATCGCCCGCGGCGAACTGCCGTATCTGGAAGGCGGCGAATCGCGCACCTACCGCCTGCTGTTTGAATTGGAATAACGCTTCCAGCTCGTCTTCGGTCCAAAGGCGGGAAGCATTTTTTTCGTATTCCGCAGTTTGTCCGGCCGGAAAATGCCGGGCGGCAACCGCGCCTCTGCGGAGGAAGGAACGCTATGGGAAAATCTCCGTTCCGGCCGGAAAGTCCGGTCATGCGCGCCGTCGGGCGGGTCGGCGATCTGGTGCTGCTCAACCTTCTGTTTGTGTTCTGCAGCATTCCGGTCGTGACAATCGGCGCGTCCGCAGCCGCGCTGTATACGTCCGCGTTCAGGATCGTCCGCCGCGAAGACGGGAAACCCGCGAAAACGTTCTTTTCCGCGTTTGCAAACAATTTCCGGCAAAGCCTCGTGCTGACGATTGTGTTCCTCGCGCTGTTTGCGGGGCTTTACGCAAACGTGCGCGTCACGCAGGCAAACCCGGACGCGTTCCCGTTTCTGCTACGCGCCTTCGCAAACATTTTTGCCGTCGTCGTCCTGTTTACCGCTTCCTACGCGTTTGCTTTGCAGGCAAAATTCGTCAACACCCTCTGGGGAACGCTGAAAAACGCTTTTGTCCTCAGCATGGCGCATCCGTTTACGTCAATCGCCGTATGCGCGCTGACTTTTTTCCCGCTCGGGCTGCTGCTGTTCGCCACATACTATTTCCTTCTGACGAGCATCGTGTTTTTTCTCTTTTGGTTCTCCTGTTCGGCGGTCGTCTGCGCATACCTCTTTGAATGCATCTTCCGAAAAATACTTCCTCCCGCCGCGTCCGGCGGCGAAGGTGCTTCCAGGGCCCCGAACGACTCTTAACGCTCCACGGCGCACGAAACGGCCGTCGGGTTTGTTTAACGCCGCAGCCTTTACCCGCCGCTTCCGGCCGCGCCGGCTTTACCGGTGCAATGGATCGCCCGCTTCGGGCGTTTTTTTTGTGCGCTTTCCGCCCGCAAGCCCGGAGGGCGAGAGGAGAACGCTTAATCCGTAAAAAAAGTGGTTTTTCGACGGTCCGAACACCCCCTAAACAAAAACAAGCCTTCATCGCCGGGCCTTTTACCCCGGGCAAACCGTTTACCAAAAAGATCGATTGCGCAAACCGGAATTGACACATTTTGTTATAACTACCTATACTTAGATTACAAACAAGACCGCCGTTCGAGGCCGTTGAAACACCAATTGCTTAACAGGCGGCGCTTTTCAATTGTATTTTTCACACGAGCAGAGCCCGCATGCATTCTTTTTTTTGAAAACAAGCAGAAACGCTCGGTTTTTGCTTCTTTGCGCAATCGGAACGAAAGGATTCCCTAATGAATACTCCCAATATATTATTTATCATGACGGATGAACATAGAGCAGACGCTATGGGCGGTTTACCGGGCAGCCTCGTGGATACGCCATATTTGGAAGAAATGCGAAATGCCGGAGTATATTTCCCTCATGCATATTCTGCTTGTCCCGTATGCATCCCTGCGCGCAGAACTCTTTGGAGCGGAAAGAAGCCCTCCCATCAGGGCGTTTTGATGAACTATCACGCCGCGCTCGACAGCGTTACTTTGCCAGAACTACTGAAAAGAGCCGGATATCAAACGCATCTATGCGGAAAACTGCATTTGCATCCGGAGCGAAAGCTATACGGGTTTTGCAGTGCGGACTGGTCGGACGGGCCTTACGGCAGCAGTTGCGAAAACGACTATGAACGTTTTTTAAAACGCAACGGATTATATCATACGGCAGGATTAGGCCACGGCCTCAGTTTCAACGGCGCTGTGGCAAAACCTTTTCATCTTGACGAACGCTTCCATTTTACAAATTGGTGTACCGAGTGCGCGCTGGAATTTCTGGAACGCAGGGATAAGACCATGCCGTTTTTCCTGAATGTAAGCTATCATCAGCCGCATGCGCCCTGCACGCCGCCCCGGTACTATTTTGACAAATACATGAGCCGGGACCTGCCCGCGCTTCCAACGGGCAACTGGGAACAGGATTTGCCAAACACGCAAAAAGGCAAACCCGTAAATGCCTGGCGCGTGGACGTGCACGACCCAGCTCTGCGCGCATACCGGGCCGGATATTATGGCTGCATAGAGCACATCGATCATCAGATCGGCCGCCTGATTTACGCATTGCCGGATAATACCATCGTCATTTTCTGTTCCGATCACGGCGAAATGCTGGGGGACCACGGCTGGATCAGAAAGCGCTGCGCATACGAGGGCTCCGCAAGGGTTCCTCTGTTCTTTACCTTCCCGAAACAATTTGCACAAAAAAACGGCATCCCTTTGGGTACGCAAGTGGACGAAACGGTGGAACTGATGGACGTTATGCCGACGATACTGGCGCTTTTAGGAATGACTCCGCCGGACGATATCGACGGACTGTCGCTTGTCGGTCCAATGCAAAACAAACGGCTGAAACGCGACTATATCCACGGAGAATGCGCGCGGCTTGAGACCATCGGCAGCGGCATGCAGTATCTGACTGATGGGAAGCTGAAATACATCTGGTATCCGGCGCTCGGGCTGGAGCAGCTATTTGACCTTGCCCGCGACCCGCAGGAATGCAACAACCTTGCCCGTGATCCGGCATACGGAGCCATTCTGATCGAATGGAGACAGAAACTAATCTTTGAATTACGTCATCGTGAAGAAGGTTTTGTGCGGGACGGACGGCTGGTGCGGCTGGACGGACCGACGCAGCTTTGTATCGGTAAAACAAAGGAAGCGGAAGGCGTGCAAATAGGGGCCCATGCCGCCGGGTTCTTCTTAGGATAATCCCCTTCCCATGCGCATGCGGCCGCTAGGGTGTGTTTCTAAAGTCTGAAAGATGCAGTTTTGCTGGATCGGCTTGCAGATTGAGGCGAAAAAAACAGGCGCAGTGGTGCTGCGGCGAGGCTTTTCAACGAAAATATGCAAGTTGAGACGGCGGAAATGCGCTTTTGTGATTTTAGAAACGCACCCTAAAGCAACGCCTTGATTCTCGGCGCCGCATACGGGAAAAACTCCCTAAATGCCTCACAAAAATAGTTCGTTCCCGAATCGTTTTCGCCGGGGTTCATACGGTCCCGCCGACACCCCCCGCGGCACAAATACACGACCGGGCAGTCCTTACACGGTTGCGGCAACCTGGCGGAATATTGAACAAAACCACTTTTTCTGCGATTGTCCTCAATCTGCGCAAAGCTGCTCGTATGCACATTCCCCAGCTTGTATGCGTCCAGCATGTAAAAATCACATGGATAAACCGTGCCGTCCGCCTCAATGGCAAACTGCGGGGAACATACACCCGAAATGCCACAGCTTTCCGGCGGTTGTCCAAGCAGCAAAGCCGCCAGATTTTCAAAATAGCGGATGTATACAAATTTACCGGCCGCACGGTCCCTGTACCACAGATCAAACAGTGTTTTCAAAAACCGGGCATACAACGCTGGCGTCAGCGAATATTGATGCCGCCCCCTCTGTTCGCCGATGGGATCGAGGCAAGGGATGTACTGCTGATACAACAGCCCGTTTCGCATGAAAAACGCGTACGCCTGACGTATGTTTTTTGCCGTTTGTGCCGTTACGACCGTAACCGCGTTGAAATCTACCCCGGTGGTTCTCAAAAGCTTTACCGCCCGCATCAGCCTTCCGTGCGTTCCGTTTCCATCTGCATCACGGCGGTAAAGATCGTGCAGACTTTCATGTCCGTCTATCGAGAGGCCTACCAGAAAGTTGTTTTCGCGGAAAAACGCCGCCCAAGCGTCGTTGAGCAGCGTGCCGTTTGTTTGGATGGCGTTGTGTATTGCCGCATTGTTTACATTGTATTGTTTCTGCAGTTCCACAACGCGGCGGAAAAACCCCAGACCGGCCAATGTCGGCTCCCCGCCCTGAAACCCGAACGTACAGGTTCCCTTCGCATACGATAATGCCCCGCGCACTACCGCCTGAAGCGTTTCATCCGTCATCTGGCCGTGCGTGGCCTGCGTTCTGTGCTCCATCTCATCGTGATAGAAGCAATATCTGCAGCGCAGATTACAGTTGCCGGACGCAGGCTTGACTAGTACATTCACCGATTGCATTACTTCAATACTCCTCGTTCCGCCGATTTATTGCGAGCGGTTTCAAACGTTTATGCATCTTTACAAAACGAACCGCACCGATGACTAAGAATATCGGGGAAACGGTCATGAAGGCAATCCCGGCGGCAACCATGACATATTCGTCAAACAGCTTCACCATCCCGGCGCCAGCGGCAAAAAACCCGGCAAACGTACGGACGTAAGCAAGCAACGTACGTTCGTTAGCGAGAACTGTCCGGTCGCGCGCTAAATAATCCCGCAGGATCATATCGTTGCAATAATATGAATAATTCTCCATGTCCCGAATTCGTTTTTGCATGAAACCGTCTCCTTTACGGTGTAGAAAGATGATACCGTCCGACCCTTCACTTGTCAAACCCGCAAAAGCCCCAGCATAGCCAGCAGCATCAATGCGGCCAGAATACTCCCTACCGTTGCATAGAACCAGTCTTTCTCCCGTGTGAATTGCAATATCGCCGCCGGAATCAGCGCCCAAACCCCCACGCTGCACCCCAGCACAATAATCATCTGGGCCAGACTATCGCCGCAGAGCGGATAATCAAAATAATAGTGCGCGCCCGGGAAGACCCCGCTTGCGGACAGCGCCCATATCTGCTCGGGTGCCGCTCCATTGAAAATCGCCGTCAGCGCAGCGCCCGGTTCCAGCACGTTGCGCTCCGGCCACGCGACGATGATCAGCGGGGCGAATAGAGCGAGAACGGCCGCCGCAATGGTGATCCAGTGTACAATGCTTGCATATAAGCGATGGCTTTGCGGTATTTCTGGCCGCAGATTCGTATTATCCATTCCGCGTCTCCTTTTTTTTACGCGCGTTTTTGACAGTTATTAAGATCACGGCGAGCATTACCGCGGTAAACACGGCGAGCTGCACGACCGCCGGCAGCGTCCTGATCACGCCGAGCATGGAGAGTCCTTTTGTGATCAGTCCAAAGCTTGTGTATATCATGATGCCGATGAGAATCAGACGCACCATATGCACTTTGATTTTCGCCAGCGCATAGGAACCGACAAATCCGCCGATCACCTGTCCGGACAGCCACGGAAGCACAAACATCGGAATTACGCCGCCGGCGAAAATATAGGGCCAGATCGAAACACAGCTCCCCACGCCGAGGATGACGCCGGAATTCGCCGCGGCAACCTTCAGCGGAAGACCCATCGCAATGTTAAGCGTAGGCGTAATGGCCCAGCCGCCGCCCATGCCGAAAAACCCGCCGATCAGTCCAACCAGGAACAAAAGCGTTAACCCGAGGCCTGCGCGTTTAACTTTATAACCGCGTACGGCGGCTTCGCTTTCTTCATAATAGCTGGTCTCAAGCTTCAACCACTTTGTGAACCGTCCGACCTTGGTTACCGCCGGCCATTCAAGTTTTTGACCGCCAACGAAGAAATACACCGCGACGGCAACAAGGATCAATCCGAGAAAAATACGCATAAATCCTTCGCCGGACTCACCCAGATACTTTGCCACCGCGATAGCCGCCATTGCGCCCGTAAGCGCACCCAGACCCTGCGCAAGCGTAAATAATGCGCATAAACGGTAATTCCCGATTCCTTTTTTTATGAATACTCCCGTTGAAATCAGCCCGGAAAACATCGCCACAATCAACCCTGTGCCACGCACAACGATACTGTCGATGCCCGTAAACGCCAGCATAATCGGCGTGAAAATCACGCCTCCGCCAATACCTGCGATCACCGAAACCGCCGCAATGGCGCAGCTAAGCATGAAAAACGCCAGCAAAATCAGCGCAATGGTTTGCGTCGGCATGCCTCCGTTTTGCGGGGCTTCGCCAACCATACTGAGAATGGCAAGCCCGGCATAAGCCAGCAAGGTCGACGAAACCATGATTGCCATCTCCAGATAGGGAGATTCAGTTAGTTTGATGCGCTTCATATCTCCGCCCCCGTCATTCATTCTTCATGCACAGATGAACCGCCGCCGTTTTGAACGTTTTCGGTAACGCCAGAATATTCGGTTTGGGGCCTACATGCTTCTTCATGGCGTCTTCCAGCGCTTCTTCAAATGTTGCGCGTGTGGAAAGCCCCATGCTGCGCGCAACGCCCGGTTCCTTTGCTCCGACAATATAGATGGCGCTGGTATTCATATCCGCAATATGTCCGCAACTGATCATGGAAAATCCGTGGAATGGGTGAAACGCATAATGAAAACGATACTTTTCGATGTACGCCTGGTTGTTTGCAAACGCTTCTCCATATTTATGAAGGTCCGGCAGCGTATTTGCATTTTGATATAAGCGCATCATTTCCGGCGTATAGGGCCAAAGCTTTTCGGAGTAGTCGCCGTCGCACACCGATGAGCAGATGATCACACAGCGGTCGCTCATCACGCGCTTGTGACGAATCACCTGCGCGGAAATAGCCTGCATGAACATGATGGGATTTGTCCCCATGCCGTCCCCATAATGGAAAAACCGTGGCATCCCGAACACCATTACGTCGTATTTTTTCTCGGCCCAGTGTACATACGTGCGTTTGTCGGCCGTAATCCAGCTCTGTGGCTGCATCCGTTCCGCCCAGCCGGAGTTGATCTCGATCTGCCGCGCGCAGGAATCCAGCACGGCGTCGCAGCAGAAAAATTTCTTACCCATGCACCTTTCCATATGCTGGCCGATCTCGTCAAATTTAGTGCGCATCAGGCTCGTGCCGCTGACAGGGGTGAAGTCTCCGCGGTGCATAACCTTGGGCACATGATGCGAAGCGATGCTTTTCCAATGGTTGATTCCCGTTGCGCAGTGCTTATAGCCGCCGGAATAACCGCCGTAGGGATTGCCCTGTGTGTGGCCGATGAGTACGGCGACATCGGCGTCAAACACATGCTTATTGATCAGCACGGGGTCGCCGCGATCTGTCGTGCCTAAATCAACAAGGTTTTCATAGTCTTCGCTGTCATGATTGATAATCTGCCCCTTGGGCCAGTATTCGTTGAACAACGCGTCGCCGAGAACCCCGCGGATCTGCGCTTCGGTGTTTTTGCTGTGCAGTCCGTTTGAGCAGATGAACAATACGTCTCCCTTTTTGACGCCTGCCGAAAACAGTTCGTTAAGGATGAGCGGTATAGACGTTTTTCTGTGGCTGGTCGGCTGTTCGCCGCCCTTCACGCGGTCTGGAAATATAATCACGCATTTTGCGCCTGGAAACGCCAGTTCGGAAAGCGGCGGCATACCGATCGGATTCCGCAGACTGTGCAGAGTTTCCTCTCGAATACGCTCGGCCGGTATATACGGCGGGTCCGGCACCGTTTCGCCCGGTATGAATACATCCGTGTAATCCGGCAAAACTGCGTCCATCATACCTGTCCCGTATTCAAACGAAAGCTTCATGATTCTGTATTCCTCCCCAGTCCTTTGTTTATGGTATTTACGATCGTATGCACATCCAATCCATATACTTTCGCCAGCGCGTCCGGGCTGCCGGAACGGCCGAATGCATCCTGCACGCCGATCAGCGCCATCTTAACCGGGCATCGTTTTGCCGCAACTTCGGCAACCGCGCCACCCAGGCCTCCCATCACATTGTGATCTTCGCATGTTACAAGAAAACCGGTTTTCTGCGCATAGGATTCAATTAGATCCGCATCGATGGGTTTCACCGACGCCATATCGAGCACAGCCGCCGAAACGCCCTGTTCTTCGAGCGTTTGCGCGGCAAGCATCGCCTGAGAAACCATATGGCCGACGGCGGCGATCGTAACGTCCGTACCATCCCTGAGAACGTTCGCTTTGCCTATCTTGAACGCGCAGGCGTCTTCTGCGTAAACCGTCGGGGTGGCAAAGCGTCCAAAGCGAAGATAGACCGGACCTCTATGCCGCAGGGCTTCTTCCACACAAGCGCGTGTTTCCACCGCATCGGCGGGGCAAATCACCGTCATGCCCGGGATTGCCCGCATCAGCGCAAGGTCCTCGATGCACTGATGCGAGCCGCCGTCTTCGCCGATCATCACGCCGCCATGCGTCGCTCCGATTTTGACGTTGCAGTTTGCATAGGCTATGCTGTTGCGCACCTGATCGTACGCGCGCCCGGCTGCAAACGCGGCGAACGTGCTGGCAAACACAGGGGTGCCGCAGGTGGAAAGCCCGGCGGCGAAGCTCATAAGGTTCGATTCGGCAATTCCCAAATCAAGGAAACGCTCCGGATGCTCTCTGCCAAAGTGCACGGTCTGCGTTGCTTTGGCCAGGTCTGCATCCAGCACGTAAAAATCATAACGCTCCGCTAACTGTACAAGCGCTTTTCCATAAGCCTCTCTGGTCGATACCATCATTCCACCTCCGAAAAACAGCGCAATTCCCGCATCGCCCGTTCATACTGTTCGTCGTTAATGGCCGCGCCATGCCAGCCAGCCTGGTTTTCCATAAACGAAACGCCCTTCCCTTTCACCGTGTGACAAATCAACACAAGCGGTTTTCCATTCACATCGCGCGGCTCCGAAAGGATGTCCGTCAGCGCCGGCACATTATGCCCGTCCGTTTCCGTCACTTCCCAGCCAAACGCGCTCAATTTATCCCGCAGCGGCTCGATTTCCATCACTTGCGATACCGCGCCGTCAATTTGCAGACCGTTGCGGTCGACGACGGCGGTAAGATTGCCCAGTTTATAATGCGCGGCGCTCATAAGGGCTTCCCAAACCTGCCCTTCCTGCAGCTCGCCGTCGCCAAGCGCGCAGTATACCCTCCAGCTTTTTCCCCGGTTTTTCGCATAATACGCCATGCCGCACGCAGCGGAGATTCCCTGTCCAAGCGAACCGGTGGACATATCCACGCCGGGAACGCGTTTTTTATCGGGATGTCCCTGCAGAATACTGTCGATTTTTCGCAGGCTCATCAATTCTGCCCGTTCAAAAAAGCCACGTTCAGCAAGCGCCGCATAATAGATGGGGGCGGCGTGCCCTTTGGAAAGGATGAAGCGGTCGCGGCCTTCCCAGTCCGGCTGGTTTTCGTTCACGTCCATGATTCGAAAATACAACACGCTCAGGATTTCGGCGAGCGACAAACTCCCGCCGGGATGCCCGGACCCCGCGGCATGCATGCTCTTTATCGCATCCGTCCGCAATACGTTCGCCATGCGGACGAGTTCTTTTGTGGAATACTGCAGTTTCACGTATGTTTTCCTCCTTCACCGCCAGACAGATACGTTTCAATAATGGCCTGGAATTCGCCGGGATAAAACCCAATCTCGCCGGAAAACCGCGTCAGGGCAATCAAGCCGCCGTCGATATTTCCGACGGAAGCGATCATGGCCGCATTTTCAGATTTCATTCCTCCGCCGTAGATTACGGACGCATTCGTTTCCTGCTTAATAAATGCGGCGGTTTTTTCGATATACGCCGCATCCGGCACCGGTTTGCCGGGGCCGATCGCCCAGACCGGCTCGTAGCCGATTACGACGTTTGCCATATCGACGCCGTCAAGCCCTACGGAAAGCTGCTCGCCGATGACCGATTGCCAGCGGGTTTGCTCATCCAGATCTTCTCCTACGCAATAAAGAATCTTAAGTCCCGCTTGCTGCGCGCAGCGCATCTCCCGGTTCAGCAATCGATTCACCGCGCTTGTATCGCGGACGTTTGCTTCCGCAAGCACGCCTTTTTTTTCGCAGCGTTCTTCATTGTGCCCGATGATCACATGCGTGCAGCCGAGCGCGGCCATTGCGCTTGCCGTTCGCAGCGTTGTGAACCCGCCGAAATTACCGGCCCTGGCAACATCCTCGCGATGGACGCCCTGCGCGCCGATTGAAAGATGCGAATCCTCCCGCCGGGCGTTCAATGCAGGAATGACGTGTGCTTCCGGCAGCAGCAGCACACAGTTTGCTTCGTTTTTCAAAGTTTCGATATATGGTTCGATTTCTTTTACGATATAACTTCCCCATTCCCGCACCGGGGCAATACGGTTAATCCCGTTATAAGACAAAGGAATGTCAAAACGCTTTAAGTTCACAAAAAAGTACTTCATTCTGCGCTCCCGATTTATTTAATTTATACGGCATGTTTTTTCAGATTACAAAGCCGATCTGTTTTGCATATTCGTGTACATAGAATATATCCGCTTTTCGGTTTGCATGGCAATTGCAAATTACGCAAACGTTTTATCCAGAATATACGCTTAACATCCGACTTCTTTGGTTTGTTAGACGGTAAATCGTTTGCGTAGCAACCGGTTGAACGATTGCTTGATAAGAGGTTAGAATAAGAATACAAGATCATACACGCCTGAAAATCTGAGGAGGTCGCCTACTTTGAAGCAACTCAAAAACAAAAACGTTTTCATCACCGGGGGTGCCCGCGGAATCGGTTTCGCCATCGCCGAAGCCTTTGCCGAAGAAGGCGCAAACATTTTGCTGTCGGATATCGACGCCGGCAGCGTGCAGCAATCCGCGGGAACCTTGAAAGAACATTACGGCATAAAAACGGATGCGTTCGTATTGGACGTGTCCGATTGCAGCCAGATAAAAAGTGTATTTGAAGAAGTCGAAGCGCGATATGGCGCTCTGGATATTCTTATCAATAATGCCGGCGTGCAGATCCGCGCGGCTTCCATCGATTTCCCTGAGGAGAAATGGGATAAACTTATGGGGATAAACTTGAAAGGATCGTTTTTCTGCGCACAGGCAGCAGCCCGCTTAATGCAGCATGGCGGGGCGATTGTAAACGTTTCGTCCGGCACGGCAACCCGGACGCTGCCCGGCCGCGCGCCGTACGTCATCAGCAAAGCGGGCATTGGCGGCATGACCTCCGTTCTTGCGGCCGAATGGGCGCATCTCGGCATACGGGTCAACGCGGTCGCTCCCGGGTGGATCCGCACACAGCTCCTCGAAGACGGCTTCCGCCTGGGGATCGTCAGCGAAAAGCAGATTTATGCAGCCGTTCCGTTTAAGCGGCTGGCCGACGTAAACGAAATCGCCGACGCGGTGCTGTATCTCGCCTCGGGCAACGCCAGTTATATCAGCGGGCAGACGCTTTATGTGGACGGCGGATGGAGCGCTCTCGGACTGCCGGACATCGATTTAGAATAGGGGACGCACTATTATGATTATGAATCCTTCCCTGGCCTGTGGTAACTGGCTGTGCCTAAAGGAAGATATCGACACACTTCGAGCGGTAGGTGCCGAAATGTTCCATATCGATGTTATGGATGGGCACTATGTACCCAATCTGTGTTTCCCAATCGACGTCGTACGCGCAGTACGCGCGTATTGCGACACCAGCCTCGAAGTACATCTGATGGTGGACGATCCGGCCGCCTATATCGAGCCGATGCAGAAAGCGGGCGCGGACATGCTTTCGTTCCACATGAATGCAACGCGTTTCCCAATCAGCCTGCTGCGCAGAATCCGGGGACTCGGCATGCAGGCCGGTATTGCGCTGAATCCCACGACAGCACATTCCGAAGTCGAAGCGGTGCTGCCGTATGCGGATTTCGTCAACGTGATGGGCGTGGAACCCGGTTTTCCGGGACAGTCCATGCTGCTTTTGCAGACAGTGAAGCATCTTTCGTTTCTGAATAAGATGCGTGCCGAAAATCAATATGGATACCGCCTGATGGTGGACGGCGGCGTCGATACGGAAAACGCCGCCGCCTGTATCGCAGCGGGGGCCGATATCCTCGTGGCCGGCGCGCTTGCCATATACGGGCAGGCCGACAGTCTGGCGAACTGCGCCAAACGCTTTATGCGGCTCGAGAAACCAAAATAAACCATAGATAAGGATGTGACCACTCTGCGCCTCAAAGATATCGCCGAGCAAGCAAACGTCTCCGTTTCAACCGTTTCGCGCATTATCAATTCGCCGAACGGCAGCTTCGCCACGCCCGAAGTCCGGGACCGCGTATGGCGTGTGATCCGCGAAACCGGCTATACCCCTAATCCCATTGCACGGCAGCTTCGCAAGGGCGAATCCGAAAAAAAACAGGAACCCTCCAAAACTATCGCCTGCGTGTTTGGCCGTGCGCGCGCGCCGGCGGACAATCCTTTTTTCGCTGAAGTTGTCCGCGCCATCGAGCAGCAAGCCCTGAAAAAGGGCTATGTGGTTGTGTCGGTGTATTCCCTTCTGGACACCAAGGGAGCGTCTCTCCTGGAAAAAGTCTCCTCTGTCCGCGCCGACGGCGCAATCGTAGTGGGACGGTTCGACGAGCGCATGCGGGATTTTTTCAACCGCACATATAAGTATTTGGTATATACCGGCCTAAACGCTATGAGCAGCGACTGGGACCAGGTCATCTCGGACGGTTACGCCGCGGCGGAAACCGCGATACGGCATCTGCACTCGCTCGGGCACCGGCGTATCGGCTATATCGGGGAGACGGACGAGGAAGTACGTTTCGATTCCTATCGCAACACGCTTGCTTCGTTAGGCATCGCATATGACCCAACGTTGGTATGCTCCTGCCCGCTTGAGAAAAAAGGTGGATTTGAAGGCGCCAGCCGCATGCTCGAAAAAGTCGAACGCATGCCTACCGCCATTTTCTGCGCAAACGATATCACGGCCATTGCCGTTATGCAGCGCTTGCTGCAGGCAGGGCTCAAAGTGCCGCGGGACATTTCCGTTATGGGGATTGACGATATCGACATTGCCCAGTATATGAATCCCATGCTTACGACTGTGGATATCCCGAAAATGGAGCTTGGCAGAAACGCCGTGCGCCTGCTCATCGACCGTATTGAAAACGGAAAAACCATACCCATGACAATCAAGCTGCCCTACCGTCTTGTGGTACGCGAATCGGTTGCGTCGCCGAAGCGTACGCGTAATACCACTAAAAAAGGACCTTCTAACCAATAAAACGTTTGCGTAAAATACAATTGACGCTCAATCTTCACGCTACCTATACTTGAATTGTCAAATGAGCAAATCTGTTTTCGGATCTGCACGTTGTTTTTCATCCAAACATGAATCATCAGATGTGTTACAGAAACACCCGTCTGCATTCTGCGCTAATTTTCGATTTCAGCAAGCATCAAACCCTACATAGGAGAGCTATTTAGGAGAGTTATTTATGAGCAAAAACATCGTACTTATCTTAATGGATCAGCTGCAAGCCGATATCCTCGGCGCATATGGCGGAGACTTTGTACCGACGCCAAATATCGACAACGTGGCGAACGAAGGCTGTGTGTTTGAACGCATGTACTGTCAGGCGCCCGTATGCGGGCCTGCGCGTGCAAGTCTGCTGACCGGTCGGTATGTGTTTCAGCACCGCGTTACAAACAATATGCGCCTGCTTCCCGACTCGGAGTTTTCCTATGCGCGGGCGCTACGAAAAAGCGGCTATACCGCCGTCGCCGTGGGTCGTACGCATCACTATGCCAACGGTTTCCAGTCGGTTCCGGTTCCAATCGCCGGTTCGTTTGAATACGATCTTGAAAAGAATCCGGTGTTCGGCATTTCCAACTATTTTCAGCGCGGCATCCTGGAACGCGGAACGCCCACCTATGATGAACGGGTAACGGCCACGGCGTGTTCCTTTTTAGAGGATACCGCCCGCATGCAGCCGTTTATGATGCATATCGGCGTGCTTGCCCCGCACCCGCCATACGCGCTGAGCGAATCGTATGCCAAGATGTTTGATCCCGCCGACGTCCCGTTGCCGGCACAGCCGGAGAATAAGGATATCCCTCCCTTGCTGACAAAGCGCTATAAAAAATATGCGTGGCTCGACGAAGAGGCCGCGCGCAAGGGTATCGCGTTTTACTGCGGCATGGTTAAGCTTGTGGATGACTGTATTGGCCAAATTGTAAAAAAACTGCGGGATCTCGGCCTTTATGACGACACGTTGCTTATCATCTCGTCAGATCATGGTGAAATGCTTGGAGAACGCGGATTATATGATAAATTCGTACCGTATGAAAACTCGTCCCGTATCCCGTGTATCGTGCACGGCGGGAAATTCGTCGGCGGCCGTCGCATCCGGCAACTGACCGAGCAGATCGATTTAACCGCTACAATGCTTGAATACGCCGGCGTGGATATCCCTTCCTGCATGAGCGGAAAGCCGCTCTCCGGTCTGGCCTGCGGCAAAACCGAACACCGCGACTATATCTATTCTCAGATTACGGAATGGCGTATGCTGCGCGATGAACGCTATAAGCTCGTAATCTATACCGACGGATACGGCGAGCTATATGATCTGCAAAACGATCCGCTTGAAAGCCACAATCTGTATTATGATCCGGAACAAGCGTCCGCGCGATACATAATGGAAGAAAAACTGCTGATGCACTATATTAACACGGTGGATCATTCCAACGATCTGTTTCCCGAATGTATACAAAAGCGGGGCGCTTTCAACAACGGGATCGGAAACTGAGCCGGCGCTACGCTTGGCCCGGACGAAATAAAAAAGGAGGACGAAATAATGAAAAGAACGATTGCCCTGGTGCTGATTCTGGTGTTTGCCTTCTCTTTGATGGCCTGCACGCAGGAAACGCCGTCCGAACCGGTCGCGGAAGCGACCGAAGCGCCTGCCGAATCGACAGCCGCTGAAACTGAAACCAGCGAAACAGAGGAGGAAACCGTTGAAGCGGCGGTTCCTCAGCCCGATGGTTATCCAAGCAAGACGATCGATTTTCTTGCTCCGGCCAATGCCGGCGCACCGGTAGATATCTATACCAGAGGGCTGGAGCAATGCATTGATCTCGCAGGAGCCAGGACTTCCATCACCAATATGGGCGGCGCGGGTCAGACGCTCGGCACCGCGGAAGCGGCCGCGCGCGGCGGCGACGGATACACCATCGTCACGCTAGGGCCTGCCGGCTGCTGGATTCGCCCGGTAATGAACGAAGTGACGTACTCTCTGAGTGATTTCAAGGCCATCGCGCCGCTGTATGATCCGACCGTTCCGGCCATCATGGTAACGCCTGATTCCGAATTTGATACCATCGACACACTGCTTACGGCGCTCAAAGCCGGAGAAAGGGTGGTTTACGCTTCGGCACAGGTCGGTTCAAACGCACATATTATCGCAACATCGCTGATGAATCAGATTGGAGCAACGGGCGCGGAGCACATTGCCTATAACGGTGGAAACGAAGCTGCCGCGGCGCTCCTCGGCGGGCACATTGAGTTCGCCGTGCTCGATTACACAATGGGCCTTGGCTATGTTGAAGAAGGGCAGATGAAAATGCTGTCCGTTCTCGGCCCCAGCCGCGACGATCAGACGCCCGACGTCCCATCCATCGCCGAATACGGCGTAACCGGCACCGAAAGCTTTGGTTCTTATTTCTGGGTAGGCATGCACAAGGATACCCCGGACGAAATCTTCGACTGGGTCGCACAGCAGGTAATCGAAGCTGTCAATTCGCAGGAATATGCAGATTATCTTGCCGCAAACAAAAAAACCCTCACGCCTGGTTTCCTTACTCTCTCTGAACTCGACGCTCAGTTACAGGAAGCCGCCGAAACCTATGCAGAAGCAATCATTGCAGCGGGACTAGCCGGGGAATGACCCGTACGTTAACGTTGGATTGAACTGCGGGAGAGCATTGCACGGATTGTTGAGCGTGCCGTGCTCTCCTGCTCCGCTTCCATTCTCATTCTGCCGCAACCCCGGCCCCGGCGTGTTCTGCGGTCAACAGGAGGTCGTATTGTGAAACAAACCAAACTCAAGCAGAGTATGATCAGTTCGGCTGTAATCATTGCTTTCAGCCTGTGGATGATACTATATGCCATCCCCACGCAGATACCAGTAAACGCGCTACAGAAAGCAGCGGCAGGATCGCTCACCGGCAGAAGCTTTCCGTATTTTGCAGCGATATTAATATGCGCGGCAAGTACGGTTTTGTTCCTTTCTTCCGCTGTTAAGTATATAAAACAACGCAGACACGAGTCGGAAGAAAAAAAGAAAACCGCCGTAGAATGGCGAAAAGAACTGCGTGCATTGGGCGTGCTTCTACTATGCTTCATTTACGGTGTTTTGTTTATGCGCTTCGGCTTCATTTTGGCAACGGTAATCGTTCCGCCTCTCATGCTGTTTGTGCTCGGCAGCCGAAACTGGAAACATTATCTAAGCACATATATCGCTTGCGCCGTTATTTTCTCGCTGTTCTATTTTGTAATGGGCGTTAATCTTTTATAGGAGAACGTATATATGCTTGAAATCATCGCTGAAATATTTGCTCCGCAAAACATCTTGCTGATGAACATCGGCCTTATGGCCGGCATTATTGTAGGCGCGCTGCCGGGCCTGAATCCGGCCGTCGGCATCACGCTGCTCCTGCCGTTCACGTTTGGCCTGGATTCCATACCCGGAATACTGCTGCTCCTCGGCTGCTATTGCGGCGCGATTTACGGAGGATCGATCACGGCAATCCTTGTAGGTGTCCCCGGTACGGGCTCGGCCGCGGCGACCATGCTCGACGGGCATCCGCTTGCTCAGCAAGGGCGCGCGGGAGACGCGCAGAAAACCGCGCTCACAGGTTCGGTGTTCGGAGGACTGCTCTCCTGTTTGGCGCTGATGTTCATGGCGCCGCTCATCGCGCGTTACGCGCTGAAGTTCGGCCCGGCGGAATACTCTTCGCTCTGCGTTTTCGGCCTATGCGTGGTCGCCAGCATCAGCGGAAAATCCGTGCTCAAAGGCCTGATAATGGCGGGACTGGGTTTGCTGGTCTCCACAATCGGGCTCGATACGGTAGACGGGCTTTCGCGCTTTATGTTCGGGCGCAGCGAGTTGATCGGCGGAGTGCCTATGATCTGTGTAGCCATGGGCTCGTTTGCGATCGCCGGTATCGGACTGCGCAGCTTTACAAACGAGAAAAGCATCTCCGCAGACGCCAAATTACAGAAATCAACCATCAAACTGAAAGAGATATACAAGCACTGGTGGGTGATGCTTCGTTCGGCGCTGACCGGCATCTTCATCGGCGCGGTCCCGGGCACGGGCGGCGCCATCGCCGCGTTCTTAAGCTACAATATCACAAAGAACTCCGACAAGGACCCCGATAGCTTCGGGACCGGGCGAATAAAAGGCATTCTGGCGCCAGAAACGGCCAACAATGCCGTATCGGGTGCGACGCTGATCCCGATGCTTACGCTGGGCGTGCCGGGCGACAATGCGGTCGCCGTACTCGGCGCGGCGCTGATCATGAACGGTATTACCCCGGGACCGTCGCTGTTTCAGGACAAGTTTTGGATTTGGTGTCTCATGGGCGGTCTTTTTGTCATCAATTTGTTCATGTTTTTACAGGGACGTATGTTTATCCGCGGCTTCGCAAACATCACGAAAGTCCCGTCCGTCATCCTTTCGCCGATCATCCTGGTCCTCTGCGTCATTGGCGTGTTTACCATGCGCAAGTATGCGTTTGACGTTATATTGATATTAGCAATTGGGCTTGTTTCCTATATTCTGCGACGAAACGATTACCCCATTCCGCCTATGGTTGTCGGCTTGGTGCTCGGCGGAATCTGCGAACGCAACCTGCGCCGCGCGATGACGCTGTCGCAGGGCAGCCTGTCGATCTTTTTCACAAAGCCGATCTCTTTGCTGTTTCTGGCACTGGCCGCCATCTTCCTGCTGCTGCCGGTGATCAAATCCATGATTGCGCGGCTGAAAGAAACGTACAAGACTCCACCGTCCGACGACGATACAAAAAAACAAACACAGGAGTAACTCGATGAAAAACACACGCCCGAACATTCTTTTATTAACCGTAGACGATATGAACCACAATTCGATTGGCTGTTACGGAAATCCCATGCCGGACGTCACCCCGAACCTGGACCGGCTCGCCGAGCAAGGAATGGTGTTTTCACATTCGCATGTAACGATTGCCGTATGCCAACCGTCACGCTCAGTGCTGCTCACCGGAAAATATCCGCAGCACAACGGCGCGCGTGGTTTTCAAGATATTGACGCCGGCGTGACCACGCTTACCGAAACGCTTTCCCGTCATGGCTATTATAATGGCATTATAGGAAAAGAAACGCACTGCGCGCCAAGGGACAAATTCTTCTGGGACTCCTATATCCGAACGTATTGCGACGAAAAGGGTATGGGCCGCGATCCCGAAGCGTATTACAGCGAAACCAAAAAACTGCTGCAGCAAGCCGAGGACGCAGGCAAACCTTTTTTTGCCATGGTCAATTCGCACGATCCGCATCGCCCGTTTGCCGGTGCGGACGATGAAATCGACGTGTTCGGCCGCCATTGGAACGTGCCGAAGCATTTTGATCCGGCCGATGTATTCGTTCCGGGCTGTCTGCCGGACCTTCCCGGTGTTCGCAGGGAACTTGCGCAGTACTACGCCTCGTGTCATCGTGCCGACCGAACGATGGGACGCGTGCTGGACGCGTTGGATGAAAGCGGCTGCCGCGACAACACGCTGATCGTTTTCATCAGCGACAACGGCATGGCGCTGCCGTTCGCCAAGACAAATTGTTATCTCAACAGTACAAAAACACCGTGTATCATCAGTTGGCCCGGGCATATCGAACCCGGCTCGAGAAGCAGCGCGCTTATCAGCGGCATCGACTTCACCCCCACGATTCTTGACTTGCTTGGTATCGACCCGATCATCGACTGCGACGGCGAATCGGTGCAGTCCGCGCTGGCGACCGGCGGCGAACACCATGAGGACATCTTCACATTGTTTTTCCGCACCGCTAACAACGCGATTACGCACCGCGAGATGGATTTTCCCATGCGCTGTGTGCAGAATAAACGTTTTGCTTATATTTTCAACGCATGGTCGGACGGTACGTACGAGTTTAAAAATGATTCCCGGCGCGGCCTGACGTTTGACGCCATGCAGGAAGCGGCAGAATCCGATCCGTTTATCCGTCAGCGCGTCGAATTTTACAAATACCGCTGCACGGAAGAGCTATACGACTATCAGAATGATCCGAATGCGCTCAACAATCTCGCCGGGGATCCCGCGTTTGCCGATGTTCTTTCCGACTTGCGCGATCGCATGTTAAGCTATATGAAGGAATCGCATGACACATTGATCGATTATTATTATCGCCGTGTGATTCGCGGTGAAGACTGCGGCGCCCACTTCAAGCACGACGATTAATAAACGAATGACCCGATTAGGCCTTTGCATCATACCTGCGGGTTCCAGGCGCTCGCACAGAAAGGAAGAAAAGGATGGACCCGAGACCCAATATCCTGTGGATTTGCAGCGACCAGCAACGCTGGGACACGCTGGGATGTTATCGGAATGAATATGTGCACACACCGAATATCGACGCCCTTGCGCAAGGCGGCGTGCTGTTTGAACGCTGTTATGCGCAAAACCCCGTATGTTCGCCGAGCCGGTCGAGTTTTCTTACCGGACGGTATCCGCATGTAACAGGTTGCCGGCAAAACGGGCAGCGTATTCGCGAAACCGAGCGCGTGCTTTCAAAGATCCTGCATGAAAGCGGCTATACATGCGGATTAGCGGGCAAATATCATCTCTCGCCCTGCAGCCCTAGCGTTTCCCCGCAGTCCGAAGAACGGATAGACGATGGATACGATGTGTTTGACTGGTCGCACGGGCACGCGCCCAAACATCCCGCAAACGCCTACCAACGCTGGCTTGCCGAGCAAAACGTTCCGTACAAAACGGAAGATTCCGGCCTGTCCCGATGGATCGAAACCGGCATGCCTGAGGAATACCATCAAACCACATGGTGCGTTAACCGGGCCATTTCCTTTATTGAGCATGCAGGCAAATTTAATATGCCGTGGCTGTTCTCACTCAATATTTTTGACCCTCACCCGCCGTTCGATCCACCCGCGGCTTTATTACAGCGCTTTGCAGACAGATTGGATACCTTGCCGTTACCCATTCGGGACAGTGAACCGTCCGGAAAATCCGCCTGGCTGCGTGAACGGTTCGCCTGCAGCAGAGGGCAGAATCTGAAGAACATCAAACAACTCTGCGCAGACGAGATGAGCGACCGAGATCACCGCGCGGTTAAGGCGGCGTATTGGGCAATGTGCGAGCTCATCGACCGGCAAGTCGGGCGGCTTATAGCCGTCCTGAAGGCCGGCGGCCAATATGAAAATACGATCATCGTCTATCATTCCGACCACGGGGAAATGCTTGGCGATCATGATATGTATTACAAAGACGTCTGTTTATTTGAAGGCGTTGTGCACGTACCCTTAATCCTGCATTACCCGAAGCTGTTGAAACCGCGCCGGATCTCTGAAAATACGGAGCTAATGCACATCGCCCCTACCCTGCTCGAAGCGGCTGGGGGACAAGCAACGCCGGGCATGCAAACGACATCCCTCTGGCAGGCGCTTTGCAAGGGCGAAGACCTGGACGGGGAGGATGTGTTTGCCGAGTTTTACAATTCGCTGGCGGATGAAACCACTAATTCGCACGAGAATTACAGCAGTATGCTCATATCGGGCGACTGGAAGCTGATCATTTATCATGGTCAAATGGAGGGCGAGCTTTATGACCTGGCACATGATCCGCACGAAATACACAACCGGTTCCATGACCCCGATTGTGCCGGGCACCGCGCAGAGATGCTTCTGCGTTTATGCAACAAAATGGCGTGGACGTCGGATCCGTTGCCGGAACGTACCGCTTTATTTTGATCCCTGCCGCCATCCGAAACGGGTAAAGCAGCCGTCCCGCACGGAGCATATTCCCAAAGGTCAAATATGTCTGTGCGGTTAAACCCTGTTTCTTTTCCCGCTCTGCTATGCTAGGGTGTGTTCAGCCTGTCAAAAAAGCCCCTGGGATTGTTAAGGGTCGTA
>CAYTHS010000014.1:0-36510 GCA_964437665.1 uncultured Oscillospiraceae bacterium
AACAGGCACACCATATCGCTGATGTGCCGGTAAAATGTCACTTTTATTACGCGGCGCTTAAACCAGATCGCCGTAATCGTCCTCGCCGTTGCCAACAACGTCGTAATTGTTCGGCGCAACGACGAATATCCCGCGCGAAATCTTGCACATGGTGCCGTTGAGCGCATAAACCGCGCCGGAGAGGAAGTCCAGAATACGCTGCGCGGTATCGATCTCCAGTTCTTCCATGTTCACGATGACAGGCTTGCGGTTTTTGAGATTGTCGATGATGCTCTGCGTGTCCTCATAGCTCACGGGATGATACACGATCATTTTCATCCCGCCGGAAATAGGCAGATTTGCCCCCGTGGCGCTGGAAGCGCGCTCTCTGCGGTGCGGCGCGCTCGCGCGTCCGCCGCCATTGTTGAAGCTCACTACATTGCCGCGCTCGTCGGCGTCGTCGCGGTAATAACCGTCGTCTCTGCTTCCGTCTTCCAGATCTTCGCTTTCCTCAATGCCGATAAAATCCAGAAATTTCGTATACAGACTTGCCATCCGTTTTCCTCCGATAAACCACCGTCCGCAAAACCGCGGCGCTGCGTTTTGTTTCGATTATTTTCTGTCCCGCGCCCCGAAAATACCGGTGCCCACGCGGACCTCGGTCGCGCCTTCTTCCACCGCAACCGCAAAGTCGTGCGTCATGCCCATCGACAGCGTATCAAAAGCGCCGCCTGCATCCTTTGCACGCATGCTGTCGAAAAGCGACCGCATCCTGCGAAAATACCGCCTCGCCTGTTCCGCCTCCACCGCCGGCGGCACGCACATCAGTCCGCGCACGCGCAGATTCGGCAGATCTCCGAGTATTTCCGCGAAAGAATCCAAGTCCTCATCCGTGATTCCGCCCTTTTGCTGTTCGTCACCGATGTTGACCTGGATAAGTATATCCTGAACCAGTCCGTTCGCCTGTGCGCGTTTCTGTAGTAACTCAGCAAGGTTCTCCCGGTCGACCGATTCGATCAGGCCGGCAGAACCGCAGACATATTTTATCTTATTGGTCTGCAGATGTCCAATAAAATGCACGTCGCAGCCATGCTGTTCAAAAAAAGTTTTCTTTTCCTTCAGTTCCTGCGCATGGTTTTCACCAAATATGCGCGCACCGCCCTCCACGGCCTCAAGGATCCGCGCGGTATCAACATATTTGGATACGGCCACCAACTGCACGTCATGCACGTTTCTTCCGGAACGGGCGCAGGCGGACGCAATTTCATCGTTTACTCTTTCAAGATTTTCTCTGATACTCATGGCAAAATAAATTTCTGTCCCGCGGTCAGCGTGCCGGAATCATTCCGCGCACGGATCACCGCTTTTTTCTCGTCCTGCGCGAGGATATCCACCTCGACGCGAAGTACCGTGTCCCCGTAGCTGATGTTGATGCCGGGAACGCCGTCCACGATCTCAACCGCCTTGAGCGGTACGACAAGACCCTGGGCAGATTTGCTGATGGAGGCCGTTACAATGCGCGTGCCAATCAGCTTGCCGATATCCGTGTTGAACTCCAGAATGTTGACCACCGAGTTTTCCGAAACCGTGCTCTCGCGCGCCGTCGCGGTGTATTGCTGCTCGGAATAATCGGAGAACACCACGCTGTATTGTTCGCCCGCGGCAAGACGCATCGGATCGCTTGAACTGGTGACGAACGCGATGAACCAATGCGTATTGTTGATGATACGGTAAAGTGGTATTTCGCTTGTGGAGGAAGCCAGGTTGGCTGTGTTGCCGCCTTTCACAACGCTTTTGACCAGCGCGGAGTTGATGGTCGAAAGCTTGTTGACATTCAGCACCCGTTCATAACCGTCGAAGTAAAAACTCACAATCCCCGTGCCGGATGTGTTTTTGATGTCGCGCTTCCATCCCTTTATCGTGGACTGCTGGCTTTCCAGATTGCTGTACAGCTGCGTCAGCGTCGTGTCCGCCGTAACGAGGGTCTTCATGAGCTCCACGCGCTGGTTCTGCAAATCCTTGAGCGTTTGTTCGAGATCGAGCATGTCCAAATCGCTTTCGCCACGCGAAACGCCGCGCACCTGCGCCTCAACGGCCGCAATGCTGTCGTTGAGTTCGGTCAGTTCCGCGGGAGCCTGTCCGCCAAGCAGCTGAAGCTGGTAAGCATAAATCTGTTTCTGCAGGTTCAGCATCGTCACCATCGTTTCATCCTGATAGCCGCGCTTGTACACCTGCGCGATGACCTGATCGTTCGAGACGGTATCGCCCTCGGTCACGTCGTACGTGATCTTTTCATACTGATCGGTCATCACAGTGGTTTCGTCCCGTATAATCGCCGCAGTGACCTCCAGATCCGCGCCGAGCGTGCCAAATTCGATTTCTCCATTGTGCTTCGTCGCGTTAATAATCACCACTACGAGCGAAATGAACCCGATCAGGCCTAGGATCACGATAAAGAACCTTCCGCGGATGCGCACTCTCGATTTAGCCATTGGCGTCACCGCCGATTTCGTATCCCTGCTTTTCGGACCGGCCGTACTGGCGGTCGAAATTCTCCTTGTTCTTCTCGCGGTACAGCGCAAACAACTCGTCCGCGCTCATGCCGCTTTTGAGGCACATGCTCACAAAAAAGTGCAGCACGTCCACGAGTTCGCCCTTGAGCGCCGTGTCGTCGAGCGGCTGCGGGTTTTTCCACCACTTAAAGTTCACTTCGTCGAGCACCTCGGAAAGCTCGGAGATCATAGCGAGCACTTCCTTTTGAATCCAGACCTCTTTGGGGTAGGACAGGGCGCGCCGTGCGGCGATATCGTCGTCCAGCGATTGCTGCAGTTGAAAAATCATATCCAGCTTGTCCATTCACGTCCTCCGAAAAAATACCGTGTCCTGCAGGCCGCGCGTTATTCCAGCAACCCGGCCAGCGTGCTTTTCTGCTTCTCCACCCGTCCGGCCAGCGCCGCGCAGGCGTTTTCCATGTTGAGGCAAACGGGCGCCACGCGTTCGATATCCTCCATTGTAACACATTCGATACGGCGGATGGTCTCCGCCTCGTCGTATTCGCGCTTCTGCAGCAACAGAGTCTTGCCCAATGCGTTCATCTGCGCACTGGAGGATTCCATGCCCAGCAGATAACTCCCCTTTAGCTGTTCGCGGCAGCGTTCTAGTTCTTCCTTCGTCACGCCCTTTTTGCGCACGGACTCGATTTCGTCAGCCATACGCCCCAACACCTCGGCGGCCTGCTTTTCACCGGTCCCGGCATAGAGCGTGAACGTTCCGGTCGTCGTAAAGCTCGTTGGGAAAGAGTATACGGAATACGCCAGCCCCATTTTCTCACGGATTGTTTGAAATAACCTTGAACTCATGCTCCCGCCGATGATATTAGAGAGCACCGCCAGCGGAAACTGTCCGTCCGTGTCGCGCGCAAACCCCGGCAGCGTCAGGCAGATATGCACCTGCTCGACATCCTTTTCGATGAAGCGTACGCGCTTTCCGCCCGGATAACGTTCGTCCAGCGGTTTTGCCGCGCCTTGCCGCGCCGCAGTTCCTCCAAAATACGCCGTTATGGTCTTTAACAGCCGGTCTTCGTCAAAATGTCCGGCGCAGGCGACCACAATGTTCTTCGGAAGGTAGTGCGCCTCTTTATAGGCAAGCAGCGTCTCGCGCGTGAATGCGCGTACGCTCTGCTGCGTGCCGAGGATAGGCGTTGCGAGCGGTTCGCCTTCAAAAAACGCCATGTTCGCGCCTTCGGCGGCCACGTCGTCCGGGCTGTCCTCGTTCATGAGGATTTCTTCCACGACCACGCCCTGCTCCAGCTTGAGCGCGTCGGAATCGAACGTGCTATGGAACACAATGTCGCTGAGCATGTCCGCCGCAAGCTCGATGTGCTCGTCGAGGACCTTCGCGTAAAAACAAGTGCATTCCCTTGCTGTAAACGCGTTGAGATTGCCGCCCACCGCGTCCATTTCCACGGCGATCTGCTCCGCGCTTCTGCGTGCGGTGCCCTTGAACACCATGTGCTCGATCAGATGGGACGCGCCGGCGGTCCGCTCCGTTTCGCGCACGCTCCCCGTGTCCACCCAAACGCCGACGGCGACCGAGCGGACGGCGTCCATCTGTTCGTAAATCAGCCGAATCCCGTTCGGCAGCGTTGTCTGCTTAATCATGCGCCTTCTCTTTCTTCGTTGCGTACGCCTAAAACGCCGCTGCACTATTGTACCACAACCAGTCGGCGCGTGCGATTACAAAATTGTAACCTTGGATGCAGGGTTACAAGCAAGGACGCGGCGTTCCCGCCGCGCCCCCCTTTTTTCGTTTTTGACGATTGCGTCAGTTCTTTTCCGGCGGCAGCATATCCTTGCGGGTCAGGCTGATCTTGCCGGATTTCGGGTCCACGTCGATGACGCGTACGAGTACCTGCTCGCCCATGGAGAGCACGTCTTCCACCTTCTCGACGCGCTTGTTGGCGATGCGGGAAATATGGAGAAGGCCGTCCGTGCCGGGCTTAAGGTTGATGAACGCGCCGAATTCCTTGATGCCGACGACCGTACCGAGGTACACGTCTCCAATCTCGATTTCCTTGACGATGCCGTCGATAATGCGCTTGGCTTCCGTCGCCGCCGCCGAATCGGGCGAGGCGATAAAGACCGTGCCGTCGTCCTCGATGTCGATCTTGACGCCGGTGTCGGCGATGATTTTGTTGATGACCTTGCCGCCGCTGCCGATGACCTCGCGGATTTTGTCCGGATTGATCGAGAACGTGATGATGCGCGGCGCGTAGGGTGAAAGCTCGGCGCGGGGTTCACGCAGGGTTTCGGCCATTTTGTCGAGGATGAACATGCGGCCCTTGCGCGCCTGTTCGAGCGCACGGGTCAGGATTTCACGGTTGATTCCCTTGATCTTGATGTCCATCTGGATGGCGGTGATGCCGTCCCGCGTGCCGGCAACCTTGAAGTCCATGTCGCCGAGGAAATCCTCAAGGCCCTGGATATCGGTCAGGATGGCGATATTGCCGGTCTCGTCGTCCTTGATGAGGCCCATCGCAACGCCTGCGACGCTCTTCTTAATCGGAACGCCCGCGTCCAGCAGCGCAAGCGTGCTCGCGCAGATGGAAGCCTGCGAGGTCGAACCGTTGGAGCTGATGACTTCGCTGACCAGCCGCATGCAGTACGGGAACTCCGCTTCGCTCGGCAATACTGGCACAAGGGCACGTTCCGCAAGCGCTCCGTGACCGATTTCGCGGCGGCCGGGGCTGCGGATGGGACGCGTTTCGCCGACGCTGTAAGGCGGCATGTTGTACTGATGCATATAGCGCTTGCTCTCCTCGAGCGTGAGCCCGTCGAGCGTCTGCGATTCGCTGACCGTGCCGAGCGTGGCGATGGTCATCACCTGCGTCTGCCCGCGGGTGAACACCGCGCTGCCGTGCGTGCGTGCAAGGATGCCCGCTTCGCACCAGATGGGACGGATTTCGTCCTGCGCGCGCCCGTCCGGGCGGATCTTCTTATTGATGATCTTGTCGCGCACGACTTCTTTGGTAATTGCATACAGGATCGCACCGACGTCAGCGGCTGAATCCGGATATTCTTCCTGGAAGGCTTCGATGGCTTCGGTCTTGACCTGCTCGGAGCGCACTTCGCACACTTTGCGCTCGGTGGTGTCCAGCGACCAGACGACCTTGTCGAACGCGAACGCGCGCACCTTTTCGGTAAGCGTCTCGTCCGGATGATAAATCTCCGGCACGATTTTTTCCACGCCGATTTCCGACTGTATTTCGGAGATGAACGAAACGATCTGTTTGATATGTTCGTGTGCAAAGAGGATTGCGCCTAGCATTTCGTCTTCGCTGATTTCATTTGCGCCGGCTTCGACCATCATCACGGCGTCCTTAGTGCCGGCGACCGTCAGCGACAGACTGCTTTGCTCGCGCTGCTCGCAGTTGGGATTGAGTACGTATTCGCCATCCACAAAACCGACCGCCACGGAACCCGTCGGGCCCGCGAACGGCGCGTTGCTGATGGAAAGCGCGATCGACGAACCGATCATCGCGAGTACGTCGGGCTGGACGTCCTGTTCGACGGAAAGCACGGTGGCGACCACCTGCACGTCGTTGTAAAATCCTTTCGGGAACAACGGACGCAGCGGCCTGTCAATGAGACGCGACGTTAATATCGCGCGCTCGGAAGGACGGCCTTCACGCTTGATGAACCCGCCGGGAATCTTGCCGACCGAGTACATCTTTTCCTGAAACTCGATTGAAAGCGGTAAAAAATCCACGCCGTCGCGCGGGGCCTTTGCGACCGTCGCGCAGACCAGCACCGCGGTGTCGCCCATGCGGACGAGACAGCTTCCGCCTGCCTGTTCCGCATACTTGCCGGTTTCCACGATCAATTCGCGGCCGCCAAGCTGCATTTGGAAGGTTCTTTCCATAGTTTTTTGTTTGCTCCTTTTTCTTTATCTTCTTTTTTATTATAACCGATTTTATATGCGCCCCTGCAAGGACTTTCCGTTTTCGGCGATTCGAAAACCGGTTTGCCGGAACGCCGCCTCCTGTGCTGACAGATAATTTTTGCACAAAAAGGCACTAAGCCTCGATTCCGTAAAAAGAAAGGCGGGAACAACCCCGCCGAATTCTTTATTTAATACGGATGTTCAGGCTTGCCGCAATCGTCCTGTAACGCTCGATGTCCTTCTCCTTGAGGTAGTTGAGCAGACCCCTGCGCTGACCGACCATTTTAAGCAGCCCGCGGCGTGAATGGTGATCTTTCGGGTGCAGCTTCAGGTGCTCGTTGAGGTGGTTGATGCGTTCCGTGAGAAGCGCGATCTGAACCTCTGGGGAGCCGGTGTCTCCATCATGCAGCGCGTATTTTTCGATGATGTTCTGTTTTTCCATTTTTTCTTCTCCTTTTTTTCTTTAAGCCGTAAACTGAGCGAGCGCGTCGGAGTGTCGCTTCTCCCCGGTAAACGGTCTGAAAATACCTAAGTACTATAGCATATCCTTGCGCCGTTGTAAACAGCGTGAGCGGTTTTCCCTTCGCATAAAAAAGCGTGCATTACGCCGCTTTCAGCGCTTTTTGTCCGCTGCGGCAACGTCCTTTTCGATCTGTGCTTTCAGTGTGTCCATGCTGTCAAACGTAATTTCGTCCCGGATGCGGAAGCGGAAGCCAATCTGCAGTTCCGCGCCGTAGATATCCGCGTCGAAGCCGATCAGATACGTTTCTACGCTTCGCTTATCGCCATGTACGGTCGGATTGGCGCCGACGTTGGTCACCGCACGATACATAGCGCCGTGCACATAAGCATTGGTCGCGTACACGCCGTCCGGCGGAAGCACGCGCTTTTCGTCCGGCTCGATATTGGCCGTTGGAAAGCCGATACGCCTGCCGATACGCCTGTTCTGAACGATCCTTCCGGAAAGCAGATACGGCCTGCCGAGGAGTTCGGCGGCAAGTTCCAATTCCCCGCGCTCGATCGTTTCGCGCACGCGCGTGCTCGAAACCGGCGCGTCGTGCAGTACGACCGGAGGCACGGACACGACAGAAAAGCCCTTTCTCCGACCGATTAGGCGCAGCGTTTCCGGCGTCCCGAGCGCACGCTCGCCAAACGTGTAATTATACCCCACGACCATTGCACACACGTCCCAGCGGATCAAAAGCATCTCCACAAACGCTTCCGGAGAAAGTGCGGCGGTCTCTTTTGTAAACGGCTCGCTGACAAGCTCCTCGATTCCGAGCGAGCGAATCAGATCGTTCCGCTCGTACACGTCCGTAAGCAGCCGTACGCTGCCGCCAAGCGTCTCCATCGGGTGGTTGGAAAACGTATATGCCGCGGGGACGGCGCAAAAGCGCTCCGCTTCCCCGACGGTGCGCTCCAGAAGCGCTTTATGCCCGATGTGCACGCCGTCGAACATGCCAAGCGCGACGACGGCGGGAGTTTTTCTCTCCATTCGATCCCCTTTTATACCCTCTCCGAGTTTACCCAGAGCAACAGCCACCCCGGCGCAGGTCTTGCAGTTCTGGGAAACGTGGCTCAATACAGGTGCACCTTCAGCTTCAGCCGCCCGGAGGCCGCAAAACCAAGCCCCAGAAACATGCCGCCCGCGTACACACGCAGCGGTCCGTCCGGCAAACCGGGTACACACGTGTCTAGCCCGTTCTTCGTCGGCGTGAGCCGATCCGCCTCCAGCCGCGCCTCCGGCAGGAAAGCGAGCGCCTCTTCACAGGAAACCAGCGTGCCGGCAAGCGCACCGCCGCTTTTGGCTTCCTCCAGTTCTCTGATCGTGACCGACTGCTTCAGCATGAAGGGTCCGCTGCGTGCACGCAGCAGAAACGGCATGTATGCGACGGTGCCCAGTTCTGCGGCGATGCTTTCGCAGAGCGAACGCACGTATGTTCCGCGCGAGCAGACCGTCTTCAGTAAAAACCGGTTTTCACCAGTGCGGCGCATTAGTTCGAGTGAATGGATCGTCACGCGGCGCGTTTTCGGCTCGACCGCTTCACCCGCGCGCGCGAGGTCGTACATCTTCCGCCCACCCACCTTGAGCGCGGAATAGACGGAGGCCGTCTGTGCCTGTTCGCCGGTGAGCCGCGGCAGCACGGCGCGCAGTTCGTCTTCCGAAACAGCACGGTCGTCGCGCGCAAGTTCGCTGCCCTGCGCATCCTGCGTATCGGTCTTTATGCCGAACGCAATTTCAAATAAATATTCCTTATCCTTATCGACCAGCAGGTCGAACAGGCGCGTCGCCCGCCCGAAACAGACCGGCAAAACGCCCGCTGCCGCGGGGTCGAGCGTGCCGAGATGTCCGGCGCGCTTTTCGGAAAAAATCCTGCGCGCGTCGTACACCGCATTGCTGGAGGTCATCCCGGGCGGTTTGAGCAGAACGACAATGCCGTCCATATCAGCAGTCGTCCCCGCGCAGCAGCGTGATTGCACGCTGCGTAATCTGCTCCGCGGCTATTGCAATCGGCGGTTCCATCGTACAGCCGGCGGCCAGCCTGTGCCCCCCGCCGCCGAAGGCGACCGCAATTTTGCTTACGTCAGCACAGGTTTTGCCGCGCAGACTCACGCGGATTTTTCCGTCGTCGCCTTCCCGGAGCAACGCCGCGATCTCGACCGTGTCGATATCCCGCAACGCATCGATGATGCCCTCGGTGTCCTCTGCGGAAGCGCCGCAGCTTTCAACGTTTTCCCTGGTCAGCGCAGTTACTGCGATGCGATTGTTTTCATATAAGCGTGTCCTGGTTACGGCCAGCGCCTGCAGCATCAGCTTGTGATACGGCACGGCTCTGAAAAGCCTTCGGTTGATCTCCGGCAGGTCAAACCCCGTTTCGAGCAGTTCCGCCACGATGCGCATCGTGTCCGGCGAGGTGTTGCCGTAGGAAAAATTGCCCGTATCGGTCGCAATCGCCGCATACAGGCAGGAGGCGATGTCCTGATCGACGGGCACGCCGAGCGCGGTGGCGACGCCGTAGACCAGTTCACCGGTCGCGCCCGCTTTCTGGACAAAATTGTTCGCGGCATAACGGTCGTTCGTGCCGTGGTGATCAATGTTGAGCGTATCCTCCGCCGCGGCAAAGAGCGCCGCCGCCCGGCCGGTGCGCGCAAGGTCCGCGCAGTCCACACTCGCAACCGCTTTGGCCGGTTTTGCCGCTTCGGGCGCAATCACCCGATTGGAAAACGGAAGGAAACGATAGACCGCCGGAACGGCGTCCTCGCAGACGATCTGTACACGCTTACCCATCGAGGTCAGCGTGCCGTACAACGCAAAGCAGCTGCCGAGCGTGTCGCCGTCCGGTGAAACGTGCGCAATGAGCAGGATGTCGTCGTGCGCGCCGAAAAAGCGCACCGCTTCAGCAAGCATGGCTATTCCCCTTCTTTTTCCTTATGCAGACCGCTGAGTATTTCCGAAATATGGATGCTGTAGGCAATCGAATTGTCCAACGTAAACTTTAGATTCGGCACGCAACGGATGCGCATGCGCGCGCCCAGTTCGCGCGCGATGAAGCCCGCGGCATGATTAAGCGCCTCGACGCTCTGCACACGCCGGGGCTCCTCATCGTCGTAAACGGAAACCTTGATTTTCGCATATTTAAGGTCTTTTGTGACCTCAACGCCCGTCAGCGTGGTCATCGGCGAAATCCTAGGATCTTTCATTTCGCGGACGATCGCGCTGACCGTCTTTTTTACTTCTTCGTTCATCCTGCCCGAGCGGAACGTTGCCACTTTGTTTTCCTCCTCCGCCGCGGCGCGCGCCATGGCGGCCATTCATGCGGCGCTTTCTCCGTCAGGTGCGCTTGACTTCTTCGACGATATACGCTTCGATAACGTCCTCGACGTTCAAGTCGTTGTAGTTTTCCAGTCCGATGCCGCACTCAAATCCCGTAAGGACTTCCTTGGCGTCGTCTTTAAAGCGCTTGAGTGAGGCGATCTTTCCTTCGTGTATGATAACGCCGTCGCGCACCACGCGCACCTGTGCGTTTCTCGTGATTTTTCCTTCGTTGACATATGCGCCGGCGATGGTACCCACCCCGGAAACCTTGAAGATTTCTCGAACGGTCGCACGCCCGAGTTCCGTTTCCTGGAAAACCGGCTTAAACATGCCCTGCATGGCGTTTTTCACATCGTCGATTGCATTGTAGATCACGCGGTAGATCCGCACGTCCACGTTTTCTTTTTCGGCCATTGCACGCGCGCCGGAATCCGGCCGTACGTTGAAGCCGATGACGATGGCGTTGGAAGCCGACGCGAACATCACGTCCGTGCCGGTGATCGCGCCGACGCCGCCATGGATGCAGCGCACGCGCACTTCCTCGTTGCTGAGCTTTTCGAGCGCCTGCTTGACGGCCTCGACGGAACCCTGCACGTCCGCCTTGACGATGATGTTGAGCTCTTTGAGCTCGTCCTCGGCCATCTGCGTAAACAACTCGTCAAGCGAAACGCGGCTCTTGCTCTTAAGCTGCGCGGCCTTGATCTTGTTGCGGCGTTCCTCTGCAACCTGTTTGGAGAGCTTGTCCGCTCCGGATACGTTGAGAATATCCCCCGCGTCCGGCACCTCGGAAAAGCCGAGCACCTCGACCGGCGTGGACGGGCCCGCTTCGTTTACCGCGCGGCCTTTGTCGTCCACCATGGCCCGCACCTTGCCGTATGCCGTTCCGGCGACAATCGTGTCCCCGCGGCGAAGCGTACCGTTCTGCACAAGCACGGTCGCGATGGGTCCGCGTCCTTTATCCAGCTTAGCCTCGACGATCGTACCCCTGGCCATACGGTCCGGGTTGGCCTTGAGTTCGAGCACGTCCGCCTGCAGAAGCACCATCTCGAGCAGATTGTCAAGTCCCATGTGCGTCTTTGCGGACACGGGCACAACGATAGTTTCGCCCCCCCACTCCTCGGAGATGAGTTCGTATTCGGTGAGCTGCTGTTTCACGCGGTCCGGATTGGCTTCCGGACGGTCCATTTTATTGATCGCCACGACGATCGGCACGCCGGCCGCCTTGGAATGGTTGATGGCCTCCACGGTCTGCGGCATGATGCCGTCGTCAGCCGCGACAACAAGAATGACGATGTCCGTCACTTGCGCGCCACGCGCACGCATTGAAGTAAACGCTTCGTGCCCCGGCGTGTCGATAAACGTGATCTGCCGCCCGCTGCACATAACGGTGTATGCGCCGATGTGCTGCGTGATGCCGCCCGCTTCGCCGTCGGTGACGCTGCTGTTGCGGATTGCGTCGAGCAGAGAAGTCTTGCCGTGGTCGACATGCCCCATGATGGTCACCACCGGCGGACGCGGCACAAGCTTCTTGGGATCGTCCAATTCGTCCGCCGCGCTGTCTGAGAGCACTTCCTCAAACGATTTTGCAATCTTCTGTTCAAGCTCGATTCCAAAATCGGAGGCAATGAGCTCGCAGGTGTCGAAATCGATCTCCTGATTGATGGTGGTCGGCATGCCGAGCAGGAACAGCTTTTTGATGATTACCGCTGCGGGTTTGCCGATTTTTTCCGAAAGTTCCTTTACTGTTATCGTTTCCGTTGTGATCACCGCTTTCTCGATCACGACGGGTTCCGGCCTGTGGACGGGTTGTTTTCCGCCGCGCTTGGGTCTCCGGCTGCCACGCGGGCCGTCCTCTTCCCAATTCTTTACGCTCGGCGCCGTTTCACGCGCAATCGCTTTTTTGTTCTTCACTTTTTTCTTGTTGTTATCGTACGGCTTCTGCCGAGCGCTCTTGTTGGGATCGTAGTTACTCACCCGTTCCTTAGCGCCTGAAGCCGAGGCTGTCTGTGACTGCCCCCCAGATGCGGTTCTCGGCGCGGCAAATCCCGGTTTGGGTCCGCGCGGCGCGGCAAATCCCGGTTTGGGTCCACGCGGCGCGGCGTCGGTGCGCGTGCCCTGCTGCGTGCGCGGCGTATATCCGGTGTTCTGGCGAGGCTGCCTCGGCTGTCTGCGGAAATCCTCCGGCTGCGCGATCGTGCGCGCCTCATAACCGCCCGAGCCGACTTTCTTTTGTCCCGAAGGCTTGTTCTCTCGTTGCTTCTCCGGTTTTTCTCCCGACTTCTCCGTCTGCTTATCTGCAGGCTTCTCCGCAGCCTTGGCCTTCGGTTTTTCTTCCGTTTTTTTCGCTGGGATATCTTCCTCTTTTGTCGTCAGCTCAGCCGTTTCGGCTGTTTTAGGCTGATCCGCGGGCGTTGCTGTTTCTGACGCTGACGCAGTTTCAACTTCCTCATCGTCGCTGCCGCCCGCATGGGCCGCGAGGTCCTGATCGGAATCCAGCATTTCACGAAGCCGCTCCATGCGTTCGCGCTCTTCACGCGCCTTGCGTTCCTGCTCTTCCTTCTCCAGCATTTCGCCTTCGGAATGCCGCACGGAAACAAGCAATTCGCCAACGGCTTCCTGTGTCAGCGCAAGCCGATCCAGAAGTTCCGCAGTGCCTTTGCGCATTCCTCTTGTCGATTCCAGAAAATTGTTTTTTGCCATACCAGTCGTTACCCCCGCGTTATTCGCTTACGGCGTCCGATTGTTCCGCCGAAGCACGTTTGATCATTTCTGCAAAATCCTGACCGGTCACCGCCGCGAGCATGCGCCCGGGTTTGCCGATCCAGTCGCCTAAGTCCGCCACGCCGACGAACTCCGTCCCTTTTGCCGCGCAGAGCACGCGGTATTTTTCTCTCGTGTTTTCAGACGCCGCAGGGTCGATCAGCACAAGCTTAGCCTTGTTGGCGCGCAAGAGCTTCTCCACTGCAAAATCCCCGGAAACAAGCCTGCCCGCCTTCATCGCAAGCCCGACGGCGTTAGTCAGCCTGTTCGCCTGATTCCGCATTCCGGCAGTCCTCTCCGAGCGTCTCGTATATCTCCGGGCCGATTTTCGTCTCCAGCGCTCGTTCCAGCGCGCGGGACTTAACGGCCTTTTCGAGGCAGGCCGTTTTCAGGCAAAGATAGGCTCCCCGTCCGTTCGCGCGGCCCGTCGGATCGACAACCACGCGCCCTTCGGGCGTGCGCACCACGCGGGTGAGCTCCTTTTTCGGCCGCATTTCACGGCATGATACGCACATGCGCATCGGCACCTTCTTCGCCAACGCTTACTCCTCGCTTTCTTCGGGCCCCTCGTACTCTTCTTCGTCTTCGTCGTAAATAGCGTCCATCTCCTGCTCCGCCTGCGTCTGGCTCTTGATATCGATCTTCCAGCCGGTCAGCTTCGCGGCAAGGCGTGCATTCTGCCCTTCCTTGCCGATTGCGAGCGACAGCTGCGAATCCGGCACGATGACCTTGGCCGCTTTCTCTTCTTCATTAATATAAACCATCAGCACCTTTGCGGGGCTTAACGCCTTTGCGATATACACCGCGGAATCCGGGTCCCACTCGATGATGTCAATCTTTTCGTTATGCAGTTCGTTCACGATGCGCTCCACACGGGCGCCCCGCTGGCCGACGCATGCGCCGACCGCGTCCACCTGCATATCGGTGGAATGGACGGCGACTTTTGTGCGGAAACCCGCTTCGCGCGCAATAGACTTGATCTGCACCACGCCGCTCTGAATTTCCGGCACCTCCAATTCGAACAGCCGCTTTACCAGGCCGGGATGCGTCCTGGATACGAGCACCTGCGGCCCTTTGCTGTCCTTGCGCACTTCGAGTACGTATACCTTGATGCGATCGCTGTTTTCGTAGGTTTCCCCCGGAATCATCTCGTTGGGTGTGAGAATGCCGTCCGTCTTGCCAAGCTCGACATATACGTTGCCCTTCTCCACGCGCTGCACGATTGCGGTGAGCACTTCGTTTTCCTTTTCGACGTACTCTTCATAGATCACGCCGCGCTCCGCCTCGCGGATTCGCTGGACGACGACCTGCTTGGCCGTCTGCGCCGCAATGCGGGAAAACGCCTTGGTCTTGACTTCCTCTTCGAGGACGTCGCCGGCTTCGTAGAGAGCGTTGACACGCTTTGCGTCCGCCACCGCGATCTCGTTGACGGGGTTTTCAACCTCTTCCACGACCGTTTTCGAAGCAAAAATCCTGAATTCCCCGGTGTCAGGGTCAACCTCCGCGCGTACGTTCGCCGTCGCGCCGAAGTTTCGCTTGTAAGCGGACGTGAGAGCCGCCTCAATCGCCATAATCAGGACTTCCTTGCTGATGCCGCGCTCTTTTTCCAGCGCGTTCAATGCTTCGACAAACTCAATGTTCATTGAACCTTACTCCTTAAAAAAATTCCCGCAGGATCCACGTGCTGCGCGTCGCGTGCCGGCGTTAAAATACAAGCTCCGGTCGCGCCAGCGCGACGTCCTTGCGCGCCAGCGTCATCTCGCCTTTGTCCGTGCGCAGTGTCATGCTGGTTTCATCGAACGAAAGCAGCTCGCACACGAACTCCTTTTTTCCGTTCAGCGGCGCATACAGCCTTACTTCGATCCGCTTGCCGACGTTTCGCTTAAAATCCGCGTCCTTTTTGAGCGGCCGGTCGAGTCCCAGCGACGATACAGAAAGATAATACGCATTTTCGATCGGGTCCGCCGCGTCCAGAACCGGATCGACCGTCCTGCTCACGCGCTCGCAGTCCTCGATACTCACGCCCTCCGGGCGGTCGATAAATAGCGTCAGCACCCAGCTGCCGTATTCTTTTTGAAATTCCACGTCGCAAAGCTCAAACCCAAGCTCTTCCACAACCGGGCGTACCAACTCTTCGACCCGCTGCGTCGTTTTCAAAAGCAAACCTCCCGTGTTTCCTGCGGCGCCGCGCTCTTCCGAAGCCGGTCGTCGTACTTATCGCGAAAAAATACCGCGGACCGCCGAAGGGCCGCGCCGGTAAATATATCGCTGTCCGCCGCGTCTTGCAGACGCGAAAAAAGCACCCTTCAAAACGAAAGAGTGGGTTTTGCCCACTCTCCGCTTCAAGTTCACACATCCATCAAAAGCAGTATAGCATCCCGTGCGCGCGATTGCAAGAATTATTTCAGCCGCGCGCGGTCGATCCGGATCATTCTTTTCTATCCGTTTTCTGATCCCGACCAATCGCTTTTGGAAGCTGGGTCGCAGCATAATAGATCAGCGCGAAGTAGGAAACGGCCGTCGCCGCGCCAAGGATATAGAGGTTCCATGGCTCAACCTGCAGCGACAGAAACGACAGCAGAGAGAGCATGACGCCCACGGCGAAAAGTCCCGTTGCAATCTTGCCCGGCCAATCCGCCATGGCCACGACGCTGCGCTTCGCCATGAACAGCCCGCCGGCGATCATGAGGCCTTCCTTCACCGCCATCAGCAGAAACAAAAGAAGATATGTGTTGTTTTGCCTGCCAAGATAAATGCAAATCAGCGCGGCCAGCGTCATCATCTTGTCGGCAAGCGGATCGAGAAGCTTGCCGAGATTCGTCACCCAGCCGTTTGCCCGTGCGATCTGTCCGTCAAGCACGTCCGTAAAGAACGCAAATACAAAAACGGAAAGGGCAGGCATATACCTGCCTGCCCGAAAGAGCCAGACGAACACGCCGACCAATACCAGCCGCAAACCGGATAAAATGTTCGGCAGTTGTTTCATCTTTACGCCCCCATATCCTCCACGTAGAGCGTGCGCACAGCGTCTTCCGGCTCGGAAGCTTTCCGCTCCGCCGCTTCGCGCGCTTCAAAGAACTTGAGAGCAACCTGCGGAAAGAGCGCGTAGCTGAGCACGTCTTCTTCCTGACGGATATGGTCTTTTATCTCCTCGCGATAGTTTTCGAGTTCCGGCTTGAGCAGGTCCGCGGGGCGGCAGGTAATGACTTCTTCGTCCCCGATGGCTTTTTTGCGCACTTCTTCGTTGACCGGACCGGGCAGCTTGCCGTACTCGCCGCGCAACAGCGCCTTGGATTCTTTAGTGAAGACCTTGTAGCGCTCGCCGTGCAGAACGTTCATAACTGCCTGCGTTCCGACAATCTGGCTGGTGGGTGTGACCAGCGGCGGATAACCGAAGTCCTTGCGCACACGCGGGACTTCTTCGAGCACGTCGTAGTACTTGTCTTCGGCGTGCGCCTGTTTGAGCTGCGAAATCAGGTTGGAAAGCATGCCGCCGGGCACCTGATAAAGCAGCGTGTTGATGTCCACGCCGAGCGCCTTGACGGAGATCGTGCCGTCCTTGAACATGCGGTCGAACACCGGGCGGAAAAACGCCGCGGCTTCAGAGAGCTTCTTGAGGTCCATGCCGGTGTCACGGTCGGTTCCGCCCAAAGCCGCCACAAGCGGCTCGGTCGCCGGCTGCGCGGTCCCGTTGCCAAACGGCGAAAGCGCACAGTCCACGATGTCCACGCCGGCCTGTGCCGCCATGAGGTACACCATGTCTCCCGTGCCGGTGGTGTTGTGCGTATGCAGATGAATCGGCACGTCGACTTCTTTTTTAAGCCGGGTAACGAGTTTGAACGCGTCGTAGGGCAGCAGCAGGTTCGCCATGTCCTTGATGCAGATGGTATCCGCGCCCATCTGTACCAATTCCTTGGCCAGATTGACGAAGTAATCCTCGTTATGCACGGGGGAAACCGTATAGCTGATGGCCGGCTCGCAGATACCGCCGTATTTCTTGGTGAACCGAATCGCGGCTTCAAGGTTGCGCGGATCGTTGAGCGCGTCGAAAATACGGATGACGTCGATGCCGTTTTCAATGGCCTTGCGGCAGAACTGCTCGACCACGTCGTCGGCATAATGTTTGTAACCGAGGATGTTCTGACCGCGGAAGAGCATCTGCAGCTTCGTTTTGGGGAGCGCTTTGCGCAGTGTTCTGAGCCGTTGCCAGGGATCCTCGTTCAAAAAACGCAGACACGAATCGAACGTTGCGCCGCCCCAGACTTCCAGCGACCAGTAACCGATGGAATCGAGCACTTCGCACGCGGGGAGCATATCCTCGGTGCGCATGCGCGTTGCAGCCTTCGATTGATGCGCGTCGCGCAGGATCGTGTCGGTAATCATTAATTTTGTCATATCGTGCAACTCCTTTACAGCGGCGCGGCGCGACGGGGTAGCGCCGCGCGCGCCGTTACGGTCGTGTTATGCAAAGAGCGAGAGGAATACGCCTGCGGCGATCGCACTGCCGATCACGCCCGCGACGTTGGGCCCCATGGCGTGCATGAGCAGGAAATTCGTGGGGTCTTCCTTTTGGCCGACGCTCTGCGAAACGCGCGCCGCCATCGGTACGGCGGAAACGCCGGCGCTTCCAATCAGCGGGTTGAGCTTCTTCTTCGTAAACAGGTTCGTGAATTTCACCAGCAGCACGCCGCCTGCCGATCCGCATGCAAAAGCAAGCACGCCGAGGATGAGTATCGCGATGGTGTTCCAGCGCAGGAACGTGTTGGCCGTCGCGGTCGCGCCCACGGACACGCCAAGGAAGATCGTGACGATGTTGATCAGTTCGTTCTGTGTCGTTTTGCTGAGTCGGTCGACAACGCCGCTTTCGCGGAAGAGGTTACCAAGCATCAGCGACCCGATCAGCGGCGCCGCCGACGGGAGCAGCAGGATAACGAACGCGGACGTAACGATCGGGAAAACGATCTTTTCGGTCTTGCTCACGCTGCGGAGCTGTGACATCTTGATCATGCGTTCCTTTTTGCTGGTCAGCGCCTTCATAATCGGCGGCTGAATGACCGGAACCAACGCCATATAGGAATATGCCGCGACCGCGATCGGTCCGAGCAGTTCCGGCGCAAGCTTGCTGGTCACGAGTATCGCCGTGGGTCCGTCCGCGCCTCCTATAATGCCGATGGAAGCCGCGGCGTTGGCCGTGAAATTAATGCCGAGCACATTGCTCGCCCACGACCACTGACCGAGCAGCAGCGCGAGGATGAACGCAATGTAGATGCCGGCCTGTGCGGCCGCGCCGTAAATCAGCGCGCGGGGGTTGGCGATCAAAGGGCCGAAGTCCGTCATCGCACCAACGCCCATGAAGATCAGGCATGGATAGATTCCGAGCTTGACGCCGAGGTAGATATAGTCCAGAAGGCCCGCCTGCTTGGGATCGCCAAGCATCGCCCAGTCGACGCCGTAAGTGACGTTTCCTGCCGCGTCTACGATTTCCTTTTTGAAAAATTCCTCATGAAAGAGTCCCGCGCCGGGCAGGTTGGTCAAGAGGATGCCGAAGGCGATCGGCAACAGCAGCAGCGGTTCATATTTCTTAACGATCGCAAGGTATAACAATACGCATGCGATCAGGATCATTACCAGGTTCAGCGGTGAACTGAATAGCTGGTAAAACCCCGTGGATTGCAAAAACTCCGTCATAACGCCGCTCCCTTACTCGATCGAGCAGAGCAGAGCGCCTGTATCCACGGACGCGCCCTTTTGCACGCTGACGCCGCGAACGGTACCCGCGACGGGCGCCGGGATATCGCTTTCCATTTTCATCGCTTCCAGTACGAAAATCGCCTGTCCGGCTTTGACCGTGTCGCCGTCCTGGACCTTGACTTCGAGGATGGTTCCGGGCATCGGGCAGGTTACTTTTGTTCCGTTTGCGGACGCTGCCGCCGGCTTTGCCGCCGGGGCGGGCGCCGCGGGAGCGGGTGCGGCAACCGGTTTAGCTGCCGGAGCAGTTTTTCCGTCGATTTCTTCGACAGCTACTTCATACTGGGTCCCGTTGACGTTCACTAAGAAATTACGCATAAATACCTCCGATTATTCCTCTATGTTGATGAAACAAAAACTCTTTATCCTACGCGCCTGAGCGAAACGATCCGGAGCCCGGATACGTCCCTGCCCATCACTTCCGCAACGCACGCGGAAACCGCCGCCACAAGCGCGCCGCGGTCCTGAATCGGCGCAGTCTCGACGGATTCTTCCGTCGCAGGCGCTTTCTTCTTTTCAAGCGCCCGGATGATAACGCTGGAAAGCTTGATGATATAAATCAATGAAATCAGTCCGACGAACACGGTCCCCAGTCCAATCAGCATAGTGCTGAGCCAAACCGGCATGCCACCCATATATGTATACCTCCGTTATTTGATCGTTTGGATTGAATGAAATATCCTCATCCTATCCCATATTCTATATATTCGACAGAAACCCTTTTGTTCCTGCTCGTGTTTGAAAAATTATTTGCCGAATATTGATTGATCCCGCTTACAGGCCGAGCCGGCTTCTCAATGCGTCCAATTCGTCCTTCGTCAGCGCGCGCCGTTGCCCCGGCTTCATGTCACCTAGCGCTATGGGGCCGAACCGTTCGCGTTTAAGCCGCAGCGTGCGGTGTTCCACGGCTTCGAGCATACGGCGGATCTGACGGTTCTTCCCTTCGTGGATCGTTATCAGAAAGCACGTGTCCCCTGTCTTTGTGCGCCGAATGTGCGCTACCTTTGCCGGCGCGGTCGTGCCATCCTCAAGCGGAACGCCGTTTTCGAGTCTCTTCGCCTGTTCCCCGGTAAGCTCGCCGTCGCAGATTGCGTAATAGGTTTTCTCCACAGAGAATTTCGGGTGCGTCATGCGGTACGCCAGTTCGCCGTCGTTTGTCATGAGCAGCAAACCTTCCGAGTTGATATCCAGCCGGCCCACATTGTAAAGCCGGACGGGAACGTCGCGCACATAATCCTGCACGGTCCTGCGCCCCTGCGGATCATCCGACGTACTAACCACGCCTTTCGGCTTATAGAGCGCAAAGGTGAGCACCTTCGTTTCCACAAACACGCGCTTACCGTCCAGCATGACCTCGTCTGCCTCCGGTTCGACGCTTTGGCCGATCTGCGCGGTTTCGCCATTGACGCAAACACGCCCCGCTTCGATCAACGCTTCGCTTGCACGGCGCGACGCTACGCCGGCCTCCGCAAGGTACTTCTGCAGCCGTATCATAGCCTGCCTGCCGTCCTTTCCGCATCACTCCGCATTATCATAAAATGTTTGCTAAATTCCACCAAATATAGTATAACTGTTCTTCGCCGTGTACGCCAATATATTTTCTGAAAAAACATCTGCTTTTTCTCAAAACCGATTTGTTTCGCCGCCTTTCTTGTTTTTTCATTGAAAACTTAATGAATTTGTGTATTATAAGTCCAAAACTGTCCAAACAAAACCGCGCACTGTCATATGTACACGTTTACTGTAAAGAGATGGTCCATCCGCTTCCATTTCAGCACCCGGCAGGTTCCGGCACGCAAAAGCCGCCGGGCGTCTGCCGCGGCGGCTTGCAAGACCGATTTCAGAAATTCATACCAATCGTTCAAATTATGCCTTCGGTTTCCATTTTCTTGTTGTATTCCGTGATTAAGGGTGTGTTTAGGATACGCGTTTGCAGATCACCCAAAAAAGACTGCGGCACAGTTTTGCAGCATGCTGCAGGGATCACTGTCGCGATTTTGTGGCCACATACACCCCTTTCCTGGTTATACACCTTATCCGTCGTCCCGGCGGACGCGCCGGCGTCCGTGCTTTCCATGCCGGATCGCATTCTCCGCCTTGCAGACGGTATCGATCTGACGCCAGCCGAAATTTTCAGCCACCGCAATGAAAAACAGCCGCTGCAGCCGCTTGAGGTCATTTTTTTTGCCAAACGCATTCTCCTCGAGCAGCAGCGCCCCCGCCGAAACGACAGCTCCGAACAACGCCGCAACGATAAAATAGGAAAGCATGAACCACAAGCCGACCACGCCGAGAATACAGGAGAGTGGGACAAGCAGGAATCCGAGGGTGATAACAAGAGGCGCGATCCATTCAAAAGCCCAGTAATACGCAAGGCAAAACGCACCGGCCCACCCGTGTTTTGGATTGCCAAGGCGTTCTTTGTACCCGAGCAGCAGATCGATCAGACAACCATGCAGGCGCTTTCGCTGTTTCTCAAGATCGGAAAACCGCTCCAGCGGCCGTATCCAGCCAATCGGGTCCGGAAGGAAGCGTACGGAATATTTTCTCTTTTTGCATCGCATGAATCCATGCAGCTTGATCGCGAGTTCCATGTCTTCGCAGACGCAGCTGCACGAATAGCCGCCCGCTTCAATCACCGCCGCCTTACCGAACGCCCCGAACGCGGCGGGTACGCCAGGCAGCATTCCCAGAACTCCGAACCACGGCGCACCAGCGAATAAATCGCGCAGACGCAGCGTAACCTGCAGTCCCGCCACCGCCTTATGAATCCCCATCCTCCTTGTCCCTTCGCTTGCGGCCTCGCCTTTAACGCGCGCGGCGCCGCCGACAATAATACAGCCGGGGTCGCTCACAAACGTATAAACGATCTTGTTCAGTGCGCTCTTATCGAGAATAACCCCCGCCCGTACGGAGACGATCACGGGGTACGAAGCCACGTTGACGCCGGCGTTCATCGCATCCGCCAATCCGCCGTTCTCTTTGTCCAGCACGATCAGCCGGACGTCCGCCGCCGAGCGGTAAATCATTTTGACCGGTTCGGTTTTCAGCGTCCTTTTATACGGCTGCCGAAACGGCAGAAGCCTGAACGTGTCTGCCAGCATTTCCAGCGCGCCTTCTTGCGAACCGTCGTTCACGAGAATCAGTTCATATTCAGGGAAATCGAGCGAAAGCAGATTCTGAACCGAATCCAAAATGGCGGTTAGATCGCCGTATACCGGGACAATCAGCGAAACGGGCGCCATGTGCTCGGAATCCAAGAACCTTTTGTAGTCGACATACTGCAGCGAACGGACGTATTTGCGCAGCACGGACGAATAGGTAATTATCTGCACCAGCCATACCGCATTTACGGCGATTACGAACGCCAGCAAAAAATAATCGGCGCAAAGCAAAATCGTGTACCACTCCGGGCTCATCACGCCGCGCCCCCTTCCGTCAGCATCCGTTTGTCGAGCGCAAAGCGCATCATTTCGCTTGCGTAACGGTCGTGTGTTCCATCGACACGTTCAAGCAGCGCTTTTTTGTCCACACAGCCGGTCAGCGCTTCTGCGGCGCGGAAACGAACCCACCATTCACGATCGCATAAAAGCGCGAGCAGGGGTTCCATGTTTTCTTCAGCGCCGTATCGCCCCAACGCCGCCGCCACCGCAACGCGGACTTCCCAGCGGTCGTCCGTTTGCATCGTGCGCGTGCGCGCAAGCGCCGGTCCGTATTCGAGCGTTCCGAGGGTTCGGACCGCGTCTATACGGACGTTAATATCATCGCTTTCGAGATGCGGCATAACAAGCGGAGCAAGACGCGTGTAGCCCTGTTCGCCGATCACTTTGATGCACGTCCGCCGGATATACTGGTCCGCCGCCGTGTCAATCAGCAGTCTGCAAAGTTTCTCCCGGTCGCCCGTATACGCGACGAAAAGCTGCTCCAGCGTCCGGAACGAAAGCAGTGAAGCAACACTCTGATCGCGGCATATGGCGACCAGGTCCTTCTCCGCGCCCAGCAGGCAAAGCGAAAGCATTCCAATATGCTGTATCTGTGTTGTTGCGCTGTAAGAGTAGATTTGCGTAACAATGTCCGCGATATACTCCCGCAGCCCAAGCACGCCGGTAAGCCTGACGGCGAGAATAACCGATTCCACGTTTCTCTGCCGTAATTGCCTTTTTAAATAACGGCCATACCATTCGCCGCCAACCTCGCGGGTAAGCGCCGCTCTTTCCATGCCTGTCAGGTCGCCGGCCGTTTCGGCAATTACCTGCATCCCGCGCTGCGTGCGGATCCCGCGGATACTACTGATCGATTCCGATCCGCCGCCATGACGCGCCAGGTCCTGCAACCGGACGCGGATACGGCTGGCGTTCGTTTCGCCGGAAAGTATGCACAGCAACTTTTCACGCATCTTTTGCACGAGTTTATTTTTGGCCATATCGCTCAGGTACAGCAGGAATAATAAAAGCGCGAGCAACGCAACGGACCCCGCCGTCACAATGATCAGACGATTCAAAATCCATTGAACGATAATCACTCGCTCCGACCCCCTTGCGCCGGTCTGTCCGTTTGTGCGTGTTTGCGGTCATGCAGTCCGCCTTTTCTGTTGCGTTACAGTATCGACTTCAGCGCAAACCGTATTCGAAAACACGGTGCTTTCCATGAACCTCGTCCGTTTGTACAAGATATGATAGCCACTTTATTTGTTATAGTATACGATGTCTTTTTATTTCCGGTCAACAGAAAACCCTTGATTTCGGGTGAAAACAGGCGCACGAATAAAGCGCCTGTCCGGCGCTTTGAGACCGTCAAAAAACCTGTTTTTTTGACGGGATAACTATTCTTTGCCTCTCGCCCTTCAGGCTCACGGGCGGCAAAGAGCACAAAGAACCCGCCCGAAACGGGCGATCCGTTGTCCCAGATGGACGAATCAACGGGCTAAGGGCTGCGGCCCTTAACAATCCCCAAGGCTTTTTTGACAAATTGAAAGCGCCTGCCCGGCGCTTTTGCCAACGTACAGAACGGCGAAACGTTCAGAACCGCTCGCGTACGGTCAGTTCCAGATTTGGGTTTACCCCCGTCATAGACGAAAGCACGCAAAGCATCTTGTCGCCGTATGCACCGAGATTTTTCTTCAGCGCACCTGCGTGGCGCAACACGAGCACCGTCGGCGTTCCGATTTCGCCAAGACAGTCGCAAAGCGCGTCAAGATTGCGCCCGTACCAGCGCGGGAGTTTAAGCTTTTTGCTCAGGTGAGCGTGCGCCTGCGCACGCGTGCTCATCTTCCTGCCGTTGAGAACGACCCGCCGTTTCTTAGGCATAACGCCTTTCCTCCTTGTGTTACGGTGTTACGGCGTGCCGTACAGCAGCGAGAACGACTCGTAGTGATCGTCCGTATAATAGATCAACCCGTCGCTGGAATACACGATGCGCTTTGCCCCGCGCGAATCCGCATGCAGGGTGTCTATGTCGCATTCGTAGTACGAGCGGTCCGCAGCTTGCGGCAGTAATCCTTCATAGTTACCGAATGAATCGCCGCCGATGCAATACCCATACGCATAATCGTCCAGGCCGCCGCCTTCCCAGCCAAACTCGCGCGCCTGTGTTTTGGTGATGAAGTTTTCAGGCAGCTTGCCATACTGCGCAAGATACGCCGAAACGTCGTCTTTGCTCGTATACGAGCCCTGCTCGTCGAGAGCGGCTCCGTTTTCCGTCGCCGGGACGGTCGTTTCGTCCGTCGACGCGCCCTGTAGCGCTTCCTCCAGTCCCGGCGTACCGAGCGAAACAAGCGTTCCGTCCTGCTGGTCGGCGGGAAGTGTTACGTCCGCGGTCTGCCCGCGCATAAACCAGAGACCGGCAACCACTAAAAGAATGATCAGGATAATGGTGAGCGTGCGTCTTTTCAAGAATGAATACTCCTCTCAATGGGGCTGTCCGAAATAGGTTCCGTCAGGAATGCGCGCTATGCTGCGGCGAGGCTTTTCAACAAGAATATGCAAGTTGAGACGGCGAAAATGCGCTTTGCGGATTTTGGAAACACAACCTAGTCGATCATGGTCGCATGGTAGAGCTTTTCGTACAATCCGCCGCTGTGCAGCAGTTCCCCGTGCGTGCCGCGTTCGCGGACCCCCTGTTCGTCCAGTACGACGATCTCGTCCGCGTGTTTGACGGTGGAAAGCCGGTGCGCGATCACCAGCGTGGTGCGCCCTACGGAAAGCTCCTCGAACGCATGCTGAATGTCATGTTCTGTGACGGTGTCCAGCGCGCTGGTCGCCTCGTCCAGAATCAGGATGCGCGGGTTTTTCAGGAACAGCCGCGCGATGGATACGCGCTGCTTCTGCCCGCCGCTGAGCATGAGCCCCCGCTCGCCCACCTCGGTATCGTAACCGTTCGGGAAGAGCATGATTTCGTCGTGGATATGCGCGCGCCTGGCCGCCTCGACGACTTCTTCGTCCGTAGCGTCGATTCGCCCGTAGCGGATATTTTCCAACACGCTGCTGGCAAAAAGAAACACGTCCTGCTGGACGATACCAACATTTCGGCGAAGCGAGCGAAGCGTGATATCGCGGATATCGCGTCCGTCTATTGTGATCGAGCCTTCGCGCAGTTCGTAGAAGCGCGGGATCAGATGGCAGAGCGTAGTCTTTCCGCCGCCGGACGGCCCGACCAGCGCAAGCGTCCTGCCCGCGGGGATATCAAGATTGATATGCGAAAGCACGCTTCTGCCGCTTTCATAAGCGAACGTAACGTTCTGAAAGCGGATATCGCCTTTTACGTTTTCTATCGGCTCCGCGCCCGGCCGGTCTTTGATATCCGGCTCGATGTCCATAATCTCACAAAAACGCGAAAAACCCGCCATGCCGAGGATGTACTGCTCGGTGAAGCTCGCGAGCCGCTTGAGCGGCTGCACGAACGCCGCGATATAGAGCGCGAACGTGATCAGCAAAATCGGGTCGAGACTGCTCCGATAAATCAGATACCCGCCCAGCGCGAGCACGACCAGATTGAACATCCCAATGAAAAATTCCATGCCACTGTTGAAGAACGCCATATAGCGATAGAAGCTGTCTTTTGCGTGCACGAAATTCTGATTGCCGGTATCGAATTTCTCCAGTTCGTGCTCCTCGTTGGTAAACGCCTTGGCCACACGCGCACCGGAAATCGACGACTCGATGCTTGCGTTGATCTCAGCTACCCGCGCCTTTACGGAGAGCGATGCACGGCGCATCTTGAGACGAATTTTCATCACATAAAGGATGCCGACCGGCACGATGCACATTAGCGCCAGCGCCAGCCTCCATTCCAGAACCGCCATACAGGCAAACGCGCCGACCAGAGTAGTAACTGAAAGCAGCACGTCCTCCGGGCCGTGATGCGCAAGTTCCGTGACGTCGAAGAGGTCCGTTGTCAGCCGCGACATGAGTTTTCCCGTGCGCACCTTATCGAAAAAACTGAACGAAAGTTCCTGGATATGCGAAAAGATATCCTTGCGGATGTCCGCCTCCATGAACACCCCAAGTTTATGTCCCCAGTAATTGACGACATACAGCAGCAGCGAACGAATGACGTACGCAAAAAAAGCGCCCGCTATCAGCCATACGAAAACACGCAGAAGCGCCGCGTCTACCGCCATCTGCGGCAGGAGCGTTCGCAGGATATATTGCGTGAGCATCGGATAGGCGATGTCGATCGCAGAAATGACAAACGCGCAGCAGAGGTCGAGTATCAATAGCTTCCGATGCGGTCTATAATAAGAAAGAAATCGTTTCAAGTGACTCATGCCAACATCTTAACATAAGAGTTATTTACGGGCAACCATATCGCATGCGAATCATCGACGCGCAGCGCGTTGTCCGCCAGGCACCCCCGGATCGCCCGCCTTCGCATTTGTAATCGCACGTGAAATCGGTTAGGCTCAGTATCAGGACGTTCCTTTTAGTCAATGTAATTAGTCAGCAGAAACGGAGGTTTCTTCCGATATGGAATACGTTGTTCACACCATAGCGCCGATCGTATCGCCGGAGAGCGAAATACTCATCCTCGGCACGATGCCCTCGCCTAAATCGCGCGCGGACTCTTTTTATTACGCGCACCCGCAGAATCGCTTCTGGCCAGCGCTCGCGCTGGTTTACGGCGAACCCGCGCCGCAAACGCCCACCGAAAAAAAAGCTCTCGTTTTGCGTCGCCGCCTCGCCCTATGGGATGTGCTTCGAAGCTGCACAATCATCGGCGCGAGCGACGCTAGCATTCGAAATCCCGCTGCAAACGACGTTGCGGGCCTCCTTTGCGGCACGAACATTCAACGCGTGCTCTGCACGGGTGCGACAGCGGCAAGGCTCTATCGAAAACTACTCGAGACAAAAACCGGAATCCCCTGCGAAACGCTCCCCTCCCCAAGTGCCGCCAACGCGCGCATGTCGCTTGAGCAGATTGCCGCGGCATATGCCGGCGCACTGCTGCCCGCCGATCGGGCGACCCTCTGAAACATCGCAAGTGAAAAGGCGTTTTTCGGTATAACGTGCCGAAGCCGATGTTTTTCAATACGAATGTTTTTCTAGTTTCCGTCTTAACTGCATATGCTTGTACAGTCATTTGTATTGTTTTTTATAGAGCAATCTTTTTATCACAAGGAAACACCGGCGGCTTTGCAGAGAGGCGCTGTATTTTTGCGTTTTTTCGTATAAAAGATTGCAGTTTAGGACTTCAAACCCGCCTTTTTTGGTTGAGAAAATATGTCCAATTTGTTATGATACCAGCATGGAGAATAAGCTAGAGCGCCTGTACATGACGCTGAAAGACCTGCATGTCAGGTTTAATGTGCCGCTTTCCTCGCTGACCAGCTTTCGTATCGGCGGGCCGGCGGCTATTGTTCTGCGCCCGCGCGGCGCGGAGGATATCCGCCGCGCGATACAGGCCTGCAGTCAGTTCGGCTGCCCATACTGCATACTCGGCAACGGCACGAACGTGCTCGCGCCGGACGCAGGTTATCCCGGCGTCGTGATCCGCATCGATACGCCGCTCACCCCGCCTCTTTTCGTGGACGACACCGTCACCAGTCCGGCCGGCACGGCGCTGTCCGTGCTTGCGCGCGACTCCGTCGCAAACGGATTTATGGGCATGGAATCGCTCTCCGGCATTCCCGGTACGGTAGGCGGAGCGGTCGCAATGAACGCCGGTGCATACGGTGCTGAAATCCGCCATATCATCAAAAGCATACGCGTGCTGAAAAACGGCCGCGTGTTTGACATCGAAACAAAAAAAAGCGACTTCGGGAACCGTTCGAGCAAATACGCCGCGCCGGATATGATCGTACTCTCCGCGACGTTTCAGCTTGAACAAGACGATGGAGGCGCAAAAAAGCGCATGCTCGAAGCAAGCCGCCAGCGCAAGCGGAAGCAGCCGCTTTCCCTCCCAAGCGCAGGCAGCGTTTTCAAGCGTCCCAAGGGCCGCTTTGCAGGCGCGCTGATTGAAAACTGCGGCCTCAAAGGATATTCCGTCGGGGGTGCGCAGGTCAGTCCGCTGCACGCGGGTTTCATCGTCAACAACGGCGGCGCGACCGAACGGAACGTGATGGAGTTGATTTCGGTCATTCAGCAGCGCGTTTTCGACGAAACCGGCGTACGGCTCGAACGGGAAGTAAAGCTGCTTTCCGAACTATAATCGCAGCAGTCTGCGCACCTGCCGTCAGGGCCGAAAAAGGATGTTATTTATGTATCTGTTAATCGTTACGGGACTTTCCGGCGCAGGCAAATCTCTCGCGCTGCGCTGTCTGGAGGAGCAGGGTTTTTTCTGTGTGGACAACCTGCCTTCCTCCATGCTGCACGAGTTCGTTTCCCTCTGCGCAAATGCAACGCCGGCCATCCGCAAAGCCGCCGTCACGGTGGACAGCCGGGAAAGCTTGCTCTCGCACAGTTCGGCTTCCATCGCCGAGGCGTTCGACGCGCTCGATACGCCGTATGAAATATTATTTCTCGACGCGCGCGACGACGTTCTGCGCAAGCGTTACAACGAAGTGCGCCGCCGTCACCCTCTCGGCGAAGCGGGCGACGCGACGACCGGGGTGAAACGCGAACGCGTCTTTTTGCAGCCGCTTCGCAACCGTGCAAACTACATCCTCGACACAAGCGACGTAAAGCCGCGTGATTTTCCCTGCCTCATCGCCAAGGTGCTGCCCGAATACGAAAGCAAGGACGTAACGCTTCTGTTCTGCAGTTTTGGGTACAAGCGCGGCGTGCCCGTGGACGCGGATTTTGTTTTGGACATGCGCTTCATGCCGAATCCGTTTTACTTCAGCGAGTACCGTCCGCTTTCCGGCGTCGATAAAAAAGTTCAGTCATTCGTGATGGCGCAGAAATACGTGCCGGAGTTTTTCGACGCGGTCGAAAAGATGCTTGTGGAAATGCTGCCGCTCTACCTTGAGCAAAACAAACATATCCTGCGCGTATGTTTCGGATGCACGGGCGGACGGCATCGTTCGGTCGCCGCAGCGGAGGAACTGGCGGCGAGATTCGTTCAGCGCGGCATGAACGTGCGCGTATACCACCGCGATCTGGACAGCGAGGCCACCGACATTAAGGAACGTTTTGAAAACACGTGAGTTCACCAGCCGCTTGCCTTGCGTGCCGTGGGCGGCACGCTGCGCAGGCCATTGCCGGGCAATGCGCGCGCACTGCGGTGCATTCTCCCAAACGCCGGGCATGGTTTAGCTGTTTGAAACGTCCGGCAGCCGGGCGAAAGCAGCCATCGCGCCGCGAACCGGAAGCGCAGATGGCGCAAAATGGAGCAAAGCACATGTCTTTTTCGAGCAAAGCCAAGGAGAACATCGTCAAAGCGCGTATCCGCACAAGTAAAGCGCGGCTTGCGCAGCTCTCCGCTCTGACGCTGACATGCGGCGCGCTGCATGTCGGGCGTGGACGCGGCGCAGTGTACACTACCGAAACGCTCGCCGTCGGAAAACAGGTGCTATCCCTTGCCGGTTCGCTTTACGACCTTGAATCCGTCATCGAGCTGAGCGAACGCGAGCGGCGGCGGCCGCTCACCGTCGTAACACTTTCCGGGAAGGACGCGCAGCGCCTGCTGCTCGACACCGGCATGCTGCTCTCGGCGGAAGGCGGGTACCGCCTGGGAAGCTCGGCGCCGGAAGCGCTGCTTTCCGGCATCGAAGCGCAGCGCGCGTTTCTGCGCGGAGCCTTTCTCGGCAGCGGCTCCTGCAGCGACCCATACCGGGGCTATCATCTTGAGATTGTCGCGCGTACGGAAGAATTGGCGCGCCAGATCTGCGCTCTAGCCCTGCGGTTCGGCGTTGCGGCAAAAACCATGCGCCGCAAGGAACGCTTTATCGTATACTTCAAAGGCGAGGACGTTTCCGGCTTCCTCGCGCTGATCGGCGCGAATGCCTCCGCGCTGAAGTTCGAAAACGTACGCGCCGAGCGTGACTTCCGCAACTATGTCAATCGTACCACCAACTGCGACACGGCCAATATCGGCAAAACCGTGAACGCCTCGGCGCTCCAGCGCCGCGCGATCGAATGCATCGAAGAACACATGGGACTCAAACGCCTGCCCGCGCCTCTCTTTGAAGCGGCGGTGCTCCGCATGAATCATCCGGACGCGACGCTCCAGGAACTGGCGGACATGGCGGAAATCGGTAAAAGCGGCATGAACCACCGTTTGGCACGACTGATCAGGATCGCAAGGGAGATTCAGAATGAGTGAATTTACGCATTTGCATGTACACACGCAATACAGCCTGCTCGACGGCGCGGCGCGCATCCAGGAGTTGGTCAAACGCGCCAAAGCGCTCGGACAATCTTCGCTCGCAATAACCGATCACGGCGTGATGTACGGCGTGATCGATTTTTATAGGGCATGCCTGAAAGAAGGCGTCAAGCCGATTATCGGGATGGAAACCTACGTCGCCCCGCGTTCCATGCGCGACCGCGAAGGCTCCCAGGACCGCGAGTATGCGCACCTCATCCTGCTGTGCAAAAACCATACCGGTTACCAGAACCTGATGTACCTTTCCAGCGAAGCGTTCCTGCACGGGTTTTACTACAAACCGCGCATCGATTACGATCTGTTAAGCGAGCATGCCGAAGGGCTTATCTGCCTTTCGGCTTGTCTTGCCGGGGATATTCCCCAGTTGCTGCTGAACGGACGCTATAACGACGCGCTCCGGCTTGCAAAGCGCCTGCAGGGTATGTTTGGTGAAGATTTTTACATCGAACTGCAGAATCACGGCATCCCGGAGCAGCAGCAGGTGCTGCCGGGACTGCGCCGCATCGCAAAGGACATCGGCGCAAAATGTGTCGCCACCAACGACGTACACTACGTGGAAGCGGAAGATGCGGAAGCGCAGGACGTGCTGCTCTGCATCCAGACGCAGCGCTTCGTAGACGAGACCAACCGCATGCGCATGGAAGGCGATCAATTCTACCTAAAATCCGCCGAAGAAATGCTGGCGGCCCTTCCCGAGGACGCCGAGGCGCTCGCCAACACGAGCGAGATTGCGGACAAATGCAACCTTAAAATAGAATTCGGCGTTCGGCGCCTCCCCGCTTTCGCGGCACCGGACGGCATGGAAAACGCCGCATATCTGCGCAAACTCACGGCCGAAGGCATGGAGAAAAAGCTCCCGCAGGCGGACGAGACCGCGCGCGAGCGGCTTCGATACGAACTGGGTGTGATCGAGCAAATGGGGTTTGTAGACTACTTCCTCATCGTCTGGGATTTTATTCACTATGCGAAGGTCAACGGCATCATGGTCGGCCCGGGCCGCGGCAGCGGCGCGGGCAGCCTCGTTGCGTACTGTCTGGACATCACGGACGTGGACCCGCTGAAGTACAACCTGCTGTTCGAGCGTTTTTTGAATCCCGAACGCGTCAGCATGCCGGACTTCGACATCGACTTCTGCTACGAGCGCAGGCAGGAAGTCATCGATTACGTCGCGCATAAATACGGCGACGGGCATGTCAGTCAGATCATTACCTTCGGTACAATGGCCGCACGCGCGGCTATCCGGGATGTCGGCCGCGTTCTGCGCGTGCCTTACGCGGACGTAGACCGTCTTTCCAAGATGGTTCCGGCTGAGCTGAATATGACGCTCGCTCGCGCGCTCACGCTTTCCCCCGAACTCAAAGCGCTTTACCAGAGCGATCCGAACATCAAACGCGTCATCGACCTTTCCCTAAAGCTCGAAGGTCTTCCCCGCCACAGTTCGACGCACGCGGCGGGCGTCGTCATCTCCAGCGTTCCGATTGTCGAAGTCGTCCCGCTCCAGGTCAACGACGCGGTGATTACCACGCAGTTTCCGATGACCACGCTCGAAGAACTGGGCCTGCTCAAGATGGACTTTCTCGGCCTCCGCACGCTAACGGTAATCCGCGACACCCTTTCGTTCATCGCTGAAGACGGGCAAGAGGCGCCCGATCTCGAACGCATGCCGTTTACGGACCCGGAGGTTTACCGCATGATCGCCTCGGGCGACACAGACGGCGTTTTCCAGCTTGAATCCGGCGGAATGCGGCAGTTTCTCAAGCAGCTCCAGCCGGACTGTTTCGAGGACCTCGTCGCAGGCATATCCCTCTATCGCCCCGGTCCGATGGAACAGATCCCGCGCTACGTCAAAGGCAAACACAACCCAAAAAGCGTCGTATACGCGCATCCGCTGCTCGAACCAATCCTTAAAACCACCTACGGCTGCATGGTATATCAAGAACAGGTTATGGAGATCGTCCGTACGCTGGCGGGGTACTCTTACGGCCGCAGCGACATCGTGCGCCGTGCAATGTCCAAGAAGAAGCACGACGTGATGGCAAAAGAACGCGGATACTTTATTCACGGCACAGAGGGCGTTGTCGGCGCAGTTGCAAACGGCGTTCCGGAGCAGGTTGCCGACAGGATTTTCGACGAGATGATGGACTTTGCGTCCTATGCGTTCAACAAATCCCACGCGGCGGCGTACGCGGTACTCGCCTACCGCACCGCCTACCTCAAGCACTATTATCCGGTGGAGTTTCTCACCGCGCTGATTAACAGCTTTTTAGGTTCGTTCGACAAGGTCGCCGAATACGTCTATTGCGCGCGCCGCAACAATATTAAAGTGCTCCCGCCGGACGTGAACAACTCCCGCGCGCGCTTCTCCGTTGAAAACGGCGCGATCCGCTTCGGGCTTTCCGCTGTGAAAAACGTCGGCGGCGCCGTCATGGAGGCGATGGTCGCTGAACGTACGGAACACGGACCTTTCAAAAGCTTTTTTGACTTCTGCGACCGTGTAACCGGCTTGAATAAGCGGCTCCTCGAAGGGTTGATTTACGCCGGATGCTTCGATTCCATGGACGGCACGCGCGCACAGTACATTGCCGTATACGAACGTGCGCTGGACGCTTCGCAGGCGGCCCGCAAAGCGCGCGAAACCGGGCAGCTTTCCCTCTTTGATCTTGACGGCGGCAACGGGGCGCTCGAAAGCGCGCAAATCCCTCTTCCGCAGATTCGCAGCTGGAGCCATCAGCTCACGCTTGCTAAGGAACGCGAATCGACCGGACTCTACCTCTCAGGGCACCCGCTGGATAATTTTGTGTCACAACTGGCCAGGCTGCCCCACAGCGTCGCCGACCTTATGGAGGCGGACGGCACAGCTGCAATCGCGGACAACGCGCCGGTTACTGTGGGCGGGCTTCTGACGCAGTGCCGCCAGAAGCCTACGCGTTCCGGAACGGGGCTGATGGGGTACGCCATGCTCGAAGGGATTACGGGCCGCGTGGAAGCAGTGCTTTTCCCCCGAACGCTCCAGCAGGTGGGTGAATTGTTTACAGACGACGCAGCGGTGCTGATCAAGGGCACTCTCAACATACGCGAAGACCGTCCCAATTCCCTTCTTGTAAATCAGCTACAGCCGCTCGGCGAAGCCGGAAGCAGCGTTTATATCAAGTTTCCGTCGCTCAATGAATCGGTCATCCGCGACGCATGCAGTTTTCTGCGGCAGTACCCGGGTAAAACGCCGGTCGTGCTCTTCGACGCGGCAAAGCGCATCGCCAAAGGCGTGCCGGAGGAATATTATGTTGGTGCGGAAAGCGGGTTCCTGTCGGAAGCTCGCAAGCGTTTTGGCGAGGAGTGCGTCGTGCTCAGGTAAACGCTCCCCGTTTCCGTCACCCAGCAGACCAAGCGATCATGCTCATCGCGCGGCATTCCGCGCGGAAAGGACGCCACCTTATGGCAAAATATATTAACACCCCCGTTTCCAAAAACGACGATCTGACTTTGCATGTGACCGCTCTGACCAGCGAAGGTCAGGGCGTTGCGCGCGTCGAAAACTTCGCTGTGTTCGTGCCCGGCGCTCTGCCCGGCGAGACCGTCAACGCGCACATTATCAAAGTCACGGCATCTTATGCCGTTGCCAAGCCGCTGGAATTCCTCGCCGTTTCGCCCGACCGCGCAGAGCCGGGCTGTCCTGTTTACGCGCAGTGCGGCGGCTGCACGCTGCGGCACCTGCACTACGGTGCTCAGCTCGAACAAAAACAACGTTGGGTACTCGACGCGCTGATCCGTCTCGGCGGGTTTTCCGATGTTCCTATGCGGCCGATTTCCGGTATGGACGAACCGTCCCGCTACCGCAATAAAGGGAGTTTCCCATTCGGCACGGTATCCAACGCGTCCGTGTTCGGCTTCTACGCGGCGCGCAGCCACGTACTCGTACCTTTGGCGGACTGTCCTATCCAGGACGAACGCATCATGGAGTGCGCACAGCGCGTCTGTACCTGGGCGAATGAATGCCGCATTCCCGTTTACGATGAAAAGACCGGCAAAGGGCAGCTGCGGCATGTCGTCGTACGTACGAATGCCGACGGTGAGCGTATGGTGATCGTCGTCACGTGCGGGACGCTCAAGCGCAGGGACGATCTGCTGCGCCTGCTCGGAGACTGCGAGAGTGTCTGGCATAACGAGAACTCCAAAGACACCAACGTCGTTTTTGGCGAACGCTTCACGCTGCTCTGCGGGAAACCGGCGCTGACCGAAACCATCGGCGGCAAGCGCTTCTCCGTCGGCCCGCAGTCGTTCCTGCAGGTCAACCGTGCGCAGACACAGGTGCTCTACGAGGCCGCCGCGTTGCTGCTGGCCGCGCAGCCGGACGAGACGATCGTGGACGCATACTGCGGCGTCGGCACGATTTCTCTCTTCCTCGCGGACGGCTGCAAACACGTGATCGGCATCGAGCAGGTCGCCGCCGCCATTGAAGACGCAGAGCGCAACGCCGTGCTCAACGATGTCACAAACGCCTCCTTCCTCACCGGCAATGTGGAGACGATCCTTCCCCGGCTCGTCGCCGAACAAACGAAAATCGACGCGTTGGTGCTCGACCCGCCGCGCAAGGGCTGCGGCGAAGCGGCGCTGGAGGCGATCGCCCAGAGCGGCGCGAACCGGGTTGTCTATGTCTCCTGCAACCCCGCGACACTCGCACGCGACTGCAAATTTCTCGCCGGACGCGGCTTTTCGCTCGCCGCCGTACAACCGGTCGACATGTTCCCGCATACGTGCCATGTGGAGACGGTCGTGTTGATGTCGAGGAAGTTTTAATTGCGAGTGAAAGAATTTAGCGATATAATATAATAAAAAAATAAGAAGATTGAAAAATGAAATGCAAAAATTGTGGAAGTGAAAATATTAAAACTGAAATTGAATTAGGAAATTCTGAATTAAATGGTAAGTTAGGTTTAAAATATGAAACAAAGCATACTATGGGAGTTGTTCAAGTTTATTCTGATGTTTGTCTTGATTGTGGGGAAATCCAAAGGTTATATATTAAAGATGTTAAAAAATTTAATAAATAGATTATAAATTTGCCCTTAATCGGGGAATTTTTTATATATACAAAATTAAGTACTTGTATTTGGAAACATATCGATTAATTTTGCTTAGTGAAAATTATGAACGAAAATCACCAAAATCCACCTCAAAACCCTATTTGAGCATTAGAAACCTATCGAGAGAGATAGGTTGGTATACAGATGAGTTTTGAGCACGTTGAGACCGTAGTATTGATGTCAAGGGTTAAGAAATAAACGTTAAATAAGGAAAAAATTTATATGTCTAAGTCTAAAAAAATTTCACTTGTAGTTTTGATTGCTTTAGCTTTATGGTTCTTGTTGGATATGACTGGATTTGCAATAGGGGATTCTATACTTGTCATTTCTTGTTTTGTTGATGAACCCATTGATGCAGTATTTTTTATTATCTTTATTATAGCTATATCTTTATATGCTTTTAAAGAAAATGTTGGTAAATGGTTGTTGGGTACTGTATTAGCATTATGGATATTTATTCAAGGACAAATGTATTTTATGTCTGCTGAAAGGCTCGCAAATTACAATAATTATTTTTCTAACACACATCATATTATTGAACCATCTTCCGATTTTTTAATAAAAGACACCTATCATATTGTCCTTGACATTTTAATTATGCTTTCTATAATAGCATTTTGCATTCATTTAGTTAGCGATGTTAAGAAAAATTGACGTTGAAAAACCGACTTAGATGTCATAGTTTGGAGTGTGGTCAGGCTAGATGTCAGCGGTTCGCGTGTGGTCGATTTAGATGTTTTTCGGATTTTCCGGGGTTGTGTGGTCAGGTTGGATGTAGGTATAATTAAGTTGTGAAATCGGCTAATTAACATAGTTGAAACATGATAATATATTTATTAGGCGGTGTAATATGAACGCATATTTCAGGGTACTGTCAACAAAAGTTCGCAAATTGGAGACTCCGAGTTACTGATCAAGCAG
>CAYTHS010000015.1:0-36454 GCA_964437665.1 uncultured Oscillospiraceae bacterium
ACGTATCGACGGGCTTTACGAAGCTTGCCGCACGACGGCTATGAGCAGCGAGGAACTGGAGGTCATCGCCGCAGAGGAACTGGCGAAGGCGAGCAAATAACGGCAACGTCTGCTTCATAACGTAAATAAAGATGCAACCCGGCCCGTATGCTTACAGTGTGCGGGCCGGACTTATATGCGTTACGGGCAAATAGGCTTACCCAAAAAAGGAATTCGTAAATCATATAGACAAAAAGTGCGGCAAGAACGATATACAGAAAAATCATGGCGACACCGTTTCATAAGAATTATTAGCATTATTAATACCTGTGCCGGTAAAAGCAACCAGGAAACCACTCTAAAGTGTTTTTGAAGATAAAAAAAGAAGAGCCTGTCAGACGATAGCCTGACAGGCTCTTTGTTGACGTTGAACAATGCTTTACGCCGCTTTAACCTTAGTCCATGCGTCCGAGAAGACCGTTACGAAGTTGCCGAGATCATAGTATATCTGGCAGCGGTCGAGTACGTCCTGCGGCGGGTTGTAGGTCGGGTCGTCAATATAGTCCGGCCCCATGAGTTCCAGCGCGGCGGCGTTGGGCGTGGAGTAGCCGATATAGTCCGAGTTCTGCGCGGCGACTTCCGCGTCGCAGAGGAAGTTGATGAACGCCTCGGCCTCGGTCTTGTGTGAGGCGGTTCTGGGGATGATAATATTATCGAACCAAACGTTGCTGCCTTCCAGAGGTACGGCGTAAGCAAGGTCGGGGTTTTCAGCAATGCAGTATACAGCGTCTCCGGAGTAAACCACGCCGAGCGCTGCGCTGCCGTTGATGAGTTCCATCTTGATATCGTCGGTCAGGTACGCGCGTACAAGCGGTTTCTGCTCGATGAGCGCTTCCTGCGCGGCGAGCACGTCCGCTTCATTACGCGTGTTGATGTCCTTGCCGAGCATTTTTAGAGTAATGCCGATGGTGTCGCGCATGCTGTCGTACATGAGGATTTCTCCGGAGTATTTTTCGTTCCAGAGGATGTTCCAACTGTCCACAGGGTCGTCCACCATGGTCGTGTTATACAAAATGCCGACCGTACCCCACATATAAGGGATGCTGTATGTATTGCCCGGGTCGAATGAGAGGTCGAGGAAGCGCGAATCGATGTTGCTCAGGTTCGGGATGTTGTCCTTTTTAATTTCGTAGAGCAGATCGTCCGCAATCAGCTTTTCGATCAGATAGTCGGACGGGAAGCAGACGTCGTAGATGCAGTCCGGCGAAGCGAGCTTAACGAGCATTTCTTCGTTGCTGGTCATGGTTGTGTACTTAACGGAAATGCCGGTCTCCTGCTCGAATTGTTTGAGCAGAGCGGGGTCGATGTAGTCGCCCCAGTTGAGCACGTTGAGCGTCGCCTTCTTTTCGCCGCACGCGAAAAACGAGAGCGACAGCGCCAGGGCGAGCGCCAGGCAGACGATTCGTTTTACGGTTTTCATAAATGGTTTCCTCCTCATGGTTATTCCTCTTTTTCTTGCTTCTTTTCTTTCAAGAAAAGAAGCAAAAGAACTTGCTGTTTCATGCTGTTTTGTACTCTGCAATGAATGCCTTTTTTTCAATTCACTTTTTACGTCCTTTTCTATTTATGAAGAAAAGGAGGAAAAAGAACTTATTTTTTATGCCAATCCGCATTTTGCGGCCAATGTGGATTCTTTTGTATTACTTTTCTTTTAAGAAAAGTAAAAAACTAGTTCTTTAAGCCCACTTTCCGATTCTGGATTTCGGCGTTTTTCTGCTCGCGAATGGTGCGCAGATTGACGAAGAGCAGCAGCGTTACCACCGGTACGAAGATGATGGTGGAGAGCGCGGGGTTCACGCCTCGGCGCGCGGACGCGTAGATGTACATCGAGAGGTTGTCCACGCCGTTGCCCGCAAAGAAGCTGATCACGAAATCGTCGATCGAGAGCGTGAACGCAAGGATCAGCCCCGAGACGATGCCGGGCATGATGTCAGGAATGACGACTTTGCGGATCGCCTGCCGGGGCGTGCAGCCGAGGTCGAGCGCCGCTTCGTAGAGCATGTCCGAGCTTTGCCGCAGCTTCGGCATCACCGAAAAGATCACGTACGGCAAGTTGAACGTGATATGTGCAATCACGAGGCGCGTGTACCCGTCCTTGAGGCCTGCAAAGAGGAACAGGAGCATCAGCGAAATGCCGGTCACGAGGTCCGGGTTGACCATCGGCAGCTGCGAGATATTTTCGTAGACGACGCGCGTTTTGCGCTTCATGGCGTACAGGCCGATGGCCGCGTAGGTTCCCAGCAGCGTTGAAACGACGGAGGAGATGGCTGCGACCGATACCGTTACGGCCAGCGCGTCCATGATCTCCGGCGTCTGCAAGAGCTGGACGTACCAGTCGAACGTAAAGCCCGTCCAGTTGCCGAGCGTCTTGCTCTGGTTGAACGAGTAGATAATCAGAATCACGATCGGCGCGTAGAGAAAGAGGAGCATCAAGCCCAGATACGTGCCCGCAAAGAACTTTTTCAGCCGTTTTACCATAGCCGGTCGCCCTCCTCTTCGGAAGCGCCGCGCTCGGACTTCTTCATCAGCGCCATAGACAGCAGCACGAACACGAGCAGGATCACCGAAAGCGCACTGCCCGCGTTCCAGCTCTGCTCGGTGATGAATTTCATGTAGATCAGATCGCCGTAGAGCATGGTTTTGCCGCCGCCAAGCAGCTGCGAGATGGCGAACGTCGTCGTGGACGGGATGAACACCATCGTGACGCCGGACACAACGCCCGGCATGGAAAGGGGAAGCACCACCCGCAGGAAGGTGCGCGCGGCGTTTGCGCCGAGGTCGCTGGCGGCCTCGATGTAGCTTTGGTCCAGCTTGATGAGCGTCGTGTAGACCGGTAGGATCATAAACGGAAGAAAGTTATACACCATGCCGAGAAGCACCGCGCTTTCGGTATAGAGGATGTTTGTAAACGCGCCGAGCAAAACCTTCCAGGCGTAGGTGCGCAGCAGGAAGTTCATCCACATCGGCACGATAAAAAACACCGAAAGCAGCGCCGCCATGCTCTTTTTCATGCGTGAAAGCAGATAGGCCACCGGGTAGCCGAGCAGGAGGCAGAGCACGGTCGTGTAGAGCGCAAAGCGCACCGAATCGAGCAGCACGCGGAAATAGTCCCACCCGAGTGCCGTGCGCAGGTACTCCAGCGTGAACGTGCCGCTGCTGGTGAAAGCGTAATAGAGGATGAGCAGCATCGGCGAAAGGATGAAGATGGCCATCCAAACGATATACGGCCCGGCAAACAGGCTCCGCTTGATGCGGAAAGCGCCCGCGCCCGGCTTCTTTTTTGCGTTACTCCGCTTCATTGGCGCTCACCGAAATCCTGTTTGCTTCCACGTCAACGCCGGTCTCCTCGCCGGGTTCCATGTAATCGTCAGAATAGGCGATCCATTCCTCTTCGCCGCAGGTGACGCTTACTTCATAGTGCGTGCCGAGGAACATGCATGCCTTTACAAAGCCGGTCAGCTCGCTTTCCTGCGGGGCGGTCAGGCGTACGTCTGCAGGCGCGATAGCCGCGAGCACGTCGTCCTTCGTTTCAAATCCTTCGAGCCCGCTGCACGCGAAGCGCTTTCCGCAGAACTCCACTTCGCCGTCGTCGGGGTAGGCCACCGCGTCGAACAGGTTGGTTTGCTGCGTTTTTTTCATGATATGGATCGCGTCCGGCGGTATGGAGATGCCGACGAGCGCACCTTTTGCAACGTAATCGGTGGTCTGTATGACCCATTCGTAGCCGCCGCAGTCCACGTCCACTTCGTAATGAACCCCCATGAACACCACTGAAACGACCCTGCCGCTGACGCGTGCGCCCTCGGCGGGGACGATGTCGATGTCCTCCGGGCGGACGACCGCGTCTACCTCGGTGTTGCGGCCGAAACCACGGTCGACGCATTGGTACACAACGCCGTTGAGGCGCACTTTGTAGTCCTGCAGCATGATGCCGGGGATGATGTTGCTCTCTCCGATGAAATCCGCTACAAACGGGTTTTTCGGTTCGTTGTAAACGTCCGTCGGAGAGCCGATCTGCTGGATTACACCGTCCTTGAGCACGACGATGGTGTCGCTCATGGTCAGCGCTTCTTCCTGATCGTGCGTTACGTAGATAAACGTGATGCCGAGGCGCTGCTGCATGTTTTTGAGCTCCACCTGCATTTCCTTGCGGAGCTTCAGGTCCAGCGCGCCGAGCGGCTCGTCGAGCAGGAGCACCTGCGGCTCGTTGACCAGCGCGCGCGCAATGGCGACGCGCTGCTGCTGCCCGCCGGAAAGCTGCTCGATATAGCGCCCGCCGTAGCCTTTTAGGTTGACGAGCTCGAGCATGGATTCCACTTTTTCACGGATCGTGCCTTTGTCCACGCCTCGGATTTTGAGGCCGAAGGCGATGTTGTCGAACACATTCAAGTGCGGAAAGAGCGCATATTTTTGGAAGACCGTGTTGATTTTACGTTTGTAGGGCGGTACGTTCGCAATGTCCGCGCCGTCCATCTCGATGCGTCCTTCATCCGGCATAATGAACCCCGCGATGAGGCGCAGCATGGTTGTTTTGCCGCAGCCGGAAGGGCCGAGCAACGTTAAAAATTCGCCGTCTTTGATATATAAATCTATGCGCGAAAGAGCGACGTCACCGCCGTACGCCTTGGAAACGCCGACGAGTTCGATCAGGTGTTTGTCGTTCATATACTCTCCTTAAAAGCTGGGCGGCGTACTCACCCAGAGGATACGTGCCTCGCCCTTGCCGGTGTTGATCAGATAGTGTACGCGCGTCGGGCGAAAATAGAAGCTGCCGCCCTTTTTCACACGGAATCTTTGTTCGCCAATTGCCAGTGTAACGCCGCCGGCAAGCACATAGCCGAATTCCTCGCCCTCGTGCGGGTCGTCTCGCACGCTTTCGGTGTGTGCGGGGAGCGTCACGAGGATGGGTTCGAGTGCGTTTTTTTGCGCGTTGGTGACGAGCCAGCGGATGGTACAGCCGTCCGGTTCCTCCTTGACGAACATGTCGTCCGCAGCGTACACGACGGTTTCTTCCGCCGCGTCGCTAAAAAAAGAGCCGACGTCGGTACCGAGCGCTTCGAGGATGTCCATGAGCGTGGCGATGGAGGGAGACGTCAGATCCCGTTCCAACTGGGAGATGAAACCCTTAGTCAACTCGGTGCGTGCTGCGAGCTCCTCCTGCGTCAACCCGCGCTGAAGGCGGAGCTGTTTGATTTTTACGCCGATCTCCATGAAGTCTACTACCCCTAAACTTTATGTTTACACTCACTAAACGGAATTAAACCAAATCGCACATAAAAAGTCAACCGGTTTTGACAACTTTTTACATCAAAATCGTTATCTTTTTATACGCGGGGGTCGTATGGCCGCGTCTTGCCTGGGAAACCGCGTGCGTGTTAAAATTAAGCAAGAGCTAGGGTGTGTTTCTAAAGCCTGGAAGTGCAGTTTTGCTGAATCGACTTGCAGATTGAGGCGATAAACGCAGGCGCAGCGGTGCTGCAGCGAGGCTTTTCAACAAGAATATGCAACTTGAGACGGCGAAAATGCGCTTTGCGGATTTTGGAAACACAACCTGGAAAGCGAATCGGCCAACGAACGAAAGGAGAGCCTTGGCATGAAAAAAGGTATTGCCGTTTGCTTCCCGGGTACGGGATATACCTGCAGGGAAACGCTTTTTACACTTTGCGCAGAGTCGTATCAGGCACGCGGGTACGATGTGATAAAACTCGACTATTCGCATATTCCGTTTCAGGAGATCGAGACGTTTGAGGAAGCGGTCGGTATCGCGCTGCGTGCATCCAAGCGTCAGCTGAGCGGTGCGGATTTCAGCGAATACAGGGACGTCGTATGGATTTCTAAAAGTCTTGGGACTATATGCGCAGCCGTTGCGGAGAAAGAGAGCGGCGTTTCCCCGCGGCATCTGTTATTAACGCCGGTGGAAGCAACTCTCGAACTGCTAAAACCGGGCGCAAGGGTAACGGCGATGGTGCTCGGCACCACGGACCGGTTTCTTTCGAGTAAAAAGCTCGCGGAATTTTGCGCGGAACACGGGTATCGTTACTGCGTGATCAACGGGGTAGGACATAACCTGAAAGATGAGAACGATCCAAAGAGGACCGAGCGGATCAATGAGCAGATCGTTGGACTTTGCGACTGAAAAACGGTCACTGTGGCAAGCTCCTGATTTGTCCGCACTTGCTTTTCTGCGTTCTAAAAGATTCTAAACACGGAATGCAGGCCAATTTGGCCGTGCGCGCATTACAGTGCCGGACGTGTCGGCGCATGTAAAACAATGTAAAGCGTACAGCAGTAATGCTCCATAAAACCCCATCGCTCCCGCGAAGGAAGGCGTCTTTTCGGAGTGCTTTTTTTATTGCTGTGAGTTTTTTAACAAGCGGACGAAACAATTGACGCTGCGCCGTGCGCGGGTTAGAATAAACCAGATTACGGCAAAAGCTCATACCGGAAAACGGGGGGACGGATATGAAGGGATTTTCGTGCCGCTGCGCCCGGAAACGCGCGCAACGGAAGAGGCTGGACCGGCGAGTGGCGGCGGGGTGCTGCGTTGTAGCAGCGCTGCTTTTTTTAGTCGCCTGCGTGCCTTACGATGCTGGCGTTGCAACGAAAACAACAGACCGGGCGCAAACGGAAAACATGCCGGAAAACAATGCGATCTGCAATAATCAAAGACTGTCGGACGACGATGCCGTACGGCAGATCGCATCGTTCCTGCTCTTCGTGGAAAAACAGGACTACACGACTGCGCAGACTCTCGCGTTCAGCGACGCAATTTATATTCTGCGCACGATGCTCGTGCATACCGATGCGATCATCGATCCGCGCGTGCAGTACGAAGATCCGGTGATATCGCTTGACAGTGCAGTTGCGGACGAATATATGCTCGACCTGTTTGGATGCGAAATGCCGAAAAAGGACGATTATTACAGGCTTGCCGGTGCCGGCGATACGGATTCGGAAGCCGGCTGGCTCGGCGACACGTTCTATTTCGGGCAGGGTTGGTGGAACGTCGGTAATTTCAACTACGGCGACGGCGAGATAGAGAAACTGGTCTATAACGACGACGGCACCGTCGACGCGGACATTGTGTTTCATCCGCGCGATTTTCTGGATACGCACGTGAAAATGGTACTTGTGCCGGTCGATACGGATTTTCGTTTCCAAATCGTCACGTTCCGGACAGAATCGATCGAGAAGGACATTGAGTTTTAGACGATCTGCCGCGAATTGCGGGACACAAATACAGGCCGTCCGGTACCGGGCGGCCTTAGACCGTAAGGCCAGTATTTTGACGAGAATCCTGTTTTGCCGTCATTGCGTCCGAACGGCGAACGGCAAAACGCACGGGGAGTCCACCTGAAACAGACTTCCGCTTCGCCGGAAAAACCCACCACAGACGGAATATACGGGGCAGGACCGCAGCCCTGAATAAGTACGGAGAGTATTCTTGCAATCGGGACCGCTATCAAAGCGACTGAATGGCTGCTTGTGATGCGTTGATTGTTATGTGTTTAGCAGAAAACTCTGCAGGCGCGGCGATTTGGGCGCGTCAAAAATTTCGTCCGGAGTTCCCTGCTCGGCGACGCGTCCGTCCGCCATGAAAAGCACGCGGCTTGACACCTGCCGTGCAAAACCCATTTCGTGTGTCACGAGAATCATCGTCCGTCCGATATCCGCAAGACGGCGGATGGTACCGAGCACTTCGGCGGAGAGTTCAGGGTCGAGCGCGCTGGTCGGCTCGTCGAAACAGAGGATTTCCGGCCCTAGCGCAAGTGCGCGCGCGATGGCAACGCGCTGCTGCTGGCCGCCGGACAGCTGATAGGGATAGTGTTCCGCCCGGTCGCTCAAGCCCACTTCGGCAAGGAGCGCATCCGTACGTTCGTCGATGCCGCGCAGGATTTCTGATCGGTTTTTACGGTAATCCGGTTTTTCCTTTGCCAGCAGCTTCATGGCCAGCGTGACGTTTTGCCGCGCGGTGTACTGCGGAAAAAGATTGAAAGACTGGAACACCAATCCGAAATGCAGACGCTTGTGGCGCAGACTTTTCTCCTGCCTGGCAGAAGGGCTTTCAGCGTCGAAAAGCGTTTCGCCGTTAACAAGGATACGGCCGCCGTCCGGCTGCTCAAGGAAATTGAGGCATCGAAGCAGCGTGGTCTTGCCGCTGCCCGACGAGCCGATGATCGAAACCACTTCGCCGGGCCGCAGGGAAAAGTCGATGCCGCTGAGCACCTCGGCCGAACCGAAGTGTTTTTCGAGGGACTGTACTTCCAGAATATTGTTCGTCGTATGTTTCATAGGGGTCACACCTTGATGTAGTCGAGTTTTTTCTCCAGAGCGTTGAACGCAACGCTCAGAAGTCCGCAAAAGAGCAGATAGAACGCGCCGGAATAGAACAGGGGCCAGAGCAGGGCTTTTGTTTTGATAAACGTCGAAGCTTCCATAATCAGTTCGCGCACTGCGATGATGCGCGCCAGTGACGTATCCTTAACCAGCGTTATGACTTCGTTGCTCATGGGCGGCAGAATGCGCTTGATCACCTGCGGCAGTGTGATGCGGAAAAAGATCTGGCTTTTTTTCAGCCCGAGCACCTGACCCGCTTCGTATTGCCCGCGCGGCACGCTCTCGATACCGCCGCGGTAGATTTCCGAAAAATATGCCGCGTAATTGATAATAAATGCAATTGCCACCGCGCCGAAACGCGGGAACGAAAGATTCCAGCCTAAAAGGTCAGGCCCGTAAAACACGATGATGACCTGCAACATCAGCGGCGTGCCCCGAATAATCCAGACAAATCCACGCGAAAGCCAGCGCAGCGGACTGAAACGGCTCATCGAACAAAAAGCAATGGGCAGTCCCAGTGGGACCGCGCACAGCAGCGTTACGAAAAAAATTAAAAATGTTGTACCGAAACCTTCCAGAAGCTTCAGCGTTACCGTAAAAAATGTTGTCATGCGGTTTGTTCCTCGCCATATAGGCGTACTTGGTAAAAACGCGTCTGCGGAAGAAAGCTTTCTTCCGCAGACGGCTGCAACTCGGGATGAGAGGCCAGGCTTAAATCAGAAGGCCGGTCAGGTCGTACTTTTCGGCAAGTGCGGCGAGCGTACCGTCCGCGTTAAGCGCTTCGATAGCGCTGTTGAACTGCTCGGTTGCGGAACTGCCGACACGGAAGCCGACGGCGTATTCTTCGTCCATCATATCGATGTCAGCGATCATCAGGTCGCTGTAATCAGAGCCTTCGCCGGTCATAGCCGTCGCCATTGTCAGGTCTACGACTGCCGCGACCGCTTTGCCGGCTTTGACTTCTAGCAGCGCGTCGCTTTGGGCCTGCACTTCGATAAAGACAGCTTCCGGCATGCTGGCGGCGATTGCGTCGGCGCCTGCGCTGCCAGCTTCGGCAACGACTTCGAGGCCGTTGAAGCTCTCGGCACTGGTGTAGGCCGCCGCATCCTCGGAGCGGACAACGACAACCTGCTGATTTCTAAGATAGGAAGCTGTGAAGTCCATGTTGGCGCGTCGCTCCTCGGTTACGGTAAGGCCGTTCCAGATGCAGTCGATTTTTTTACTGGAGAGCTCGAGCTCTTTGGAATCCCAGTCGATGACTACAAAATCAGGCGTTAGTCCGAGTTTTCCGCAGACCGCTTCGGCGAATTCGGTATCAAAACCGACGAGACTGCCGTTTTCGTCGTAATAGTTCATCGGCTCGTACTCCGTGATGCCGATGGTCAGCGTGCCCTTATCCTGAATATAGGCAAAATCGTCGTCCGCACCTGCGGCGGGTTCGGCTGTCTTGGTGCAGGCAACGCCGGTTACGAGCATCAGTGCGGCAAGGGCCAAGGCGGCCAGTTTCAGTGTTTTTTTCATATTGCATTCCTCCTGTCGGTATGGCGATGGTTGCTTTCAGCACTATAACACTTTAGCATGATAAACCGCAATAGCTTTGCAGCAAATGCAAATAATATATTTTTTGCATGTGAAATGAACGGACTAGGGGGTGTTTCTAAAGTCTGAAAGATACAGTTTTGCTGGATCGGCTTGCAGATTGAGGCGAAAAACACAGGCGCAGCGGTGCTGCGGCGAGGCTTTTCAACAAGAATAAAGTTGAGTCGGCGAAAATGCGCTTTGCGGATTTTGGAAACACAACCGAGAGACAGGAGATGCGTATTTGTGAAAAAAACAAACAAACAATGTCGAACCCGAAAAGATTCGTTTAGAGCCGTCGACGTGGGAGAGCTGCTATGATATACTTTGCGTCGTTACAAGGAGGGATATCCATGAAACGAATTATTGCAGCCGTGCTTGTTCTGGCTGTCAGCTTTTCCCTCGCACTTCCATCGGCTCTTGCCGTTGACGAAGGAGAAGAGCGCGTCACCATGGGCGCAGATCTGACGGAAACACAGCGCAAGGCCGTCTATAATGATTTTGGCGTCGAGGAAGGCAGCGTCACGGAACTCAGCGTGACTAACGAGGAAGAACGTGCTTATCTTGCCGGGCTGGTCCCCGACGGGAAGATCGGCAGCGTCGCGATTTCCTGCATCTACATCAAAACCCTCGAGGAAGGCTCCGGCCTGACTATAGAGCTGTACAATATCAATTATTGCACCGAAGACATGTACCGCAACGCGCTTACCACCGCCGGCATCTCCAATGCGGCGGTCGTTGTAAGCGCGCCGTTTCCGGTATCCGGAACAGGGGCGCTGACCGGCGCATACAAGGCATACGAGGATATCACGGGTACGTCGCTTTCCGAACTGGCCAAGTCGGTAGGGGCCGAGGAACTCGTGGTTACGGGTGAACTTGCGGAATACATCGGCAGCGACGACGCCACGCAGATCATAAGCGAGCTCAAAGGCATGCTGGATGTGACGCAGACCATGACGGACGACGAAGTGCGTGAGGAGATAAAAAAGCTTGCGGACATGTACAATGTTTCGCTCACGAACGCACAGGTCGAGCAGGTTCTCAAACTCGTGCGCAGTCTGGAGGGACTGGACGCGGATGAACTGCAGAACAAACTTGTCGGGATCGCCAAAGCCGCCGAAACGGTCAACAAGACTGGGGAAGTAGCGAGTAAAGTTTACGAGAACGTGAAAGGCTTTTTCGCTTCGGTCGGAAGCTTCTTCACCGATCTGTTTGGTTCCAGCAAAAACTGACTGGCGGTGTGCGGCAACTGAAATATTTGTCCGTTTAAGCGGAGCATGCGGGAACGCCGCCGGAAAGGGCGGCGTTCCCGCATGCACGCCTGTCCAGACAAGGACGGTGGATATTCACCACCAGATTTTGTGGATGTGAGGTCAACTGTTTACAATATAACAACAAAAGCGCTGAAGCGGGATGTTATAATACTTAAGATATGAACTTCCCGAGGGCGGAGGGATGCTCTCGTGATATGGAGGAAATAAATGGGTTCTTACAATTCCGACCGGAACCGTTCCGGTTACAGCAATAGGTATCCTGAAAGGCAGGGTAATCGCAAAAAAAAGAAAAGGAAGAAGTATCGCGTACGTATTCAGCCGCGTTTCTACTTCCTGCTGGCAATCTTCATCGTCGTTATCGCTCTGATGATCGTGGTTGTCAAAGCGCTTTCTTCTACGCCGGAAGAAACGCAGACCGTGCAGCAGACCGAGGAGAGTTCCGGTGGATTTATTGCGGAACTTTTCAAGACGCCGACGCCTTCGCCGACGCCGACCCCAACGCCGACCCCGACCCCGACGCCGACCCCGCCGTATGAAATACCACACGCGGTGGCCGGCACGAATCCGAGCGATTTCGGGATGACGAGCACGGTTGAAGTGGATGGTGCGCAGATGGACAGCTACGAACGCGAGGATAAAATTGAGTTTTTGCCGGACGAGGCGTATACTTCAGTTTCGGGCATCGTTACCTTTCGCGGCAACAACTATCGTGACAGCGCGTTTTACGGTATTACCAGCGTGCTCAGCAGAAAACTGACCGGTGCGTGGACGGTGGATTCCGGAGAACTGATGCGAAGCGATATCGGCGGCGTAAGCGAACGTACGTGGACGGGCAGCGGATGGGTTGGACAGCCTTTGATCGTTCAGTGGCCGGACGACGTCAAGCAGGTCATGAACATGTATGACTGGGCCAAGCAGAAGCAGGGGCTGGTCGAAGTGATTCTTGCGACCATGGACGGCAATATCTACTTCCTAGATTTGGAAACCGGTGAGGCTACGCGCGATAAGCTTGTAGTCGGCATGCCGTTCAAGGGTGCGGGCGCGCTTGATCCGCGCGGGTACCCGATCCTGTACATCGGTTCGGGGGATATGTACGTGGAGGACAACATGAAGTCCCGCGCGATGATCTATTCTTTGGTCGATTTCTCGCGGCTCTATGAGTTCGGCAAGCAAAACGATGAGTTCGCATTGCGCGACTGGCACGCTTACGACAGCTCTCCGCTGGTGGACGCGGAAACCGATACGCTGATCTATCCCGGCGAAAACGGTATCCTGTACACCATGAAACTCAACACAAAATTCGACGTGTCGACGGGCGAACTATCCGTTAATCCAAGCGAGATCGTCAAGATGCGTTATGTCGCGTCTCGATCGACCTACCCGGAAAGTTCGTCGAATAAATATTGGCTGGGCTATGAAGCGAGCATCGCGGCGCTTGGTGAATTTGGTTATCTCGGCACCAACGACGGGTTCATGCAGTGCATCAATCTCAACACCATGTCGCTGGTCTGGGCGCAGGATATTAAAGACGACACCAACGGGTCGCCCGTGCTGGAAACAGATTTTGCGAACCGCACGGCGTATGTCTATATCGGCTCGTCGCTGCACTTTACGGCTGACGACGAGAAGAAGGGATCCGTTTCATTATATAAAATCAATGCGATAACGGGAGAAATCGTCTGGGAGCACAGTGAAACCGTTCACACCAAGTCCGGCGTGTCCGGCGGCATTCAGGCGACGGCGTTGCTTGGCGAAAAGAACATATCGGACCTTGTGATCGTACCGTTTGCGCGAACGCCGGACGAGGACGGCGGCGTTCTGCTTGCCCTGGAGAAATCAACCGGCGCGGTGAGATGGACGTTCAACATGGAGAAATATACCTGGTCGTCGCCGGTTGCGGTGTACGATGAAAACGGCAACGCCTATATCGTCGTATGTGAAGGAAGCGACACGGGCGGAAAGGTCTTCTTGCTGGACGGTCAGACCGGTACGCTCCTAAGCACCTTCGACGCGGAGAAGAACATCGAGGCATCGCCTGCGGTCTATGGGAACATGATCGTCTTCGGCACCCGCGGGATGAAGATATGGGGCGTCAAAATCAGTTAACGCTGCAGAAACAGGAACAACGCGTCCGGCGTGCAGGGGAAGCGTTGCGTGCCGGACGAATTTGCGTTTTGATGCAAATTTGCATACAATAATCGTGCCGGGCGGGAAGCGACGGCAGAGTAAGAAGGAGGGAGAACGATGGCAAGACGACGGAAAAAGCGGATTCGGATGCAGCCGCGATTCTTTCTCATAATGGTCGCGCTGCTTGGGGCGGTCATCATCGTCCTGTTGCTGGTGAAAAAAGTCGGCAGCGACAGCGAGGAAGCGCTGGAAGCAACACCCGTACCGACCGCGACGCTCGCGCCCACCGCGACGCCGAAACCCGCGCTGCCGGACGATGTGACGGTGACGCGTGCCGACAGCGCCAACCCTAGCAAATACGGCTTTGAGACCATGATTTCCTATCAAGGCGCGGATACGACGAGCTACACGCGCGAAAACAAGGTTTCGTTCGGGCGCAACATGGAATATGCTTCTTTACCGGGAGTTTTCACGTTTGGAGGCAACAACTACCGGGATTCATTTGCCTACGGAACGGCCAGCATAACGGAAAAGCGGCTGCGCGAGCATTGGTCCAAGACGATCGGCTCGCTGGGAAGTTGGTCCGGCACAGGCTGGACCGGCCAGCCCCTGATCGTGCAGTGGCCTGCGGAGACCGTCGCGGTGATGAACGTAAATCAGAGCTATAAAGACTCCGGCGAGCCGCTGACCGAAGTGATTTACCCGGCGATGGACGGCAATATTTATTTCCTTGAGCTGGAATCCGGGGCGGCCACGCGGGACGTGATTAATACAGGCATCGTCCAGAAGGGGACCTCGTGCGTCGATCCGCGCGGCTACCCGCTGCTGTTCGTCGGTCAGGGAATTCCCGTTGAAAACGACCAGGGAAATAACGCCGCTTACGTGCGCGTTTATTCGCTGATCAGCGGCGAACAGATTTACGAATTCGGCGGGTTCGACTGGTTTGCGCGGCGCACATGGCAGGCTTACGACGGCAGTCCGATAATTTCGGACGATACGATCGTATATGCCGGAGAAAACGGCGTGCTTTATACTTCTAAACTCAACGCGCAGTTCGATGCTGCGGCGGGAACCGTTTCGATCGACCCGGAACGTCTGGTTAAAATGCGTTACGAAGCCAGCGGGTATTCGCGCAGCGACGCGGCGGGGAGCCGGTGGTACGGAATAGAAAGCTCTGTCGCCGCGTTCCGTAATTACGTATACTATACGGACAACGGCGGAAGGCTGCAATGCGTTGACATCAATAACATGCAGCTTAAATATGTGGTCGACCTGACCGACGAAACGGATTCCACCGTTGTAATAGAGGAAAGTTACGAGGACAATACCATATATCTATACACCGGTTCGCAGGTACGCGTGAGCAACGGAGACCTTGGCGCGGGATACGGATACAGTTATCAGCGTAAGATCAACGGCTTGACCGGCGCGGTGATTTGGGAGCAAAAGTGGATTTGTTCGATCGGTGACGAAACTTCAAGCGGCGGCAATGTTGCGACACCGCACGTCGGAAAAGGGCAGATATCCGATCTTGTAATTTTCTCACTCAGCCTTGCCGCGCAGTCCGGCGCAACTGATACGGAAACGGCCGTCGATGAAGAGGCTGGCGAAGACGGAGAGACGCAAGCGCTTTCCGAACCGCAGCCGGTAGCGGAAGCGGACGGGACATATTCGCTTGGCGGGCGAATCGTGGCGTTGGATAAATCGACCGGGTCCGTAGTCTGGTCGGTCGAACAGTCGAACGATTATTGGGCAAGTCCGGTCGTGGTATACGACGAACAGGGGAGAGCATATCTCGTTCAATGCGACCGCGGCGGGTATGTGACGCTTTACGACGCATCCAATGGAGAGAAGCTTAACTCCATAGATCTCGGAAGCCGTATCGACTCAACGCCGGCCGTGTTCAATAATATGCTTATTGTCGGAACGCGTGGGAAGGGCGGCGCGGGTAAAACCCAGAAGATTGTCTGTATTAAGATCAGTTAGCCCGAAAGCGTAACGACATAAATTGAGGCTCTCCGGTTTGGAGGGCCTTTCATGACTTCGGACGTCGTATCAATTGTACGCGGTATTAGGGTGTGTTTCTAAAGTCTGGAAGATGCAGTTTTGATGGATCGGCTTGCAGATTGAGGCGAAAAACACAGGCGCAGTGGTGCTGCGGCGAGGCTTTTCAACAAGAATATGCAAGTCGAGACGGCGGGAATGCGCTTTTGTGATTTTAGAAACATAACCCAGCAATAGCAAAAGAAGAAACGGCCTATTCCCCGATCGCGTCCGGGTCCAGAAAGGCAACCGCTTTTCCGAGGATGCGGACGTTTGCGTCCGCGCGGAGCACAACGGGAGCGTATGCGGGATTTTCGGCCATGAGAACAATCTGCTTGTCGTTTTTGTAGACTCGGCGGAGCGTAAGCGCACCGTCGAGTACGACGACCGCTACTTCGTGGCTGCGCACGTCTTCCGTCATGCGCGCGTAAACGATGTTGCCGTCAAAGATGTTGAGTTTCTCCATGCTGTCGCCGGAAAACCGAAGGGTGAAGTCACAGCGGATGCTCTGTGGCACCTCGTCGTAACAGGCAACGTTCTGTTTGTCGAGCAGAGGCGCGTCTTTGAGCGCACGGTAAAGCCGGGGCTTGAGGACGGAGGTTGGAAGCGCGTTTACCTGGCCTGGTTTGGGAGCCGGCGCAGGAAAGGAACGGCGCGTTTCTTCGTCGATTGCGAGATAATCGACCGTTACGTCGAAAAAACGGGACAGTTTGACCAATGTGGATCGTTTGGTATTCTCGGTGCCTTTTTCATAGAAGTTCACGATCGTCATATAGGGGATGCCCGAAAGCCGCGCGAGCTGCGAGCGGTTAACGCCGCGCTCGGTCATAAGAATATCGAGTTTTTCGGTCATCGTCATAGAATCCCCCCGATACAAAACGGATACAAATCAGCCCACGGTTCGTAACAGCGCGCCATAAAGCAATCATAGCGAAACGAACTGGGAAACGCAAGAAAAATCTACCATATGGCGTAACTTTTTTGTATGACATGTTTGAGGGATGCGGTTTTTTTCGAATGGATAAGGAACGTGGTATGCTTGCAATTGCACATTAAAAATGATATTGTATCTAAAAACGGAGGGCGGAATAATGGGCAAATTTTTAATTAAGGATAGCAAGACGGGACCGTATTTTGTTTTAAAAGCGGCGAACGGCGAGATTATCGGAAAATCGGAGACTTACTCATCGGAAACCGCCTGTAAAAACGGTATTATGAGCGTTAAGAAGAGCGCTCTCATTGCAAACGTAGAAGACCAGACCGTGGAAGGCTGGAAGAACCTGCCGAATCCGGTGTTTGAGGTTTATGCCGACAAGAGAGGCGAATACCGTTTTCGCCTTCGCGCGAAAAACGGCGAGCCGATTCTTGCGTCCGAAGGGTATAAGGCAAAGGCTTCCTGCCTGAACGGTATTGAGAGCGTACGTAAAAACGCCGACTCCAACGTCGAAAAAGAGTAAGCTGCAGCTTCACAAAAAACAGGCCCGGCCAATCGCCGCCGGACAAACGTAACGCGATGCGACGGCATATGATTTTTATGCCGTCGTATTTTAGACTAGTGAAGCGTGTGTTTTTGCGTTATGACATATCGTGACTGCGCGGCAGCACGGGAGGTTCTATGATCAAGCTGCTTTCAAAATGGTTCGTACGCGACCGTGAAAACTATGACTCGCCGAACGTGCGCGTTGCTTACGGCGTGCTGTGCGGCGCGGTGGGTATTGCGCTGAACCTTCTGCTTTTTACGGGGAAAATTTTCGCAGGCGTCCTTTCCAGAAGTATCGGCGTGACGGCGGATGCGTTTAACAACCTTTCCGATGCGGGCAGTTCCGTCGTGTCTCTTGCAGGCTTTCGCCTTTCCGCCGGCAAGCCGGACCGCGAGCATCCGTTCGGGCACGGGCGGTTCGAGTACATTGCGGGCCTTGCCGTCTCCATGGCGATCCTGTTGATGGGCGTCGAACTGATTAAGTCCTCCGTACAGAAAATCATCGATCCGCAGCCGGTGACGTTTTCCGTACTGACAGTGGTGGTTCTCGGCGTTTCCATCCTAATTAAATTATACATGTATTTGTATAACCGCAGCATCGGCAGGAAGATCGACTCAACGACCATGCGCGCCACCGCGCTGGACAGTTTTTCAGACATGGCCGCGACCGGCGTTGTGCTGGCGAGTATGTTCGTGTCGAAGTGGTTCAATATTCATATCGACGGCTGGGCGGGACTCGCCGTGGCGCTGTTTATCCTCTATACTGGTGTGTCTGCGGCCAGAGAGACGATCAGCCCGCTGCTTGGCCAGCCGCCGGATGCTGCGTTCGTAAAAAAGATTGAAAGTATCGTGCTTTCCGAGAAAGACGTCGTAGGGGTGCACGATCTCGTGGTGCACGATTACGGACCGGGACGGCAGATGATTTCTTTGCATGCGGAGGTTCCGGCGGACGGAAGCATGGTGCATCTGCACGATACCGTTGACAATCTTGAACGCAGGCTGCGCGAAGAGTGCGGATGCGAGGCGGTAATCCACATGGATCCCGTGGTGCTCAACGACGCGCGTACAAATCGCCTGCGCGATGAGGTGGAAACGATCGTACGCGGACTGGACGCAAACCTGAGTGTGCATGATTTCCGCGTTGTTCCGGGCCATACCCACACAAACCTTGTCTTCGACGTGGTCGTGCCGTTTGGCTTCCGTATGACGGACGACGAAGTGCGTCTTGCGCTGCAGCGGCAGGTGCGCGAGTGTGAAGGCAATCTGTTTGCCGTCGTACAGATCGATAAGTCGTGCGTTTTTCCGCCGGAAAAAGGAAACGACGCGCAGCAAAATGCAAACTAATATTTGCGGGCGAAATCAGGAGGGATGAAATGCTGACGCAATGGGGAAAAACACTTTCACCGGATCAGGTGCTTACCGGGTATCCAAGACCGCAGTTTCAACGGCAGAATTGTTATATTCTCAATGGAATATGGGAGTATGCCGTGACTGGCGCGGGCGCGCAGACGCCGCCCGATCGTTTCGACGGAACGATTCTTGTGCCGTTCTCGCCTGAAAGCGAACTCTCTGGCGTACAGCGTACGCTTAGGCCGGACGAATGCCTCTGGTACAGGCGCTATCTCGAAGCGCCCGTTGGTTACGACCCGAATACGGAGGATTTAATCCTGCATTTTGGGGCGGTCGACCAATTTGCCGAGGTACGCGTCGGCGGTATTTCAGTTGCGAACCATGCGGGCGGGTATCTCCCGTTTTCTGCGTTGATTACAGAGCACCTCTCCCCGGGAGGCGCGGCAGAACTTTTGGTGCGTGTACGCGACGAAACGGACGAATCCTGCTGGTCTCGCGGCAAGCAGAGCTCGCGCCCAGAAGGCATATGGTATACGCCTCAAAGCGGCATATGGCAGACGGTCTGGATGGAGCGCGCGCCGAAGCGGCGCATCGAGATGCTGCGCATTACCCCGCTCTTTGACTGCGGCGAGGTCGAACTGATTGTTTGGACGAACTGCAGCGGCGAAGGCGTTGTGCGGTTCTGTGGAACGGAAACGCCCTTTGCCGACGGCGTGCCTATGCGTTTGCCCGTTCCTGACTTCATACCTTGGACGCCGGAGAATCCGAAGCTTTACGAGGTGACGTTCCTGCTTGAGCGCGACCGTGTTGAGAGTTATTTTGCCATGCGTAAGATTTCTGTCGGGAAAGACGAGGCGGGCGTACCGCGTTTTTTCCTGAACAACGAGCCGTACTTCCAAAGCGGCGTGCTTGACCAAGGTTATTGGCCGGACGGGTTATATACCGCGCCGAGCGACGAAGCGATGGTTTACGATATTTCGCTGATGAAATCCATGGGGTTTAATATGCTCCGAAAACATGTTAAAATCGAACCGCTGCGTTGGTACTACCACTGCGACCGTCTCGGCATGCTTGTTTGGCAGGATCTGGTCAACGGCGGCGGGAAGTACCGTAAAACCACGATTACAGCGCCGCTGATTTTCGGGAACGCGCATTCCGACGCCGACTATGCGCATTTTTCCCGCGAGGATGTCCGTGGACGGGAAGCGTTCAGGCGCGAACTGTTTGAAACAGTTCATCTGCTCTACAACAGCCCCAGTGTGGCGCTTTGGACGCCGTTTAACGAAGGATGGGGGCAATTCGACGCGAACGGCGCCGCAGAACAGATTCGTGCGCTGGACCCCACGCGCCCGGTCGATCATGCAAGCGGCTGGCACGACCAGATGGGCGGGGACGTTAAGAGCCTGCACGTTTATTTTAAGCCTTATCGTTATCGCCCGGACCGAAAAGGGCGTGTTGTGGCGCTCACCGAGTTCGGCGGCTATGGGCTTAGAGTCGAGGGGCACTGTCTCAGCGACCGGGAATTTGGATACAAGCGCTGTAAAACAAGCGATGCGCTCATGAAAGCTTATGAGCGCCTCTATGAGAAAGAAGTGATCCCTGCGAAACACAAGGGACTCGCCGCGGCGGTCTATACGCAACTTTCGGACGTTGAGAATGAAATCAACGGGCTCGTAACATATGATCGTGAAGTCGTGAAATTCGATGCCGCGCGCGTACGTGCGCTCAACAAACGGCTGACAGAAAAGCCGTCAGCAGCTGAAAAGCAGGAGCCTGCAGCGCCGAATCAGAGTGAAGCGGCGGGGTGCGCGGATGCGGACCGGCAGAAAATGAAAGAATAAACGCTGGATTCGGGCTAAAAAAAATATTCACCCGCCGGTTTCGCAACGGAAACGCAAAAACTTCTACCGTAGCGAATGTGCGGCGACTTGCGGCGCGTTCCGGCGGTATTGTATAATAAGAGCGTTGAAATCTGCGGAAATGGAATCAAAATTGAATGGAACAGGTAATCAAGCGTCATCAATGCATCTTTTTTTTCCTGAAGGGAGCGCTCGGCGGCGTCCTAAAGCGGATATTCCATTTCGAAGCGAAGGCCGCCGATCCCGGAAAAGGCCCATATCTCGTTTTAGCAAATCACAATACAGACCTTGACCCGGCGTTGCTTGCGTTAAGCTTTCCGGACCATATGTATTTTGTCGCGAGCGAACATGTGTTCCGAAAGGGCTTTGTTTCATGGCTGCTCAGATACTGCTTTGGCCCGATATCGCGCATGAAAGGTACGACGGATGCGTCGGCGGCGTTGGGTGTGCTCCGTACGATCAAGCGCAAGAATAACGTCTGTCTGTTCGCTGAAGGGAACCGGTCGTTCAACGGCGTGACGGGGCCGATCTTCCCGGCGACCGGCAAGCTTGCCAAGGCCACCGGCGCGTCGCTTGTGACCTATCGTTTCGAGGGCGGGTATCTGACAATGCCGCGGTGGGGACATTCTCTCCGCAAAGGCCGCATGTTCGGCTACTGCGTCAATGTCTATACGCCGGAACAGCTAAAAAAAATGACGCCGGAGGAGGTAAACCGCCATATCCGTGAGGATATCTCGGAAGATGCGTTTGCAAGACAGGCAAACGCTCCGCAGCCGCGCCGCTTTCGCGGCAAGGGACTGGCCGAGGGGCTGGAAAACGCGCTTTATTTTTGCCCGAACTGCGGCCGAGCAGGGACACTGCACAGCAAAGGGAATTGTTTTTACTGCGACTGCGGACTGAACGTCAGCTATGGCGAAACCGGTTTCTTTGAAGGTGAAAACGTCCCATTCTCCACCGTCCGTGACTGGGACGCATGGCAGGATGGCAGACTTGCCGAGTATATCGGTTCTTTGAGAGACGATGAAACGGCATTTTCGGATGAAAACGTTCGACTCATCAGAGTAGGCGCCGGCCATAAAAGCAGGCGCGTCGACACCGGCACATTGTCGGTCAGCAAGACGTTTCTTCGCGTTGGCGACACCGGTTTCCCGCTTGACAGGATCGCCAGCATGGGTGTGATGGGTACCTACAAGATCATGTTTTCCGTTGACGGTGCGTCTTATGAACTGCGTGCCGCAAATCGCGGAATGTACTGCGGACGAAAGTATTTTTCTTTCTACCAGATGGTGCATGCGGCAAACGATAAATCCGAGTAAGAGTAACGCGCTTTTTTTGAGGGCGCGCGATTACGTATATCAAAAATCAGGAAAAAGAGGTGAAACATATGGATTTCTCGGCCTCCAATACGTCCCTGTGGAATATTGTGATTCAATTCGGCATTATTGCCGCGGCGATTCTTGTAGCAACGCTGTTCCGCAGAAAAACTCCGTTTATCCGCAAGAGCCTTCTCCCGACCGCTGTACTGGCGGGTTTTATCCTTTTGCTGCTTCGTAGCACGAAGGTGCTGAACCTCGACACGGACTTCCTAAAGATGATGACTTACCACGGCATTGCAATCGGCTTCATCGCGCTATCGCTTCGGATTCCGATCGCGAAGGATAACGAAAAAGGCAATCTCAACGCCGTAAAATCCGGCGCGCTGATCGTCAGCACCTATCTTCTGCAGGCCCTGATTGGATTTGCTATTGTACTCGCGCTTGCTTATACGTTTATGCCGGATTTATTCAAGGCTGCCGGTATCCTCCTGCCAATGGGATACGGACAGGGTCCCGGGCAGGCAAACAATGTCGGCGCGACATACGAAGCGATGGGCTTTGCAGGCGGACGTTCTTTCGCGCTTGCGCTGGCTGCGGCCGGTTATCTTTGCGCATGCATTATCGGCGTAATCTACCTTAACATTCATTCTCGCAAAAAGAAGCTGGAAAAAGTTGCACACAGCGATATTTCAGGTTCTGTAAACGTCGATGCGTTCGAGGATCAGGGTGAAATCCCAGTTGCGGAATCCATAGACCGCTTTTCGATGCAGGTTGCACTTGTGGTCATCGTTTACCTCGCGACCTATCTCGTTACATGGGGGATTACTTCCGGACTTGCGGCGGTCAGCCAGTCGCTCTCCGATTCGCTCTCCTCCATCTTGTGGGGATTCAACTTTATTGTCGGCTCGGCGCTGGCAATGTTGCTGCGCTTTATCTTTAAGAAGCTGCGCAAGTTTAACGTGATGACGCGCCAATACCAAAACAACTATCTGCTCGGCCGCATCTCGGGCGTTGCGTTCGATATGATGATTGTCGCGGGGATTGCGTCTATCGACATCGAGGACCTGAGCGGACTTTGGGCGCCGTTTCTGCTTATGGCGGCGGCCGGCGGCCTGTTAACGCTTGTATACCTGAAGTGGCTTTGCAAGAGACTTTACCCGAATTACTATCATGAAGCGCTCACCTCCATGTATGGTATGATGACTGGGACGATCAGTTCCGGCATCCTGCTTGTGAGGGAAATCGATCCGATGTTCGAAACGCCCGCGGCAAACAATCTTGTTATCGGAAGCGGAACCGGCATTATATTCGGAATCCCGATGCTGATTTTCATCAAAACTGCTGCGGAAAGCGATATGATGCTGTTTGTTACGATTGGCATCGTAGCGGTATACTGGCTTGCGCTGGTACTCTTTATCACAAAGGTCAAGCCGCGGAGAAAAAAAGTAAAATAATTGTTTGCCGGATTAGGGAGTGTTTCTAAAATCACAAAAGCGCATTTCCGCCGCTTCGGCTTGCATATTTTCGTAAAAAAGCCTCTCCGCAGCACCACTGCGCCTGCGTTTTTCGCCTCAATCTGCAAGCCGATCCAGCATAACTGCATGATTTAGATTGTTAATACACACCAAGAAGTCAAGGCCGCCTGTTTACGGGTGGCCTTGACTTTGTCCGGAAGTTTGCCGATTTATGTAATTGCAAGCGCGTGTAAAGATCGTTTTGCAAAAACATGACAAAAGGGTTCCGAAGCGGCGGCATCTCTGATAGAATGATATTCGTGATTGTTTATGATAACGAACGGATAGGATAGGAATAAGGAATGACGATTTTTAACGTGCTTTCATTGATCGGCGGTCTGGCACTGTTTCTTTACGGCATGCATTTATTGAGCACGTCTCTGGAGAGCATGTCGGGCGGCGTGCTGGAACGGACGCTGGAACGCTCCACGAGCAATCGCTACAAGGCGGTGATGCTGGGGGCGGCCGTTACGGCGGTCGTACAGAGTTCGTCGGCGACGACTGTCATGGCGGTCGGTTTCGTCAATGGAGGACTGATGAAGCTTTCCCAGGCGGTCGGTATCATTATGGGTGCGAATATCGGGACTACGGCGACTGCATGGATTTTGAGCCTGACTGGGATCGAAGGCAGCTCCGTCTTTGTCCAATTACTTAAGCCGACGTCCTTTACGCCGATCCTTGCGGCGATCGGGATTGCGATGGTGATGTTTTCCAAGCGTGAGAAGCGGCGCACCATCGGTTCCGTTTTGTGCGGGTTTGCCGTTTTAATGTTTGGAATGAGCGCAATGTCCAAGGCGGTCGCACCGCTTTCGGACATGCCGGAATTTATTCAGTTCATGACTGCGTTCAGCAATCCTGCGCTCGGTGTGCTTACCGGGGCGATTATCACGGGTCTGATCCAAAGCTCGTCCGCTTCGGTCGGCATCCTGCAGGCGTTGTCCACGACGGGCGGCGTTACATACGGTATTGCAATTCCGATTATTATGGGCCAAAATATCGGGACGTGCATTACGGCGCTGATTTCTTGTATCGGCGCTTCCAAAAACGCGAAGCGCACGGCTATGGTGCATTTATACTTTAATGTAATCGGATCGGCATTGTTCCTTTCCGCATTTTATCTTGCAAATGCGTTTGTACACTTCTCCTTTTTAGACGAACCGCTCGACCCTGCACATATCGCGATTATCCATACGGCGTTCAATATTGGCACGACGGCGCTTCTGCTGCCGGCGTCTACGCTCCTTGTAAAATTGGCGAAACTGAGCGTGAAGGAAAAGCACGTGGAGGAGGAAGAGTGGCCGCTCGACGAACGCTTCCTGGACATGCCCGCGTTTGCGCTCGAACAGTGTAAAAATGTGATCGAGCGCATGGCGCTGCTTTCAAAAGAGACGTTTTTACTGGCTTTGGGAGCGGTTATTGAATACGACGATAAGGCGATCGCAAAGGTGATGGAAAACGAAGATAACATCGACCGCTATGAAGATAGGCTCGGCTCGTATCTCGTGCAGCTCAGCACGCGCAAGCTCCTACCGGAAGACAGCCTTGAAATCGGAATGTTTTTGCACACGATCGGCGACTTTGAGAGAATCAGCGATCATGCGGTAAATCTCACGGAGGTTGCCGAGGAAATGCACACGAAAATGATTAGTTTTTCGCCGGCCGCACAGCAAGAAATCCGCATATATTCGGCGGCGCTGCGGGAAATACTGGATCTTTCGTTTGACGCGTTCCTGCGCGAGGACCTGTTGCAAGCCAAGCAGGTGGAACCGTTGGAAGAGGTCATCGACGCGCTGCAGGCGGAAATTCGCGCCCGGCATATCGCCCGGCTGCAGGTCGGCACGTGCACCATCGAACTGGGATTTGTGCTGTCCGACTTTTTGACGAATCTGGAACGTGTGGCAGATCACTGCTCGAATATCGCGGCAACGTTGATTCAAACTAAAAACGACGCGTTCGACATGCACAGCTATTTGGAGTCTGTAAAAGCCGCCGGCGGCGACCAGGACTTTACCGAACGCGTAAAATCGTATTCTGAGCAGTTTAAGTTACCGTAAGCAAAAAGCACATAGATAATGTATTTGCGCTGCCGTTACAAAAAAAACGCAACGGCAGCTTTTTTTACAGCGAAGGAGAGAAGAAAACAAAATGTCTATTGAACGGGTGAAAGCGTATTTTAGCGAGCGGGGGATGGAAAAGCGTGTTTGGGAATTTGAATCTTCTTCGGCAACGGTTGAACTTGCGGCGCAGACGCTTGGCGTGCGGCCCGCGCGTATTGCGAAAACGCTTTCGTTCGCCATCGACGAAGACTGCATTTTGATTGTGGCCGCGGGAGACGCACGGATTGACAACAAGAAATTCAAGGAACGATTCCATACCAAAGCAAAGATGCTTCCGTATGACGAGGTAGAGCGCTGTACGGGAAGTGCGGTCGGCGGGGTTTGTCCGTTTGCGCTGCCGGGGAAAACGCCGGTTTTTTTGGATGAATCGCTTAAACGTTTTCAAACGGTGTTTCCGGCCTGCGGCAGTGAAAACAGCGCCATCGAACTTAGCTGCTGCGAGCTGTACCGGCACAGCGGCGCGTCCGGCTGGGTGAACGTATGTAAAGATTGGGAAGCGGGGGCGGACGCGGCGATCGACGACATTCCGAAAGCGGATTTGCCCATGCCGGGCGACGGCGAGATACGACTGGAGATCGCGGCAATAACACAGGCGGACGAGAAGACGGGGTACGTACCGATGTACCGTTTCGATATCGTTCGCACAAGCGATGGCGCAACCATCGGAACGACGGACCTGCGGCTTGGCTATGTAAGGAACACGTATTTCGGCGGAAACATAGGTTACCGTATCGATGAACCTTATCGCGGGAACGGTTACGCGGGCAAAGCTGCACGTCTTGTGTTCGAGGTGGCACGCGCGCATAAGATGCCGTATCTGATCATCACCTGCGACAAAAGCAATATCGCTTCCCGCAAAACGCTGGAACGGCTCGGCGGGGAATTGCTGGATAGCGCTGTGCCGCCCGTCTACACCGCGCTATATCAGCAAGGCTGCACGCAAGAACACTGCATTTTTCGTTTTTCATTGAAATAAGGTATATTCCAAAACGCATTCATGGATCCCGAAAAGTTTTGGTTGCGCCACAGACGCTGAAACTCTGAAGCGAAGTTCGCCGATTTGGTATACGGTTCCAGGCGTTTTTTGCCGGAAGGAAGCGCACAAAAATAAACCGTCAGTACGGACAGAGACCGTCAAAGACTTTTTTATTGAATAACCGGCTCTTTTCTCCGCGCTCCTAAGTTTTTCTGGCGGCAAATTCTGAAAAGAAATTGCCCGTTACGGACGGCTCGCTGCGCCGGACGAGACGGCTGAAGAATGGGGAGTCTTCCTTTTCACTACAAAGAACAAGACTGACAGGCTGGACCCGCGCATTTACTGCGCGGGATTGTCGCTTAGTAGGATACCGTTTAGTTTTGCGTGGCGTGCGCAGCCCCAATAAGGTAGACAACCGTTACTTTTGCAGTGACTTCGATTGTGCTGCTTTCGAAAGCGACGCCGACAAGTTCACTTTCCGCCGGTACTTCAACGGTGGAAACGATCGAATCGACGGAAACACCGCCTGCAGCCGCAATGGCGGAGGCTTTCGTATAGGCGTCGCCCATGGCTGCGGCAAGCGCTTCGTTATACGCTGCGGAAGCGTCGGTCAGGCTGTAGGTCGCTTCATAGGATTCAGTGATGCCGGCGTCGATAATCGGCGAAAGCACCGCGTTAACCTTGTTTACGTCGGTGGTGATGATGGTGATGGTGTTGGTTGCGACATAGCCCGTGATTGCGCCGTCGCTTTCACGCTGGTGCGTGCTGAGCGTAACGCCCGCAGCAGTCAGGTTTTTTGGAAGGACGCCTTGCTCGGCGGCAATTTCACTGACCCTGGCGGTGCGTTCCTCGCATTTGAGCGCTGCTTCCTCGGATGTTTCGCTCGAACCCTGCACAACGATTGTGATGGTAGAAAAGTCCGGCGCGGCGATGACTTTGCCGGTTCCGACGACCTCAATGGTGTGCTCGCTGGGAACGAGTTCGTTATTGACGATCACGCTCGGCTGTTCCGGCTGTGCGGTCGGGGCGGGGGTGATATCGCCCTCGGCTTTGCAGGCGGCACAAACAAAAACAAGCGCAAGCACAGCCGCGCCAAGCACACCTGCTTTTAGGAAAAGGCAGTTTCGTTTCATCGCCGTACCTCCAAGTCTACACGGTTGATTGGCGTCCCATTTAGGAACGCACTGAGATTTTCTGCGGCAAGGCGTACGAGTTCCTTTCGTACAGCAAGCGACGCCCAACCGTTATGCGGCGTGATGATGCAGTTTTTTGCGGTCAGAAGCGGGTCGTTTGGGTCGGCGGGTTCGCGTTCCAAAACGTCAAGTCCGGCGGCGTAAAGCATGCCGGTGTTGAGCGCGCCGCTGAGCGCATGCGAATCAATCAGCGCGCCGCGGGCGGTGTTGATAAGGATTGCGGAAGGCTTCATCTTTGCGAGCGCCTGCTTGTCGACGATGCCGGCGGTTTCCGGCGAAGAAGGGAGATGGAGCGAAAGGACGTCGCTTTTTTGCAGCAGTTCGTCGAACGAAACGTATTCGCCCGGAAACGTTGTACGTTTTGTCCGGCTGTAACCGAGAATGCGCATGCCGAATGACTTTGCGACAGCGGCTACGGCGCAGCCGATCGCGCCCGTACCTGCCACGCCGAATGTCTTGCCGGCAAGCGAAACGATCGGATAGTCCCAAACGCAGTCGCCCGGGGCCTGTGTCCAGCGGTTGCGGCGCACCTGCGCGTCGAACGAAAGCGGACGGTTGCAGATATCGAGCAGCAACGCAAACACGTGCTGCGCGACCGCGGCGGTCGAGTAACCGGGGACGTTGCACACGGCGATACCGTGCCTGCGCGCTGCGGCCAGATCAATTTTATCGTATCCTGTCGCAACAAGGCCTACGAACTTGAGATTCGGCGCTGCGGCGAACGCAGTTTCTCCAAGTCGGCAGCGGTTGGTGAACACCGCGTCCGCGTTTTGAATGCGCGAAGGGATTTCGCCGGGGAGCGATAGGTCGTAGGCCGAAAGGCGGCCGATCCGCTCGAAATCCTCCCAACCGATATCGCCGGGGTTAAAGGAATATGCGTCCAGTACTGTAATATTCATACGTAGCTGTGTTTTCTCCGTTCAGATCAGGAAGTCCGGATAATTCCGGGAATGAACCGGCGTCGAAAAATATTTTCGTGCCGGACGCGTTTCATCGTTCCAACTTTGGAAAAACGGACGACTGCAAACACGGGGAAAGTCCGTAATAATTTCCAAAGACTTTTGAATGAACAGAGAAACTTAAGCAAAGTATACCGCATCCGATCCTGCGTGACAAGCCGCGCAGGATACGACGCGGACACACCAACGCCCGGCCGGGGAACGGCAGCGTATGCGTCGTGCTTCGGATTGCGAAAGACCGCAATATGTTGTATAATAATAAATAAATTGGGGGAATAGGCAGTTAAATGTGCTTACCGTGCAGCGACTGCTGGAAACCGAAATCTAACTGACGGGAAGGGCTGAATATCGTTTTGCCGGCAAGGAGAAACACAACAAAATCGAGCGCACAGAAAGCCGCGGAAACACGCGCAAAAAATCGCGAAAAGGAAAAACGCGCTTCGGAAGCATCCGGTGTGATGCTTATTGCCGCGGGAATTCTCGCCGCGGCATATCTGTTTTTCTCTGCTACGGGTTATCTGGGTGAAATGCTGGGCAAAGCGCTTTTCGGCCTGTTCGGCGTGATTTCCTATGCATTGCCTGTCATTCTGATCGGTGTGGGGGTAATTTATATTCGCGGCAGTTCCAGCGAGCGTCTTAACGGATCCGGCTGGTATATGCTGCTCGGCATCCTCGCGCTGGTTACGCTTTTGCAAACCATCCGCGTTACAGCGTACGAGGGCGTACTGTACATGGACTTCATCAAAGAGGGGCTCAGCGTCGGGCAGACGGCACATATGGGCGGCGGCTTCATCGGTGCTGTGCTGAGCTATCCGCTGTTGCTGCTGGGAGGCAAAACGCTCGCCTATATTCTGTCGATAGCGCTGATTCTCGTATGCGCAATCGCCATAACGGGGGTTTCGATACATAACATTGGCGACTGGCTGACCAACCGGGTTGTCACCGCTGTGGAAAACTCGCAGGAAACGCGGCAGGAACAAGAAGAAAAGCCGATGTTTACTCTTACGCTTGAGGACGAGGAGCCGGGAGAGAAAACGCGCGCGAAAAAGAAACTCCCGATCGAATCGACGGGGTCAGGGAAAAGTAAAAGAAGGAAAGCCAACGCGCAGGAACAGGAACTGCAGGAGTTTTCCGGTGAGTTTCGCACGAAAACAGGCGTGCCGGCGAGGCGCAAAGCGCCGCAGGTCGTTGCGCCCGATTTCGGCAGAGAGCCGGATTTTGAACCGGCGGACGATGTGCCGCCCGTTGTAGCAGCGCGCAAAAAGAACGAACCGAAGAAAAAAATCGATTTACCGGACCCGACGCCGCTGTTCGGTGCGCAGACTCCCAAAAAGGACGACAAACCCGGCCCTGCACGACAGCTTGGATCAAAAAAACCGGCAGCCGCAACCAAAACTAAAACGAAACCGGAGGTTATTTTACCGAACGCGGCGTATCAGACGCCCGGCATCGACCTGCTCGACAAGCCGGACGAAAAAAAGGACGACGAGAGCGATTCGCCGGAAGAGAAGGCGCGCATCCTGATCGACACGCTCGCGAGCTTCCGCATTACCGCAAAAGTAACGCATATCGCGGTCGGCCCCGCGCTGACGCGTATCGAAATACAACCTGCGCCGGGCACGCGCATTTCGCGCATCACCGCACTGCAGGGCGATCTGACTATGGCGCTCGCCGCGCCGCGGCTGCGCATGGAAGCGCCGATTCCCGGAAAAAACGCCATCGGCATCGAAATCCCGAACAAGCGCTCCGCGCTGGTCGTACTGCGTGATATCATCGAGAGCAGGGAATTCCACAACAGCGCGTCGCCGGTGACTATGGCGCTCGGGCGCGAGGCCAGCGGCAAGACCATCGTAGCGGACTTGACGCGCATGCCGCATATGCTTATCGCCGGCGCGACCGGCTCCGGCAAGAGCGTATGCATCAACGATATTATTGTTTCCATGGTCTACAAGAGCTCTCCGGATGACGTAAAATTCATTCTGGTCGATCCCAAAATGGTCGAGATGACGATGTACGGTTCGCTGCCGCATCTGCTGATTCCGGTCGTGACTGAACCCAAAAAAGCAGCGAGCTCGCTGCGTTGGGCGGTGCGTGAAATGGAGCGCCGCTACAAAGCGTTTTCCGAAGTAGGCGCGCGGCACATGGACCGCTATAATGAGCGCGTAAAGGAAAAGGGCGAACATCTGCCGCGTATCGTTATCATCATCGACGAACTTGCCGATCTGATGATGATTGCGCCGGACGAGGTGGAGGACAGCATCCGCCGCATCGCGCAGCTGGGCCGCGCGGCGGGTATTCATCTCATCCTAGCCACGCAGCGGCCGGACGCTACGGTCATCACGGGGCTCATCAAGGCAAATATTCCTTCGCGCGCGGCGTTCGCGGTGAGTTCGGCCACCAACAGCCGCATCATCCTCGATATGGGCGGCGCGGAGAAATTGCTTGGTCACGGCGATATGCTTTTCCATCCGGACGGGTCCGCAAAGCCCACGCGGCTGCAATGCGCCTATGTTTCGGACGAGGAAGTCGAGCGCATCGTTGCACATTTTCGTGCACAGACGCAGCATCCCGTGTTCGACGAGCAGATTCTTGAGGATGTGACCAAAATAGAGAAGTCCGGGCCGACCGGCGGCGCGTTTGGCGAAGGCAAGCAGGAAGACGAACTTCTCGGCGAAGCGGTGCGCGTCGTACTCGAACACGGACAGGCGAGCACGTCCATGATCCAGCGGCGGCTGCGCGTCGGGTACTCGCGTGCGTCGCGTCTGATCGACATGATGGAGCAAAAGGGGTATATTTCCGGCTTCAACGGCAGCAAGCCGCGCGACGTAATCATCAAAAAGGCGCAGTATCTGGAGCTGTTCGGCGATGAAACGCCGGTTGCGGACCCGCCGAAGCGGGAGCCGAACCCAATTGGTGAGTTTTATAAAGACGCGGACTAACGCCGCTGAAAAATAGATCGACGAGCCGCTTTTGCGGCGGGTCGTTTCACAGGAGAAGAAATACATGGCGGTCATCGGCGTAATTTCGCTCGGATGTGCAAAAAACCAGGTGGACACGGAACGGATGCTCGGCCTTTTGCGGGCTGCGGGGCATACGCTTACCGGAGACCCCGCAGAGGCGGAAATACTCATCGTGAATACCTGCGGCTTTATCGAACCCGCCAAGCGGGAATCCATCGAGGCTATTCTCGAAATGGCGCGCTACAAGACCGAAGGGAAATGCAAAACGCTGGTTGCGACCGGCTGTTTGAGCGAGCGTTACCGTGAGGAACTGCGGCAGGAGATGCCGGAGGTCGATATCTTGCTCGGTGTGCGCGAATATGAGAAGCTGCCGCGGCTGCTCGGGGGCACGACAACGGACGCGCCGAAATGCGGCCCGGATACGCCGCGCATGCTGACCACCCCGTTTTACAGCGCGTATCTGCGCATTGCGGACGGCTGCGACAACCGCTGCGCTTACTGTGCAATCCCGCTGATCCGCGGGCGGCTTGTCAGCGAGCCGATGGAGGCGCTGGAAGAAGAAGCAAAACGTCTCGCCGAAGGCGGCGTGAGCGAACTGACGCTGATTGCGCAGGACACGTCCGGCTACGGCGTGGACCTCTACGGAAAACCGATGCTGACCGCGCTTTTGGACAAACTCGAAAAAATCGACGGCATCCGCTGGCTGCGGGTGCTGTATACCTATCCGGACACGGTCACGCCGGAGCTGATCGACCGCTTCCGCGCCGGCGGCAGGATCGTGCCGTATCTCGACATGCCGCTGCAGCACACGGAGGATGAAATGCTCCGCCGCATGAACCGCAGAGGCGACCAAAAGCACATTCTGCGCGTGCTCGACTATGTGGCACACAACGCGCCGGAATTCATGCTGCGCACCACGTTGATGGTCGGTTTTCCCGGCGAGACGGACGCACAGTTCGAGCGCATGCGGCGCTTTATCGAAGCGCATCCGTTCGACCGAGTCGGCGCGTTCGCGTTTTCGCCCGAGGAGGGCACCAAGGCGTTCGACATGCCAAACCAGGTGCCGGAGGACGTGAAGCAGGCGCGGCTGGACGCACTGATGGAAACCCAGCGCGCCGTTTCTGAAAAGCGCAATTTGCTGCGCGTCGGCCGCACGGCGGACGTGCTGATCGAAGGCGTCGAAAACGGTCGTCCCTTCGGGCGTTCCTATGCGGAAGCGCCGGACGTGGACGGGCGCGTGTATCTTGAAACCGATGCGGCGTATCCAATCGGCAGCTATGTGCCGGTGCGGATGACCCGCGCGCTGGAATATGACATGATCGGAGTACCGCTGATATGACGCAGAATGAAACGAACGCATCACAGGAGACCACGGAGCATCCGGCTGCGCGGGACGAACGGCAAGCGCCGAAGCAAAACGGGAAATTCAGCTTGAACCTGCCGAACCGGCTGACGATTTTTCGCATGGTTCTCGTGCCGCTGATGGTGGCCGCTTTCTCGTTTGATCACTGGCTGCCCTGGTGGAACTATCTTGCCGCCGGCATCTTCTTTGTTGCGGACATGACGGACATCGTGGACGGCTACATCGCCAGAACACGCAATATGGTCACGAACTTCGGCAAGCTCATGGACCCGATCGCGGACAAGCTGCTCTTTTGCTCGGCGTTTATCATGATGACCTGGAACGGCATGCTCAGTCCGATTCTCTGCATCATTTTCGTCGGACGGGAGATCATCGTTTCGGGGTTCCGGCTTGTGACCGCCAGCAGCGGCAAAGTCATCGCCGCGAACTGGCTCGGCAAACTCAAATCGACCCTGCAGGTGATCGCCATCCTCTGGACGCTGCTTGGCAACCCGATCTTTTCAAGATGGAACTTCGCGTTCGATTTCGGCGTGATGTGCACGGCGGCAGTATTTACAGTATGGTCGGCGGTGGATTACATCATCGCCAACTGGAAAGCTGTAAAGTGGGACTGAACACATTCACAAAATGATTTTGAACATACCGGACCGAGTATTAACGCGGCTCGCGGTGAGATAAGGAAGTGGAATCAGTTATGATTGCGGAAATCGTTTCCGTTGGAACGGAACTGCTGATGGGGCAGGTTGTCAATACGGACGCGCAGTATATTGCGTCCCGGCTTGCGCCGCTGGGCTTTCAGGTATATTACCACACGACCGTGGGCGACAACGTCAAGCGTCTGACCGCGGTGGTGCATCAGGCGGTGGAGCGCTCGGACGTGGTCGTTTTTACGGGAGGCCTCGGACCGACCGACGACGATCTGACCAAGGAGACTGTCGCTGCCGCGCTCGGTCTCACCGTCGAACCCATACCGGAGGAAGTCGAGCGGCTGAAGGCGTACTTCACTTCGCGCGGATACCAGATGACGCCAAATAACTATAAGCAGGCGAGCTTTCCAAAGGACGCGGTCATCCTGCAAAATGATTTCGGTACCGCTCCGGGCTGCATCATGTCCGCCGGCGGAAAGACCGCAGTGCTCCTGCCGGGACCGCCGAGAGAGCTTTTCCCGATGTTTTCCAGCCGCGTCATGCCGTACCTCGAAAGACTCAGCGGCGCGAAACTCTATTCGCGCGAACTGCGCATTTTCGGCATGGGGGAGTCGAGCGTAACATACCAGATTCAGGACATAATCGCAAAGCAGACGAACCCGACCGTCGCACCATATGCAAAAACCGGAGAAGTAACGCTGCGGGTGACGGCTCTATGCCAAAATGAAGACGAGGGGGAGGCGCTTGTGCGCCCGATGATCGATGAAATCGTTGCCCGCCTCGGTGATGTAGTATACTCCACGGCAGGCGAAACCCTTCCTGAAACCTGTGCGCGGATGCTAACGGACGATAATATGACGCTTGCAGTTGCAGAAAGCTGCACAGGCGGCATGATTGCGGACGGGTTGGTCGCCATCCCCGGCTGCTCCGTGTTTTTGCTCGAAGGCTGCGTGACCTATTCGAACAATGCCAAGAAGAAGCGTCTTGGCGTGAAAGAAGAAACGCTCGAAAAATTCGGAGCGGTCAGCGAGCAGTGTGCTGCGGAAATGGCGCAGGGCATGCGTGAAACCGCCGGTGCGGATTATGCGATCGCAACAACCGGATTTGCAGGGCCTGACGGCGGTACGCCGGAATCCCCCGTGGGTACGGTGTTCATTGCGATAGCCGACCGGGCCGGCGTTTCGGTGAAGCGTCTTTCGCTGCACGGCGAACGCGCGCGTGTTCGCCTGAGCGCGTCGCTGCATGCGTACGACGTTCTGCGGCGCGCGCTTTCCAGATAAACATGCCAACGCATGAACCCTGTCAGAAAGCGCTGTACTTAAGCGTTCGCTTCATGCTATAATAGCCTTGCAGGAAGCGATCATTTGTTTCCATGCGGTGCCAAAGCCGCAGACAAGCAACTGAAAAAGTGAAAGGATAACTACGATGGTCGAAAAAGAGAAAGCGTTGGAAATCGCTCTCGGACAAATCGAGAAACAGTTCGGCAAGGGCGCGATTATGAAACTCGGTGACGCAGGCGCACGCGTACCGGTGTCTACCGTGTCCACAGGGTGTCTGCCGCTGGATTATGCGCTCGGCGTCGGCGGCATCCCGCGCGGCAGGATCGTTGAGATCTACGGGCCGGAATCCTCCGGTAAAACGACCATCGCGCTGCATATTGTGGCGGAAGCGCAGAAAGGCGGCACCGCCGCGTTTATCGATGCGGAACATGCGCTCGACCCGGTCTATGCCGAGGCGCTTGGGGTAAAGGTGGACGAGCTTTACGTTTCACAGCCGGACACCGGCGAGCAGGCGCTGGAAATCACCGAAGCGCTCGTGCGCAGCGGCGCGATCGACATCGTGGTCGTGGACTCTGTTGCGGCGCTTGTGCCAAAGGCTGAAATCGAAGGCGACATGGGCGACGCGCACGTCGGCCTACAGGCGCGGCTGATGAGCCAGGCGCTGCGTAAGCTCACCGGCGCGGTCAACAAGTCCAACACCGTTGTAATCTTTATCAACCAGCTGCGCGAGAAGATCGGCGTGATGTTCGGAAACCCCGAAACGACCCCTGGCGGCAAGGCGCTTAAGTTCTATGCCTCCGTCCGGCTGGACGTGCGCCGTATCGATGCGCTGAAAAACGGCACGGAGATCGTCGGCAACCGCACGCGTGTGAAGGTCGTTAAAAACAAGGTCGCCCCGCCGTTTAAAACGGCCGAATTTGACATGATCTACGGCGAGGGCATTTCCCGCGAAGGGTCGCTGCTCGACATGGCCGTTGAAAAGAAGCTTGTTGCAAAAAGTGGCGCATGGTATTCCTATGGCGACATGCGGATTGCACAGGGCAGAGAAAACACCCGACAGTTTTTAAAGGATAATCCCGAACTGTCACAGAAGCTCGACAAGCAAATCCGAGCGCTGTTTGAAGAAGAACGAAAGAAAGCCGCCGCCGAACAAGAGGCCAAACGCAAAGCCGCGCAGGAAGCGATGCAGACAAAAGAAGCGGCTGACGCAAAGTCGGGGAAAAAGTAAAAACCGTTCGGGCGTGTTTCTAAAGTATGAAAGATGCAGTTATGCTGGATCGGCTTGCAGATTGAGACGAAAAACACAGGTGCAGTGGTGCTGCGGCGAGGCTTTTCAACGAAAATATGCAAGTTGAGGCGGCGAAAATGCGCTTTTGTGATTTTAGAAACATACCCTAGTAGATTTCAAAGCGGCGTTCCGGACAACGGGATGCCGCTTATTTTCTGCTAAAGTTAATTTCCCTTTTTGGCGTCGGTGAATAATCAGTTCTCGGCAAAGAGCGTCATGTCCGTTCCCGTATCACGGATAAGTACCGGACCGCTGCTGCGGCCGATCTGCAGACCAACATAAAAGTCGCCAGCCGCGCCGGAGATGTTGACGACCTGAATGATATAAACGATCCAAAAAGCCGTTTCATAAAACGCAATGTTGAGCACAGCCAGTGCGATGCCGAGCAGCACCACCGGCGCGAACGCTATGATGAGGTATTGTTTGCGGTCGAACAACGCGGCGCTTCCCGCGTATGCATACAGACCGGTGAAGCCGTATTTCGGTTTTTCACCGGAGAAGGCTTGCATGAATGCGCCGTGCACCAGCTCGTGCAGGATCATATAGAACACGATGCTCACTATTAGAACGAATATAAGCAGGAGGGAAACGGCGTCGAACGTATACTCCAGCACCGGCGGACCTATGATAAAGCCAAGCGCGATCATTGGAATCATGATCGTCAGCGCGAGCACGTTTACGATAATAGCTTCTTTGCGGTTGCGCACCAGGTCGATTTTTTTGACAGCGCGGTAGCCTGCGGGCAGTGTTGTCA
>CAYTHS010000016.1:0-35781 GCA_964437665.1 uncultured Oscillospiraceae bacterium
TGCGCCGCGGGCTTTTCTATTCACAACCGGAGTACGCTCTTACACTTTTAACGCCAATGCCGGAACCGCAAAGCCGTCTTGCTGAAAAACATGCAGAATAACTAACTTTTTTTGTTAGCAGCAGCTCGGCAGCCGACATAAAAGCGATGCATGATCTTGATCTCTTCACATTCCCATTTTTGAGAAGTTGCAAACCGTATTCTATTGACACAACCATGTTTCAGTGATATACTCAACCAAGTTGTTGAACAAGTTGCCGACGAGCAGGTTGTTTTCTTGCTTCCCCTGCACCAGGGATGGGTGCGCGCAATAAATCTATATGCTACAGGAGGTTCTTATGGAAAACACGATTAAGACAAAGAAAAGTATCGGGTCCCTCATCGTAGGCGAATGGAACACCAAGACTATCGTGGCCATCGCCATCGGCGCTGCGCTGTACGGCGTGCTGATGGTGTACGGCGGCATCCCCATCTTCACAAACACGCAGCTATCGGTCGCAATGATTATCCCTGTTGTCGTGGGTGGCTTGTTCGGGCCCCTTCCCGCTCTGGTCTGCTGCGGCGTCGGCAATGTTCTGGCGGACCTCATCGGCGGCTGGGGTATGTGGTTTGACTGGTCGATCGGCAACGCCGTGATGGCTTTCTGCGTCGGCCTGCTCCCCGTGTACGGCGCGCGTATTAAGGAAGGCATTTTCACCGTTAAGCATGCAATCATCTATGCGGTTTGCTGCATTCTTGGCAATGTGATCGCCTTCGGCGTCATCACTCCGGTCTTCTCTTATCTGCTCTATGCTTCCGACCTCAACGTTACTTTCCTCCAGGCCTTTGCCGCAACGCTTGGCAACAGCGCGGTCCTTATCATTATCGGTATACCGATTCTGGTTCTGCTCGCAAAGAGGTATATGGCAAGGTCGAACCTTGCGCAGGACAAATCCGACGAATATTAATTAAGAAAAGCAGTTGTTATGGAAGAGACCGCGATTCGATTTGAAAACTTTGGGTTTCAGTATAAGGTGCAGCAGAAGCCCACGCTTTACGATATCAACCTCACGCTTCGTAAGGGCGAGAAAGTGCTCATACTGGGCAGTTCCGGTAGCGGAAAATCAACGCTGGCCAACTGCATCAACGGGCTGATCCCGTTTTCAAACGAAGGAACGATCACCGGCAGCGTAACGGTAAACGGGGTGGAAACGAGAGATTCTTCCATCCACGAACTGAGCAAAATCGTAGGGACGGTGCTGCAGGACAGCGACGCGCAATTCGTCGGTCTGTCCGTTGGCGAGGACATTGCCTTCGCCATGGAAAACGAAGCCGTCCCCAGAAGCAAGATGGTCCCCGTCGTCCACCGGCACGCTTCCGTTGTGGGCATGGAGGATTTTATCGGCGCGATACCGTTTGATCTTTCCGGCGGCCAAAAACAAAAAGTTGCGATCGCGGGCGTGCTCGGCAGCGATGTGAGTATTCTCATCTTTGACGAGCCGCTCGCGGCCCTCGATCCCCAGATGGGGCAAACGGCGGTCGAGCTTATCGACAACCTGTCACAGAACGGCGAGCAAACCATCATTATTATCGAGCACCGCCTCGAGGATGTCCTGCACCGCCGCGTCGACCGCGTCATACTCATGTCTGAAGGCAGAATCGTTTCGGACTCCACGCCGGACGAGCTTCTCAAGAGCACGCTTTTACACGATTACGGAATCCGTGAGCCGCTCTATATCACGGCGATGAAATACGCCGGCTGCAGCATAGAGGACAATCTGAACCTCTGTGATATTCACTGTATCGAATTTACGCAGGACAACAGAAAAAAACTTATCGAATTCTTCAGCGGCGACCCGTCCGTTCAGCACATGGACACGGACGAAGAAGTCGTCCGGCTTGAGGACGTTAGCTTTGCATACGACGAGGGCGTGAACGTACTTAATAACGTTTCGTTCTCGATTCATAAAGGCGAGCGCATCGCCGTAATCGGAAAGAACGGCGCCGGGAAATCTACGGCGGCAAAACTGATCTGCGGGATTGCGCGACCGCAAAGCGGGGATGTTTTTATCGGCGCAAAAGACGCCGCGAACCTCTCCGTCAAAGAAATCGGCGAACATGTCGGTTACGTAATGCAGAATCCGAATCAGATGATTCTGAAGGACACAATCAAAAAAGAAGTTGAGTTCGCGCTGACGGTCCGCGGCACCGGCATGGACGAAATCCGCGAACGTGTGACCGCGGCGCTCAACGCATGCAGTCTCTACCCCATGCGTAACTGGCCGGTCGATACGGTCAGCTACGGGCAGAAGAAACGTATAACCGTAGCATCCATTTTGGTTCTGCATCCCGACGTTCTGATTCTGGACGAACCGTCGGCGGGGCAGGACTACAAGAGCTATATGGAGATTATGCACTTCCTTGAAGTTCTCAACAAGGAATACGGCATTACCATTCTTTTTATTACGCACGACATGCACCTCGCGCTGGAAAACACCGACCGGGCGATTGTTTTTTCAGACGGACGGCTGATCGCCGACGACCGCGTATTCGCCGTGCTGGCCAACGACGACGTAATCCGTCGGGCAAGCCTGAAGCAAACGTCGCTCTATACGCTGGCATTACGCCTGGATATGCCCCCAGAACAGGTTATACGGCGCTTTATCGAACACGAAAGGTCGGTGAAGTCCGGTGAATAATAAGCTTGTCATCAATTTTATTCCGGGAAAAACGACGCTCCATAAAATGACGGGCGGGACAAAAGTTCTGTTATTTGTCCTTTTCACCGTGGCAATTATCGTCACTTTCGATATCCGCGTGCTTCTGCCCCTAATGGCAGTCCCGTTTGCCGCCATTATTTCCATGAAGCCAAACTACAAACCGCTCGTTTTCCTCTTTACGTTCATGTTCGTTACGGTCGGCGTCATCGGAACGATCATGCTGCTGGTCGTTTCTCCGGACGTCGGTATGACGCACGTGGGTTCGCATACGGTTATCTGGCAGGCAACCGGCAGGTTTTATGTTACCCGGGAGACACTTTGGTATGTGCTGGTTACGTTCACAAAGCGCATAGCGTCCTTTGCCACCGTCATTGCCTTCGTTTTGATGACCACGCCCTCCGAATTTGCCTCCGGCCTGAGTTTTTTACGCTTGCCGTACAAAATCTGTATTATCGTTTCGCTTGCTTACCGTACGATTCCGGATATCGCCCGCCGCTTCATCGACATACGCAATAGTATGCAGATGCGCGGAGTGGAACTCAGCAGCAAGCGTACCTCGCTTGGCAAGCGGCTTAAATATACCGGCGCAATGCTGGTTCCGCTGATCATCTCTTCGTTCGGAAAGGTAGAAAACATTGCCAACGCAATGGATCTGCGCGGCTTTGGAAAGCTGAAAAAACGCACTTGGTACGCCGAACATGAATTAACGCGGGCAGACAGAATCGCACTGGCGTTCTCGGCCGTGTTCGCTGCGGCGGTTCTGTTTTATATCATATACTCCAAAATCCTCAACCCATACCCGGTCACCATGTGGTGTCCTTTCGTCAAGCTGGAGAACATCACGAAGATTAACGCGCTTGACACGATTTTCTTCCTGAAATGGTTTGACTGAGGAAGCGGGTTCTGCCCGAATACAACATCGAAAGGAATGAAATACAAATGAAACATGCAGTAGTCATGCAAACTGACTTCGGTGTGGAAAACATATCCGTATCCACCATGAGAGGCGTATGCCGTCAGGTTTCGGAAACCCTCGATATCTTCGACAGCACGCACGCGGTTCGTCCGTTCGACGTACTCAACGCGTCCGACGCGCTGATCTATGCCATCCCGTTCTGGCCCGAAGGCACGGTTTTCGTTTCCGTTGTCGACCCCGGCGTCGGCACCGCGCGCCGCAGCTGCGTCGCCAAGCTTAAAAACGGAAGCTATATCGTAACGCCGGACAATGGCACCCTTACCTACGTCGTAGAACAGCTTGGCGTTGAAAGCGTACGCGAAATCGACGAAACCGTAAACCGCTATCCCACAACGCGCAATATCCATATCTTCCATGGACGCGACGTATATGCTTACTGCGCGGCGCGCCTCGCGGCCGGCGTAATCGATTTTGAAGGCGTTGGACCGGAATATCCCGTGGATGAAATCGTCATGGCGCCCTATATCCATCCCGAAGCAAAAGACGGCGTCGTAACGGGCATGATCAACGAAGCGCCGGAGCACTTCGGCCTGACCGGAACGAACATACCGTTTTCATGGCTGGCGGAAAACGGCATGCACTACGGCGACATGGTTCATGTAACGATTACGCATAAGCAGAACGTCGTACTCGACAAGACCGTCCCGCTTGTTAAAAGCTTCGGCTTTACCGAAAAAGGCTCCGTCCTCGTAATCAGTTCGGAAACCAGCACCGTTATGATCGCAAAAAACCAGGGAAACCTTGTTTCGGACTACAATCTGGACTTCGGCGTGGACTGGAAGTTCTCAATCCGCAAAGCGTAAGGTGACCTTATGCAAAGAAGAGTGATTGCCATTCAGTCCGATTTCGGAACCGTCGACGGCAGGGCTGCCAAACTGATTGGGACCGTCAAGCGCGTAGACGCATCGCTGGACGTGTGCATGACGGAAAACAAGTGTCCCCGCGGCGATACGGTCGTTGCATCGACGCTTCTATATTCGTCGCTTCCGTTTTTCCCGGAAGGCACCGTGTTCGTCTCTATCGTAGAACGCGCCGACGGCGACAACCCGCCGTGCGCAGCGCTCACGCGCGACAACAAAATCATTCTGACGCCGGACAACGGCACGCTCACGATATGGATCCATCGCTACGGGCTGAAATCCCTCCGCATGCTGCATGCGGAGGGATGCCCCAAAGGAATGAACCTTTATGCATACTATGCAGCGCAGCTTGCGCGGGAGGCCGTTCCTTACGAAGCGCTCGGAGAAGCATATCCCGTGCCGGAAGCAAATGTTTTTGCCATGTATCCGCCCAAGGTAAGCCAGGGCGGCATAACCTGCGGCATATTCAGCGTTCTGGAGAATTTCGGCAACCTGAACCTTACCGTTTCCGTAGAGGAATTTGAACAAAGCGGCATTTGTGCGGGCGATCTGGTCCACGTCACCATTGAACGGAACGGAACGTATCTTTTTGATGCTGTGATCCCGTATGACCGCTCGTTCGGCTTTGCCGAACTTGGCGCGCCCATCCTGTTTAACGGCAGCACCGGTTATCTGGGCCTCGGCATGAACCAGCAAAGTTTTGCCGAAGCATATCTAAAGGACCGCTTCGACCACCCGGGCGTGATCGCCGAATACCGCGTCAGAATCCGCAAATCAGCGAAATAACACTTAAGTTATGAAAGGAAGCAAGAATATGAAAAAACCGAATCTTGTTCTGCAAACAGACTTTGGTCTGACGACCGGTTTTGTAAGCTCCATGTACGGCGTCATAAAAATGATAGATGATTCTCTGAATATTTACGATCTGAACCACGAAATTCGTCCGTTCGACATGAAGCAGGCGTCGTACCTCCTTGCGGACACCATTCCTTACTGGGCGCCCGGCACGGTTTTCGTTTCCGTCGTCGACCCCGGCGTCGGCACCTCACGCAGAAACTGCGTGGCGAAACTGAAAAACGGCAGTTTTGTTGTTACGCCCGACAACGGCACGCTCACGGCTGTTTTCGAACAGATCGAAGAGGTACGCCAGATCGACGAAAGCGTCAACCGTTTGCCCGGCAGCGCTAAATCAGGCACTTTCCACGGGCGCGACGTTTACGCTTACTGCGGCGGACGTCTTGCCGCCGGCGCAATCGACTTTAAGGATGTCGGCCCCGCCTATCCCGTAAGCGAGTGCGTTATTTTCCCCGCCCCGTCATGCGCCGTGTCAGACGGCTTGGCCGAGGGCGTAATCGCCGGTTGTCTCAAGCATTTCGGAGGTCTGAGCAGCAGCATCAGCGTCGAGAACTTTGAGAAGACCGGCATCGCGCTTGGGGAAACCACGCATGTCACCATTAAAAAAGGCGGAAACGTCCTGTTTGATCAGGATGTGCTCTACCACCGTTCATTCGGTTACGTAGGCGTCGGTGAACCGATCCTCTACAACGGCAGCACAACGCCTTATATCTCGCTCAGCCTGAACCAGCGCAGTTTCACGGATAAATACTTGCCCCATATCTTTGATATCGGGGAGGATTTCTCCGATTATAAAATTACAATCCGGAAAAAAGAGGAAGGAGCGAAAGCGGCAAAATGAAAAAATCCTGTGTTGCGATGCAGACGGATTTCGGTGTTGTGAGCGGGGCGATGATCGGCGTATGCAAAACCATCGATCCGGAACTGGAAATCTTCGATATATCGCACAGCATTCCCAAGTTCAATGTGGAAAAAGCCTCTTCCCATCTGCGCGGCGTTCTCCCCTTCTGGCCGAAGGGCACGGTTTTCGTTTCCGTCGTCGATCCCGGTGTCGGCACCCCTCGGCGCGCAAGCGTCGCGAAAACCAAAAATGGTTACTATATCGTAACCCCGGACAACGGCAGTCTGACCGGAGTGCTCGAAGAGTTCGGCGTCGATGAAATACGGGAAATCGACCCGGTCGTCAACCGTCTGAAAGGCACCGAGAAAACGAGCATTTTCCACGGACGCGACCTGTTTGCCTACTGTGCAGGGAAACTTGCCGCCGGAACAATCGACTTCGAAGGCGTTGGCCCCGCGTATCCGGTTTCCGAGATCGTGACGTTCGCCATCCCGTCGGTTTCCGTAGGCAAAAACGAAGCGCACGGCTGCGTTTTCGAGATAATGGAGCCGTTTGGCAACCTGGAGACCAATATCCGCATCGAAGACTTTGAAAAAACCGGGATACAGCAAGGCGACAGCGTCCGCGTGGCCATCCGGCACGCCGGTAAAACGATGTTCGACAAACATATCCTTTACCATCGTTCTTTCGGCTACGCCCCCGAGAACGGCGAGATTCTGTACAACAGTTCGTCCGGATATATGGGCGTTGCTATGAATCAGCAGGATTTTGCCCGTACTTACGGCATAGAGGGCGGTTCGGAATGGATGATGGATGTTGTAAAGGAGGGCTGATATGGCATATCCCAGCGTTGTATTACTTTCCGACTTTGGCAACGCCGGCGCAGCCGCGCTGGCCGGCATCTGCAAAAGCGTAAATCCGGGTCTGTCCGTTTACGAATTGTCGCACGACGTACCAAAATTCGATATCCGAGCTGCGGCGTCGATTCTTTCTGACCAGCTTTCCGCCTGGCCGAGGGGCACGGTTTTTGTGTGTGCGGTCGATCCGCATTTTACCGTCGATCAAAGAGTCCTCGGCTGCCTGACAAGCGACGGTTATATCGCCGTCGGCGCAGACAACGGCTGTCTGAGCGAGGTCATCCGGAGGCATGGAGTTACCGAACTGCGCGAGTTGACGACATTGAATCAGCGTTACCTGAGCGCAAAACCAGCCGCCGTTCAACACGGGCGCAACCTTGTTTTCTGCGCAGCCAGCATCGCCGCCGCAAATCCCCCGTTTAATCAATCCGGCGAACTCTGCGACGTACCGGAGGATTCGTTTTCCAAAGCTTAATCCTGCCTTTTTCAAAGTTGCCGCGGCGGCGGACTGCTGCAATGAAAACTGTATGCATCCCATACCTTAGGGTGAGTTTCTAAAATCACAAAAGCGCATTACCGCCGCCTTGACATACATATTTTCGTTAAAAGCCTCGCCGCAGCACCACTGCGCCTGTGTTTTTCGCCTCAATCTGCAAGCCGATCCAGCAGAACTGCATCTTTCAGACTTTAGTAACACACCCTAGTAACAGCCACGCAGGCCGGACGTTTTCGCATCCGGCCTGCGTTAGTCATTAATCAATTCCCAAGATTGCCCCGGTCGAGGCAATTATTCTATATATTCCGGTCGTGCCGGTTCATCCGGCACAACGCCATCGCCCGCTTCGGGCAGTTTTCTGTGTCCTTTGCCGCCCCAGAGTCCAAAAATGACAGGTAAAATCGTTTACCCATCAAAACAATTTTTCGGGTGAACGAAGGAAGGCGTTTCACATCACAAAGAAAACTGCTGAAATGCGGACATTAATTGATCTGATTACGGTCTCGAATCGCGCGAACCATCGATCGCCCCCGCGTTTACGCGTTTCGATACGCCTGTTTGGGTGTCCTCGCACATGAAAAATGCTGCTGTCCAAACTCGGTTGTACGTCCCTGCTTATGCGGCGTGTATCGTTCAGCAAATAAATATATTTGGATATTGCTTTTGGTCGAAACACATGATATCATGGATTTGTTCAAATGATAGCGCTAACATTTCGATTTGATCTGTTTTCGCTTTTCTTTTTCCGGTATAATGATAGCGCTATCATTCTGAAAGGAAGCTGATTATGGTGAGATTAGAAGACGTTGCATCCCTTGCTGGCGTTTCAACTATTACGGTTTCGCGCGTTATCAATTCCCCAGGGCTGGTCAAGCCCGCGACAAGAGAGAAAGTCGAACGTGCTATGGCGGAATTGAATTATGTTCAAAACCCGGTTGCGCGCGCGCTCGCTTCCAACAAAATCGGCATCATTGCCGTCTACATCCCAGATTCCATCGATTTGATGAACCCGTTTATCATGCACTTCATTGCCGGAATCAGCGAAGTGCTCGGCAAGCACGTATATTCCTTTTTGATCCGCCGCGAGCTTAAAACCGAACATCTTTGCGACGGTTACATTGCAACCGGCCTGCTCAAGGATGAGGTGCGCCGGATTTACCAGTATACACACGAGCGCGGCCGCCCGCTGGTCCTTTTCGGGCATACCGAGCATCCCGACATCGACTGCATAGACGTTGACAATACGATTGGCGCACGGAAGGTGACCGATGTTCTGATCCGAAACGGGCATCGCAATATCGCAATGATCAACGTCGACGAAGATAAGGACTTTACCGTCGACCGCGCGCTCGGATTTACCCGTGCGCTGGAAGCGGCAAGCGTCGATGCGTCCGCATGCCCGCGACACACGGCGGAAAACAACGTGAATGGCGGATATGCAGCCATGAAACGCATCCTTGCGGAAGATCCCGGCTGTACGGCGGTTTTCTGCGCGACGGATACCCTCGCAATCGGCGCGGCGAACGCAATCGTAAAAGCAGGGAAAAAAATCCCGCAGGACGTTTCTCTGGTAGGCTTCGACGGACTTGGACACGATTTACTCGTGCGTCCGAACGTAACCACCGTGCACCAGCCGGTCTACGAAATCGGCATGCGGCTGGCAGAAACCCTGATCGCCCGTCTCAACGGCGGGAAAGTTCGCGTTAAAACGTTGGTGGAGCCGGAACTTATCCTGCGCGAGAGCGTATCTTCTATCCGGTAGCCGTTTACCGGCGGCGAACTGTGCACCTGGTCGCAATCTGAATGCGCTTGCATTTCAGTATAGAAAAAGGAGGAGAGAATCCATGAAAAAGACTCTTGCATTGTTTCTGGCGCTGGCGCTGGCATTAACGATGTTCGCCTGCGCTGCAGAACCGGCGAACGAAGCGACGCCCGCCGACGCAGCGGTTGCCGCAACGGAAGAACCTGCCGCCGAGGCTACACAGGAACCCGTCGATCCCGCTTCTTTAAGCGGCACAATCACCGTCTGGTCTTCCGGAGAAGAGCTGACGCGGTTTGTGGAAGGATTCAACGCGGAATACCCGAACATCAAGGTGGAAATCACCGTCGTCCCCAACGCGGAATTCCTGACCAAGCTTTCCACGGCCGTCAGCGGCGGGGAAGCGCCGGACATGTTCACCGGTGAATCGGATTACGTTAAATATCTCGTCGAAACTCCGTACTGGACGGATCTGAGCCAGTTCGGCATCGGCGAATATGAAGACAACATCTGGGAATATGTGCTCAACATCGGGACCGATTCCAACGGAGTAACAAAAGCGCTGAGCTGGCAGGCTTCCCCAGGCGGCATTATCTATCGCCGCGATATTGCAAAAGCCGTCCTGGGCACGGATGATCCGGCCGCCGTGGGTGAAATGCTCGACAGCAACGCCAAAATGATGGAAGTCGCCGCGACGATGGCGGATAACGGCGTAAAGATGTTCGCCACCTGGCAGGACATCATGAATATGGAGTTCACCAACCGCAGCGGCGCCTGGGTGACGGACGGACAGCTTTCCATCGACGCAAACCTGCTCGATTATATGGACATGGCGAAGACAATCGTGGATAATGGATACGACAAAAACTGCGATCCGTGGTCGGGCGAATGGTACGCCGCGGTCGAAAGCGACGATTGCTTCTGCTATATCCTTCCCACCTGGGGATACCAGTTTCTCATTAAACCCGCGGCGGTGGAAACCAGCGGCCAGTGGGCCATGTGTGAAGCCCCCGTTCCTTACGTTAAGGGCGGAACCTGGGTCGGTATTTACGACGGCAGCGAAAACAAAGACCTTGCATGGCTGTTTTTACAATACTGTACGCTGAACGAAGATTCCGTGAAAGCTTATGCCAGCGAATACGGTGAATATGTTTCGCTGAAGTCCGTTGACGAAGCGCTCGCCGCCGAGGAAGGCGACGCCGTCCTTGGCGGGCAGAACCTGTATGCGTTCTACAACAGCGTTATGGCTAAGATCCCGGCAGATTTGATGACGCAGTATGACGGCACGCTGAACAACGCGTTCCTCTCCGCCATCAAGCTCTATGTGTCCGGCGATCTGACAAAGGACGAAGCGGTCGCCCAGTTCAAGGCAGACGCGCTTAACGCGTATCCCGATTTAGTCATCGCAGACTAACTCGCAAACGGGGCTGCCGATTTGCGCGGCAGCCCCGTTCTTTTTCAAAGGAGCATTATGCAAAACACGGTTTCGGTTAAGCACAGGCAGAAAGCGCACAGCAGGATATCGAAGGACCGCTACGGATATCTGTTTATTGCGCCTTTTTTTATCGTGTTTTTAATCTTCGGCCTTTATCCGATTATCAGCACATTCCATCTCAGCACGCAGAAGTGGGACGGGCTGATGCCCGCCGCCTCCATCGGATTGAAAAACTATGCTCGGATCCTGACCGACCGGGTATTCTACCTTTCACTCTGGAATACCGTCCGCATCTGGCTTGGCAACGCGATTCCGCAGTTCGGTGCGGCGCTGCTGCTTACCGCAATTTTCACGTTTAACCGCATCCGCGGCAGGAACTTTTACCGCGCGGTGTTTTATCTGCCGAACCTGATCACCGCCGTCTCGATCGGGCTGCTGTTCAACCTTCTGCTCGACGGTGACAATTCGCCGGTCAATCAATTGCTTGTCGCACTCGGCGTAGACGGTGCGCCGATTAGCTTTTTCATGAGTAAACCGCTTACGAGCGGGCTTGTTTCGTTCGTCCAGTGGTGGATGTGGTTTGGGTACACCACCGTGATTATCCTTGCCGGAACGACGACAGTCGAGCGAAGCATGTATGAAGCCGCGATGGTGGACGGTGCCTCCAAAGCGCAGACGTTTTGGCGTATTACCATTCCGCTGATAAAACCGACGCTCGTATACCTGTTGATTACCTCTTTTATCGGGGGCATGCAACTTTTCGATGTTCCGCTCACGCTCTCCAACAATCTCGGCGACCCCGGAAAAGCGGTGTTGACCGTTTCGATGTACCTCTACAACCAGGGATTTAAAAACTTCAACTATGGCTATTCCGCTACGATTTCCTGCGTCCTGTTTTTCCTGATCGCAGGGATGAGCGGTTTTGCATATAAAGCCATGCGCAGAAAGGACGGGATGTACAGGCTATGACAAAACCAAAATTCCGTTTTTCAGCGTTGGGCGTCCGCGTTTTGCTGATTTTTCTGACGTTGCTGTGTGCCGTGCCGTTTCTCATCGTGTTCGTTAACAGCACCCACTCAAGCATGGACATCGTCACGGGATTCAACTTTCTGCCGGGCGATTCTGTTGCGGACAACTACGCTACGATGCAGTCGCTGGTCGATATCTGGCGCGGGTTTTTCAACAGCATCGTCATCACAGTGCCGTACACGGCGCTCACGGGATATTTCGGCGCGATGGTCGCTTACGGATTCGCAAAGTACCGTTTCCGCTATAAAAACGTTCTCTACGCGCTCGTGCTTGCATCGATGATGGTTCCCGCCCAGCTGAGCATCATCGGGTTTTACAAGCTCTGTCTCAAGCTGCATATGACCAACAGCTATTGGCCTTTCATCATACCGGGTATTGCAAACGCAACCAGCGTGTTTTTCCTGCGCGGGATGATCGAACAGAGCATTTCGGACTCGATGATTGAAGCGCCGCGTATGGAAGGCTGCTCGGAATTCGGCATTTTCAACCGCATCGTGCTGCCCTGCATCATGCCGGGGGTCGCGACGATGTGCATTTTCAACTTCGTCGCGTCCTGGAATGCATATATGGGTCCTCTGATCATTCTTCAGAAAAAGGAACTCTATACCATGCCTGTCATGATTTCCATGATCAAGGGACTGTACGTTACGAATTACGGCGCAATGTATCTTGCCATCGCAATTTCCGTGGTTCCGATTATGATCGTATTCGCATTCTTTTCACGATATATTATCGACGGCCTGACGGCCGGTTCCGAAAAATAGGAGGCGCTCGATTTGACGCATGTAACCTGGTATTATGCAAACGAACAGGCGCAATGGTGCGAAAAACGCTGCACGGCCGCGAACGGCTCGCCTACGTTGGAAATCGGCGAACGCACCTTTCAGAAAATGGAAGGCTTCGGGGGCTGTTTCAACGAGCTTGGCTACCGCGCGCTGTCCCGCCTGCCAGGCGCCAAGCGCGAAGCACTGCTATCCGAGTTGTTTTCTCCGCAGGGAGCAAACTTCAACGTCTGCCGCCTGCCAATCGGCGCAAACGACTATTCCGAGGATTGGTACAGCCTCGACGAGACGCCCGGAGATTATAAACTGGAACATTTCAGCATAGCGCGCGATAAACAACGCCTGATCCCGTATATCAGGGAGGCGCAGCGCTTTCAGCCGGATATGACGCTGTTCGCTACTCCCTGGAGTCCGCCGACATGGATGAAAGACCCGCCGGTCTATAACTGGGGCAAGCTGATCAGCACGCCCGAAAACCTGCGCACCTACGCCGAATATTTCGTGCGCTTTGTGCAGTCGTATGCCAAAGAGGGCGTGACCGTGCGGCAGGTGCATGTGCAGAACGAACCGGTGGCAAACCAAAAATTTCCTTCCTGCATGTGGACGGGAGAGGAACTCCGCTCCTTCATCCGCGATTATCTCGGCCCGTCCCTCCGCCGGGCATGCCCGCGGACGGAACTCTGGCTCGGCACGATCAACGCCCCCGGTTGTGATTATCACCGCCTGATTTTCGACAAGTGGGCGACGGAAGATTACGATTACTTTGCCAACGCCGTCCTCTCGGACGAAGAAGCCCTCCGTTATATCACGGGCGTAAGCTACCAATGGGGCGGCAAAATTGCCATCCAGCGCACGTTTGAAAGCTGGTGGCCGCGCATCCGGCTCATGCAGTCCGAAAACGAATGCGGCTTCGGCGACAACACCTGGGAATACGCGCTGTATGTCTGGACCATGCTCAAGCATTACATCGGAAACGGTGCGGAGAGCTATCTTTACTGGAACCTCGTGCTCGAACCAATGGGACGCAGCACCTGGGGCGATCCGCAGAACGCCATGGCGACCGTCGACCCCGTTACGGAGGACTACACGCTGAATCCTGACTTTTATGTGATGAAGAGCGTTTCGTCCGTCGTGCGGCGCGGGGCCTTCCGTCTTGAGATGCGGGGGCCGTGGGCGGCGGACACGCTGGCGTTTCGAAATCCGGACGGGTCGATCGCGCTCTCCGTGATGAATCCGTTTACCGAAGAGCGGATCCTAACGTTTCGCGGGGGCGGCGGAACCATGCGTTTCGCGTTGGAACCACGGTCCGTCAACAGCATTCTAATCCGGCGACAGCCGTGATGTTTACAAATAAGTGAGGAACATTTTATGCAGGCAAAGGCGATAACAACGAACTATCACGATGGAGAAATCTCGCAGAAAGCAGTTCCCTGCGAAATTTCTGCCGACAACGGAACACAGGAACGCGACGTCGTCAACGTCTATACGGATTTGACCAACCAGACAATATGCGGTTTTGGCGGTGCGATTACGGAATCGGTCGGACATACGCTCTCGCAGATGCCCGGGTTACAGCAAAAAAGGATTCTGGAAGCATGCTTCGGCGAAGACGGACTTCGTTATACGCAGGTACGCACCTCTATCGACAGCTGCGATTTTGCGGTTCGCCAATACGAAGCCGCGCATACTCCCGACGCAGCGTTTGATCTGCGTCATGACGAAACGTTCGTCATCCCGTACATCCAGGCCGCGCAGGCGGTTTGTCCGGCCAAAATCGGCGTCATGCTCACTCCCTGGTCGCCGCCCGCTTACATGAAGGACAACGGCGCGCGCAGCAACGGCGGGAGGCTGAAACGAGCGCATTACGCAGACTGGGCGGATTACATCTGTCGCTATATTCTGTCTTACCGTTCACACGGACTGGAAGTTTCAAAGCTCTCCGTACAGAACGAACCGAACGCCAGGCAGCCCTGGGACAGTTGTCTCTTTTCCGGCGCGGAAGAAAACGTCTTCCTGCGCGGCTATCTGCATCCTGCACTCATAAAAAACGGGCTGGAGAATCTCTCGGTCTATATTTGGGACCACAATAAAGAACGGCTGTTCGACCGCGTGCGCGACGTCATCGACGGCACAACCGCGCAGATGGTTTCGGGCGCGGCGTTTCACTGGTACAGCGGGGATCATTTCGACGCACTGCGTCTCGTCCGGACGAGATACCCGCAGCTGCAGCTGCTTTTTTCGGAAGGCTGCATCGAATACAGTTGCTGTCCCCGTGAGGATCAACTGCAAAACGCGCGCAAATATGCACACGACATGATCGGCAACTACAACGCGGGCATGAATACGTTTTTCGACTGGAATATCGCCTTGGATGAAGTAGGCGGTCCGAACCACGCGGGCAATTTCTGCGAAGCGCCGATCATGTGCGACACAAAAACCGGTTTGTTTGAAAAACGACTGTCCTATTACTATATCTGGCATTTCAGCCATTTCATCGCGTTCGGCGCAAAGCAGGTTTCTTCCACCGTTTTTTCCGGTGAAATCGACGCGGCGGCGTTCCGAAACCCGGACGATTCCATCGCCGTGGTGTTATCCAACAATACTCCCTTGCCGCGGACGGTTCACCTGCGCATGGATGGCAAGATTATAAAAGTCCCGCTCGGCGCGGATTGCATTGCCAGTGTCGAAGTGCATAAATAGACGCGTTGTCAGAAAAGCCGTGACGGCCTGGGACGATTTGCGCCGGGTATGTACATCGCGGTTCCGCCGATAGTCCGGACGGATAACCCCGTACATAGAGACGCACCGTACGAAGGGATTGCATGCAATTTCTTCGTACGGTGCGTCTTTCATTTCCGTTCAGCCGCAACTGAAAACCCGTTCAGTCGCTCCCCTGCCACCCACCATATCGTTACCGTACCGAGCCTACGCGTCAAGGACCGCTCCGGCGTCATGCAGAATCGCAAGACTTCTGGATACTCCGAGCCGGTCCGCCCCCGCTTCCAGTATCGGTTTTACATCCGCATATGTGCGCATGCCGCCGGCGGCTTTCACCTTCAAACACGTACCGACGGCTTCCTTCATGAGCTTGACGTCGTGCGCGTTTGCGCCGCCTGTCCCAAAGCCGGTGGACGTCTTCACAAAATCAGCCTTTGCCTCCATCGCCAGGCGGCACGCCGCCGTCTTTTCTTCGTCCGTCAGGTAGCACGTTTCAATGATCACTTTTACCGTAGCGCCTCCCGCAGCGCCAACGACCGCGCGGATATCTTCGCGTACCGTATCATAATCTCCCGCTTTCATCGCGCCGATATTGACGACCATATCGATCTCCTGCGCACCGTTTTGAATCGCGTCCGCCGTTTCAAACGCCTTCACCTTCGGCGTGTTCGCCCCCAGGGGAAAGCCGACGACGGTACAAACCAACACGCCGGAGCCTGCAAGCAGTGCCGCCGCCCTGCGTACGTTAGTCGGATTAACACAAACGGACGCGGCGCCGATCTTTATCGCTTCCGTGCACAGCGTTTCCACGTCCCTAGGCGTTACGTTCGCTTTAAGCGCCGTATGGTCCATCATAGCGGCAAGTTCTTTCCGATTCATTATTCCAAACCTCTTTCTTTTATGCATTCGTACTTCATCTGCGGATATGCTGCAGCCGCACGCCTTGTATCCGTTCGACGAACCTGCACGTCCCGCAAAAGCACCATGCGGGCGAAACGCCAGCATACTAAACGCGCCGTTCGTGATCGTCACCCACGCCTTCGCCGGTTCGGGTGCTCTCCGGCGCTTTCAAAAAGGCGCGTGATTATTTTCCGGTTCCCCTGTTTCGATTAAGCGCTGTTCCGGCGAAACATGCATCGTCCCGTATTTCCGTAAATATGCAAACAACATGTCGTACAATCTAGTTTGCGTTTTCTCCCATGTCAGCTTCTTTGTAAGCGCCGAAGTATCGTTGCCTCCCGAAGCCATATAGTCCGACGCCGCAACCGAGTATGTTTGGTCCATCTCGACAGGCGTACCGTCCCGCAGCGTAAGGGAACGGATTTTCTGATTTGCCGGTCTGGTATGGTCGACCTCAACGATGACACCCGAAAACAGCAGCCCGGCGTTGTTTCCGAAGCGTTCCGGAACATAAACCATTTCAAACAGTTCCCATAGCTGCCGCCCGGTCATCTGCGTCTTGCAAACCGGATCATTGAATCCCAAAACCGATGTCATATCTTCGATTGTAACCGGTCCGGGTTCGACGCTTCCGCAGGAACTGGTTGCGTTCATATACGCAATCTGCGTATCCGCCCCCTCGCGCAGGCTGTCCGCCAGCAGATTGCCGAGCTTCGTTTCATGCGCCAATCGTATTTCCCATCTTTCGTCGGCAACGGCTAACACGGTATCGAGATAATCCCGTATCGGTGCAACGATACGCTCTTCATATGAGCGGTATCGTTCATCCGTCTCTGTGTTACGGTCTACAGGATGCACCGTACATTCTTTTCTGACGACTCCGCCTTTTTCGGCGTCGTACCACAACCTGATATGCGGCAGGCTGTTCCCGCCGAACCCGCCTTTGACCACCGCCGTGCCGTTTACAATCCCCGCATAATCTCCGGGAATATGGCCGCCGATAAACGCGTCGACATGTGGAATTTGCGTCAGCACGTCGTACAGTTCGCCGCTGATACCGCCGTCCGCATCGACATAAAACGGAAAGTGCGACAGGACAACGACGATCTGCGCACCGGCCCCGCGCATTTCGGGGATATATTTTTTACATATTTCAACGCTTGCGTGAACCGTATACCCGGCAAAAGCCGCTGCGGTCACCATATTGGGCGTGTATTCGGTCGTCAGGCCCAGCACGCCGATCAGAACGCCCTGTTTTTTCAGCATCACCCAAGGCCGGACTCCCTTAACGAATCTGCCCGACGCCTCTTCCGTAATATTTGCGCATAGCACCGGAAACGCCGCCTGCTCCACACACGTCTCCAGAAACGCGCGTCCTCTGTCAAACTCGTGATTTCCAAGCGTCATCGCGTCGGTCTTCAGCAACGCAAGCGCTTGCAAAACCTGCTCGCCGCTCCAGAACTTTGAACAAAGCCCGTCCCCGGCATCGAGCAGCAGCGTCCCTTCCGGATTTTTCCGCCGGATTCGTTCAATATGCGTCCCAAAGGCCGCGAAACCCGGACAGTCTCTGTTTTTTTTGAACCGCGCCGAAAAATCGGCGTGTCCCAGCACGTCAATCTGCAGTAAACCCTTCACGTCAGTCCGTCCTCCGTATCATATTTGCCGCGTATCCGGCGGTGCAGCCCATATGCGCCGACCTGCCGCCCGGGTTGCTCCCGCGGCAAGCGCCTGTGCGCGGCGCGTTCATCCTTTCAGTCCGCCTCTCGAAACACCGGTTACGATATATTTTCGGAAACAGAGAAAAATTATGACCATCGGAATGACCACAACCGTAGCGGCAGCCATCAGCCGTTCGTAACGAATACCGCTGGACGTCATAAACGCATACAAGCCAAACGGCAGCGTCCGGGATTCCGGATTATTTGTAACCAACACGGTCCAGAGAAAAGAATTCCAGCATATGATCGCATTCAGCAACGCGATGGTCACCAGCGCGGGGCGCGCGATCGGCACCATAATCCGCCAAAGGTATTTCCAGTTGGACGCGCCGTCCACTCTCGCCGAATAATACAGGCTGTCCGGGATAGATAGGAAAAAATTCCGCAGAATATACGTATAAAAAACGCTGGTGGTAAACGGCAGTATCAGGGCCAGGAGATTATCGATCAAATGAAACTGTGTGATCGTCTGATAGTTGGTGATGATCAGCATCTCGTATGGAATCATCATCATGGACAGCAGCGCGGAGAATAATAAATCCCTGCCGCGAAACTTCAGCCGCGAGAATGCAAAAGCCGCCAGAATGGTGGTCACCAGCGTCAGCGCTACGCAGGCGGCCGTTACGATAACGGAGTTCAAAAAATACCGTGCAAACGGCGCTTTTGAGAACGCATAGACGTAATTCTCGAACGTCGGATTGGCTGGCAGGAACGTCGGCGGCGTCGTGTTGACTTCCGCGGCCGTCTTAAGGGACGAAAGGATCATCCAGATAAACGGGAACAGCATCGTCAGCGCGCCGATCGTCAAAAACAGATATGTGATTAGCTTTCTGGCTTTCATACTCAATAATTCTTCCACTTTCTTTGTATCAGCAACTGCAGCAGCGTAAGCAGCAATACAATGCAAAACAGGATTACGGCGCTTGCGGCTGCCTTGCCAAGCTTCCACTGCACATAGAACATATCATACAAGTAATACACGACCGTGTAGAGCGAGTAAGCCGCGCCGGGTTTTCCGTTAAACAGCGGAAAAAGTTCCGTGAACACTTTTGAGGCGGTGATCATATTGATGATCGTCGTCAGGCCGATGGTTGGCGCCAGCAAGGGAAGCGTAATCCGAAAAAATATCCGTTTGGATTTGGCTCCGTCCACACGCGCCGCCGTATAATACAATGGATCGATATTCTGAAAGCCGGCCAGCAGCAGGATAATCGTGAAGGGAAGCATACTCCAAACGCCGTATATTATAAGCGCCGTCAGATTATAAGCCGGGTTGTTCAGCCAGTTAATCGGCGAACCGCCAAACTGCGAGATCAAATAGTTAATCAGGCCGTAATCATAGTTAAACAGCCATTTCCAAACCAAACCGATCGCCGTAATGGAAGTAACCATCGGCAGAAAATAGCTCGTTTGGAACGCCGCCTTTAGATGGATATCCTGATTCAGCGCATTGGCGATCAGCAAAGCCAGCACGGTTGCAAGCGGTACCACAAACAATACGTACAGTCCGGTGTTTTTCAAGCCGTTCAGAAAATTCGGATCGCGGAATACTTGCGTGTAATTTTCCAGTCCGATCGAAGAAAAAGCGCCGGAAAGCTTATAGTTTTCTTTAAATGAGAGAATAAATACATTGACGAAGGGATAGATCGTAAACAGAGACAGCCCGATCAGAAACGGGGCCAGAAACGCAGCAGGTTCCAGTTTTGCGCGCACACACGCCTTTCTTTCCCTGCTCGTGGACGGGTCATTCAGCCGCTTCCATCGTTTCATGACAGTCTTTCCCCTGAGCTATGGTCAAAAAGGAAAACGCCCGCTTGCTTGAATTCTATGTGCAGCCGGTCTCCCGCGCAAATCCGGTGTTCCGGATTAACGAACCCGCGCATCTCCTGTCCCATCACGTCCAGACGCGCCAGTTCGTCCCTTCCAACCGAATACCGTTCCACAACGGTGCACGGCAATCCCCGCTTTGCGTCGGAAACAAGCACGCTCTCCGGGCGGACCGCAAGAACCGCTTCCGCATTTTCGTCCGCTCTTCTGCGGAGGGGACGTCGTACGCACACATCCGCGTCTCTGAAGCAAAAGGCTCCGTCCCTGATCGTGCCGAACAGCTTATTGATGGGCGGCGTTCCCAGGAAGTCGGCAACGAAATAGTTCTGCGGATCGTCATACAGCGTTCTTGCCGTCGCCTGCTGCTGGAACACGCCGTTCTTCAGCACAACGATGTTATCGGATATGGAAAGAGCCTCTTCCTGGTCGTGCGTTACGAACACGGTCGTTACCTTGGAAGCCCGCTGGATTCTTAGGATTTCTTCCCGCATTTCGATGCGGAGTTTCGCGTCAAGGTTGGAAAGCGGTTCGTCCATCAGGAACACCTGCGGTTCTTTTGCCAGTGCGCGGGCAATCGCCACTCGCTGCTGCTGTCCGCCGGACATCTGCGCAGGCTTCCTTTCCAGCAAATCTCCGATGCGGATCAATTCGGCCAGTTCTTTCGCCCGTTCTATTCTCTGCTTCTTGGGAACATGCTTGATTTCCAGCGGAAAACAAATATTTTCCAGCGCCGTCATATGCGGATACAGAGCATAATTTTGGAACACAAGTCCAACGTTTCGTTTCTCCGGCGGCAAATGCGTCACGTCCTGATCGTCAAACCAGATCCGGCCGGACGTTGCCGGCACGATGCCCGAGAGCATATTCAGCACGGTCGATTTGCCGCATCCCGATGGGCCAAGCAGCGTAATCAGTTTCCCGCTTTCAATTGTCAGCGACAAATCGTTAACAGCGGTTGTTTCCTTGTATTTCTTGGAAAGATGCTCAATCTTGATTTGCATAGTCGCTCCTTAACATTTGCTTGATCGCCGTTCCGTCCGCTTCCGGCATGTCAAAGCCAAGCATTCCAGCCATGGTCGGCGCTTCATCCACCATTGACCGCCGTTCCACAACAACGCCCTTTTTGACGTCCGGCCCGCAGGCGATAAACGTGGTAAGCGCTTCCCGGTCCGGGGCTCCTCCGTGCGTCGCCGCCCCGATGATATGATCTCCGGGAACCTGGCTTCCCCATATTGCGTCGCCGTCGGTCTTTTCTCCGAACGCGATCGGCAGAGCGCTGGTCAGGATGAAGTCGAACGGCCCTTCCACATGGAAAACGCTCTTCGCCCGGGCGGCGTCCATCACGTACTCCAGCCGGATGCTTGGGTCTTCTTTCAGCGTTTCCAGATATGCGCGCACGCGCTCCTTCACGGCAGCGTCCGAAGGATCTCGCAGCTCCACATACGCGCAAAGCCCGGTGGAGTGCATAACCGCATCAAATCCGATGATATTGCCGTCGCCGTCCGTTTGCAGGAATCCCTGCCGCCGCAGCAGTACGTTCAATAGCAGAACATCCTGCACGTCCGTCATTCCGTGATCGCCGAGGATCACGAGATTGGTGTCGCCGAGCGTCCCTTTTCGCCGGAGCGCTTCGACTACGGCCCCGAATTCAGCGTCGTGCTTTCTGAGCTGGTCGTCGACATTTGGATGGTGTACGCCGAAGGTGTGCCTGCAGGAGTCCAGGTCGCACATCTTGATCAGCATAACGTCCGGCTGATCATAGTCCTCCAGAATATCCAGCGCAAGCGCCATCGTCAGCAAATCCAGACTTCTGTCAGGCCCCATTATATAACGGCCGTGCTTATAATAGTAACGTTCCATGAGGTTCTTTGTTGCGGAACCGTCCAGCCATTTTTCGGGTTCCCAGCCGATATAATCATACGGAACGATCATAGGCATGTTCATATCATAGTCCGCTCCGCCGGAGACCGGCCAGGAAAGCGAACAGGTCGAAAGCCCGCGCGCGCGCGCCAAATCCAGCAACGTATGGGTGCGGACGTCCCGCTTGCTGGAAAACCAGGGCGCTTTCAGCCGGCCTCCCCTGCTGAATTTTTCGTTGTGGTAGATTCCGTGTTTGTCAACGTAGCATCCCGTCAGGATCGACGTATGGCAGCAGTAGGTCAGCGCCGGCCAAACCGGCATGATATTGCGTACAAAAGAACCGTTTTTGAGCATCGGACCAAAATGCGGCATCAACCGCATTTTTTCGGTATCTTCGGCGCAAAGCGCGTCGATGCAAAATACTAATAATTTACTCATTCTTCTACTCCGTCGCTTCTAGGATAAAACCGGTGGTTTTCGAGTATATACACCTTGTTCCGCTCCGGAATGCATTGTTCGCCGTGCAGTGGAAGCAATCTTTCGGGATGATACGAGTGACATGGGATCAGCACTTTGGGATCGACAAAATCTACAAAGTACTTCGCCTGACCCGGATAAGAATGCCCCGTATAGTTCTCCTGAAATGCGGAAAATGCAAACCCGGCTTTTTCCACGATCCTGCACATGTTCTGATACGCCGGATCAAATTCGCCGATTGGATTCCCTCCCGCATGTATATAAACGCCTTGCTCGTTTGGGAAACCGAACAATTCCATAATGTGGCGGAAACTGTTTTGCAGAAGATATCCGGCGGGATCGGCCGAGACCTCTTCCGGCGTCACGACTGTACACCCGTCCAGAAGCTCCCTTTGCCACCGCGGCATATTTTCAGCGGGATAACGTTCGGAATCCGGGAAATACACGTATGGTTCGCTGTGAAAAAACTTTTTGATAATGTATGCCGCGTCCGGCTCGAAAACACATCGGCGGCCCGCGCCGCCGGCGCATTCGATCAGCATCTCCGCGTCGTCCATTTCCCGCGGATAGTAGTTAAAGACGCATAGCCCACGGCAATTCGTGATCTTGCTCCGAATCGCTTTCCGCCGCTGCTCCTCGGAGAGCATATTTGCCGGGACATGCAAATCGGGCCGGATCAGACTGACGTCCGAAAAACCATAGATCATTTCCAATATCGGGTCCGAAAATGCGGTCGCGTCGCAAAGCATTACGTCTATGTTCTTCTGTTTCAATAGTTTCATCTGGGAAAGGGTCTTGTCCGCCTGCATCCCGTTCAGGCATAAGTCGCCCGTCCAATGCACCGTCCCGTCCGGCGTGGTCACCAGAAAGGCAAAATCATAATAGCTCGTATCCCGGCACAGAAGCGGAAGGACTTCGATCTCCCCGATGCAAATCGGCTCAAAGGGCTTGATATTCCGATATGAGCGCGGCAAGGTTGGAATACCGTCCCCCGTATCTTCCAGCGCACGTTCGATGATCTGCGCGTTATGATGCAGATACACCGGAACCTGCGGAGCAAGCGCGCCGATCAGCGCCATATGGTCGAGATGCAGGTGCGAGACAAACACCGTCGTCTGCAAGCTGCTTTCTTCGGCGCTGACAAGCGGATCGCCGCCCAGGTCCGCACGGCGGTATATTCCTTCGATACGCGGCAGGATTCCCAATTTCAGCAGGTCTTGAATCCAGTAATTTGGCCGCAGGTCGGTCCCCTTGTCATATACCGGCGCTTTCGGGTTGAATGCCGCGCCGAATTCCAGTATCACCCTGCTTTTCCCATACGTTACCGAAGCGATAACGCCGCCGATCGTATGCAAGCCGGAATATAAAACAAATTCTGTAACAGTCTTTCCCATTTTCTCCTGCGATGACAGCCGGGGAACCGCGCGCTCAGATGCGGTCCCCCGGCTGCAGTTCGTACGTCCTACTCCTGCAGCGCCGCGTTGCAGTTCGTGATGAAGGCGTCAAACGCGGTATCCGCGTCCGATACGCCAAGCGCAACCGTCTGCACCATTTTGTCGATTTCCGTCCGCACGGCAGCGGATCCGGCGATGCTGGCCAAATGCCCGATGAATGCCGTCTGTTCGGACAGGGCCTTAACCGCAATGTTCGACGCCGCATATTCCTGGAACGCCGGGTCTTCCAGCGCGGAGAGATATGCCGGGACCGCGCCAAGCGCCTTGCACCACTCTACGCAAACGTCGGTCGACGTGAAATACTTCATGAACGTATAGACGCCGCGGGCGTGCTGCTCGTCTACGGAAAGGCATACATATCCGTTTGCCCAGTTGGAAATGTATTTGACGGTCCCCTCCTGCGGGATCGGGCAGCAACCGACTTCAAAGTGCCCCTCCCCTTCGGGAATGGCCATGTAAACGTAATCCACGCCGGCGGACGCGCCGACATACATGCCGATCGCCTGGCTCCCAAACGGATTCGAGAAGTACATGTCCTCGCCAACCAAACGGAAATAGCCGTCCTTCACCCCGTCGGCAAACCAGTTGAGCTTCTCAATGCCGATTTCGCGGTCGATGTCCATTGATTTCGACGCCGCGTCGATATATCCGCTGCCCGCCTGGCTGATCAGGCACTGGTACGTATCCGTGATCGAATCGGTGCCAAATCCGGGAATTCCGTACGCCTGATAGATGGCTTTGGCGCAGTTTTCCACATCGGTCCAAGTTTCCGGTTCGCTCAGTCCAAGCTCGTCGAACATCGTTTTGTTATAGAACAGCACTTCGCCCGTCAGGATTTCCGGGATCATGTAAATCCCGTTATCGCCCCATTGCGTAATATCCGCCATAACACCGGCCGGAACGTCCGAATAAAAAGCGGGCATTCCGGTTTCCGGATCGTTGATAAAGCCGGACATATCGTAAATGTAGCCGTCGTTGATATAGTTGATTGCGTCGCTCGGATACATGCTGACCATGTCGGGGCCCGTGCCGTTGCCGACGGCCTGCATCAGCTTGGCGGCATATTCGCTGTATGGCTGCTGCTCCATTACAACCTCGTACGAATCCTGGGAAGCGTTGAACGCAGAGACAATCTTTTTGAGCGCTTCTTCGTGGTGGTCCGTATACGTGTGCCAGAACACAATCTCAAGTTTCTCCGCCTGATTGGCGGCGCTGTCTTCCACTGTTTCGGCGGTCTGCGTCGCATCGGTCCCTTCAGCCGCGCTTGCCTCGTCCGGGGTGCCTGGAACGCACGCAATCATCGCCGCACCCAAGAGCAACACCGCCATAATGACTGCAACTGTCTTCTTCATTCTGAATACCTCCTGTTTATTTTATCACTTGTATAAGCGTTTAACGCCGTATCCGGGCCGCACCGCGGCAGTCGGCAGGCGAACACTTCTTTAACTGCAGAGTCCGTTTAAATACTCCGCCAGCTCTCCGAGCGTATTAAGGCAAACGTCGTGCGGAGGTTCCGCAATGTCCGGGTAGGGATTCATCCACAAGGTGCGGCAGCCGGCCCTGCGCAGCGGCTCCAAATCGTTATATGCATGATCGCCGACAGCAAGCACGCTCTCCGGTTCCTCCAGCGCGGCCGGGAAAAACCTGTGTACCGCCTCAACCAGCCCCTGTGGCTTCTCAACGGAAAACGCCCTCTTGCCGAATATCTCCCCAAAACCGAGCCGATTCAAAAGCTCCGTCGCCGATTCGGCGTCCGAATTGCTCAGCAGCGCTGTTTCGCAGCGCGTATTAGCCTTCGCTATCGCCTCGCGCAGTTCAGTATTTCCGCGCAGTCCGCTCCCAAGCATCGCCCGTCGTGTCCGCTGGTACGTCCGCTGACAGCGCGCCGCGTCAAACAGGCCCAGCGAATACCCCATAAACGTCACGACCGCCCACGCGTCGCCAAGATTGACCACCCCGTCCGGGGCCGGGGACGCGTCGGCAGCTTCAATCTGGACGATTGCCTTTTCCGCCAGATCGCAATACCGTCTGGGATCCTCCGCGTTAATGGCCGCGCAGCGGTAAAAAGCGTTCATCTTCAGCCGTTTTCCGCATAGAACGTCCTCCGCAAATCCAATAAGGCGTTCTTCCCAGTCTTCCTTTTGCGTCCCTTCCACCATAAAATGGATATACTGCTTGTAAAAAGAAAAATCCTGGTATATCGTCCCGTCCAAATCGAATATGATTATCTTGATCCGCTCGTTCATACTGACTCCAATCAAACAAAAAACGTGCTATCCGCTAAACGGAGTATAGCACGCGACAACCGCAAATATTTTTCGTGTTTTGTAAAAAAGTACACACTTGCATGCGTACCGTTATGCCTGAAAATAGATACCCATCAGTTCTTCAAACGCCAAGATGACCTTGCCGAAAAACGGATTCGGCACGCCGGCAATTAAGGTTTGCCTTGCGCCGTCCACCAAAAAAAGAATGTCCGAAAGTCCCGCGAGCGCAGAATCGGCCCGTTTTGTAAACGAAACTACCTTAAACCCGTTTTGTCTGGCCTTCTCTACGTCGTTGATAACGCTTTTTGTTTCGCCGCTTTGTGAGATTGCGAAAATCAGCGACGGTTCCACGTTGGACTGCACATGCTTGCAGTTTTCCTGCCAAAAGAGCATGTAATCGTAAAAGTGAACGCGGTTGAAAACCATGAATCCGCTTACGCCCAGCCTTTGGACAAAATATTCCGCAGCAAGATCCGCGAATCCTTCACCGACGACAAACATTTTCCTCTCCCGGAACATCCGCAGATACGAACAAAGCGTTTGGACGTCCGCTTCGTTGTAGTTGTCGACCAGCGTCCTGAGTTCGTACGTGCAGCGTTCTTCCATCCGCTCGCTGATTTTTTGAGACAGGCTGTAAAACAGTTCGCTGTAACCATCGAAGCCCAAACGCTTGCACATTTTAATGATAAAGCTTGCCGACACAAAGTTTTCGTTGGCAATTTGCGTAATACTGACGCGGTCCTTGCTCTTTTCGATATGACTGACAATGCTGATAATGATTCGCGTTTCGTCCTCGGATAAGCCGTTCGTAAGAAAATAATAACTGTCATTCATCTGCCTTCCCCTCCTTTCCGGCTTCTGTCATCGGGAGGAAGAACCGCAGCGCTGCGCAGAACGGGCTGCTTAGCGCTTCAAGGCGGTTCCCTCTTCCGTTCGTTCGCCTTTATTCCCTTTCAGGGTTCTCTGTATTATTGTGACAAGACTCGCCGCTTGTCAAGTGAGCGCTCCTGTTGGCCGAATGCACCGCGCAGAAAGGCCCTCCGCTCCTCTCTTTGAACAGCAAACGCTTTTAAAAAAGACTTTGGGACAAAAAGCCGCCCCAGCTTGCGCATGTTCCGACGGCGCCGATTCCCTTGTATTAGGCGAAGCGGGTATGGACTTTTATACCGATATGGTTATAATATTGACCTGTTCATCCGCACCGAACAGCTTATTCTTGGTATTCGGCGGACATACCCTGCGTAGGGTTCCGGCGTTCGGTTTCTGAAAACCTTTCCAAACCCGGCTTGCCGCAACGGTAATCCGCTCCCGCAGCACACGTGCGCCGCCAGACAAAACGAAACGAGATGATTGCAAATGAAAATTAACCAAAACCGCCTGATCCATACGTTTACGAAACTTGTTTCTATCGACAGCCCTTCCAGGCGCGAACGGCGGATGGCGGACTTTTTGTCGGCAGAACTGCGCAAAATTGGGTTCGCCGTTTTTGAAGACGACGCCGGCAGAAAGCTTGGCGGCGACAGCGGCAACCTGTATGCAAAATGGACGGCAGAAAGGCGTCTTCCCCCTCTGCTGTTCTGCGCGCATATGGATACCGTCCGACCGGCGGTTGGCAAGCAGGCCGTTGTCGATCCCTGCGGAACGGTCCGCAGCGCGGGGGACACCGTCCTCGGAGCGGACGATCTTTCCGCCGTTGCATCGATACTGGAGGCATTGCGGACTGTTTACGAATCCGGCGCGCGGCATCGGAACATCGAACTTCTTCTGACCGTTTCCGAAGAAACATACTGCGCCGGTTCCGCTGTGTTCGATTTTTCGAACATCGCCGCAAAAGAAGCGTACGTGCTCGATTACGAAGGCGCAATGGGGCAAGCCGTGATAGCCGGGCCGACCATTTTTCGTTTCAAAGCGGAGATCGCCGGGAAAGCCGCGCACGCCGGATTCGCACCCGAACAAGGCGTCGATGCGGTCGCGGCGGCGGCGCGTGCCGTAAGCCGGATCAAAACCGGACGCGTCACGTCGGCCTTAACTTTGAATATCGGCAGGATCGACGGCGGCCTTCTGACCAATATTGTCCCCGACCACTGCACCGTTGAAGGAGAAATCCGCAGCAGCAGTCATGCTGCGGCGCTCGCACAAGCGGAACGGGTACGGAAAGAATTCCAGACTGCCTGCGATGCGCTGCACGCCAGACTGATTTTTTCGAACGACTGCCTGATGCAGGCATATGAAATTTCCGAAGATTCCCCCGTCCTGCAACGGTATTTTGCCGTCTGCCGGAAACGCGGGTATCAAACGGAAAGCGTCCGTACCTTCGGCGGCAGCGATAATAACATCCTTGCGGCAAACGGCATTGACGGCGTCGTAATTGCGTCCGCAATGCACGCGTGCCATTCCTGTGCAGAACACACGAGCATACGCGAATTGACGCAGCTTTCCGAAATCGTACTGGACCTCATGCTCGACACGGAAGTGTGAGCAATACATGCGCTGTCAGCGTTTGCGGCGCCGTCACGCAAAACCACCATAATTCGCGAGCCATTGTTCCGTGGCCGTATTTGATTTTTCGTTTCATTCTGATATTATGATGAATATATTATACAAAACGGAGGTGTCCGATGCGACTGATCATTCACGATTTGCCCCCCGATGACGCGGCGCCTTCTTTTCCGCCGGACGAAACAAGCCTGGTCATTCCCGCCGTGGGTCCAAAGGCCCCGTGTTTAGGCTGTTTCGGCTGCTGGCTGAAAACGCCCGGTAAATGTGTTCTGAAAGACCGAATCAAAGACATGGGAAAATACCTTTCTTCCTGCAACGAGCTTATCGTAATAACAAAATGTATTTACGGGGGATTTTCTCCCGATGTGAAGAACGTAATCGACCGCAGTATTTCCTATATCCTGCCTTTTTTCCGCAATGTAGAGCACATGCAGCATCATGTTCCAAGATACCAGCAACGCTTCCGTATGAGAGTATTTGCTTATAATACGTCTCAGCTCACGGACGACGAACGCGCAATATTTGGCAGCTATGTCAAGGGCGTGTCGATCAACCTCAACAGTGCGGATTACAGTGTCGTATTCCTTTCCAATCCAGGGGAGGTAAGCATATGAAAACGCTGCTCATCGGGGCAAGCCCCAAAAAACGCTTGTCGAATTCCTCTTATTTTTTAGGTATCAGCCGGCTGTTCATGGGCGGGCGTGCAAACCGCTGCGTGAAAATTCAGCTTCCGCGCACCGCAGCGTACGCCGATGTTTTTGCGCAAATTCATGACGCCGACCGCGTCGTGCTGGCTACCCCGCTTTATGTGGACGGGCTGCCGTCGCACGTTTTACGCTTTCTGATGGCGCTCGAACAGTATTGCAGGGAAAACAACGTTACGTTCAGCATGTATGTGCTGGCCAACTGCGGTTTCTACGAGGGTCGTCAAACCCGGCATCTCATGGAGCAGGTCGAAGCATGGTGCAAACGCGCAAACGTCCGCTTCTGCGGCGGCCTTGGAATCGGCGCGGGTGAAATGCTCGGTTTTATCCGGATCATGCCGTTCGTTTACCTGTTGATTGCGCTGATTACCATGATCGTTGCGCTGGCAAAGCAGTTGCTCGCACATCAGTTCTCGGCGCAGTTGCTCCTTGCAATCGTGGGTTGGGTGGGAATCGCCAGGCAATTGGTTCTTTTCGTGCTCTTTAGCCTCCTCGCCGTAATATTCCTGATTCGGCTCGCGCTTAAAGTGAAGCACGGCAAACCGCTTGCCGTTTGCTATACCACTGTACTTTGCCCAAAGTTCCTATTCACGGTTTTTGCCACGCTCTACTGGTTCCTGCGCATGCTGATTCTGCACGGCACGCTGCCGCACAAGGCTTTTAGCCGGGCAGAGTCGGTTGAAACACCGCCTCTGCCATCCTAAGGTGTGTTTCCAAAGTCTGAAAGATGCAGTTTTGCCGGATCGGCTTGCAGATTGAGACGAAAAGCACAGGCGCAGTGGTGCTGCGGCAAGGCTTTTCAACGAAAATATGCAGGTTGAGGCGGCGGAAATGCGCTTTTGTGATTTTTGAAACGCACCCTAAGGCCCCCTCGTTCGATTGGATCGCGCACCGACAAGCGAAAGCGCCGTGCGGACGCAACGGACAAACGTTGCTCCACCGGCGCTTGTTTTCTCTGAAAAATCCTGAAATTCCGTGACGATCGCTTCAGAAAGGACCGCCGGCGATTCACCCTCTCAGCACTGCATCGCCTATACAGCCGACGATTCGGCAGACTGCGGCAGCGGCGTATCCAGCGCGCTGCGCCTGCGCCAGAAAAACAGCGCGGCAATCACATAGAATACCGCGAGCCCGATCCCGAATTCGGTCGTAAAAATCTGCGTAAACGCTTTGCTGATCGTCAGCTTGTCAAACACGCCTTGAATATAGAAATTGTGCGCGGAATGCAGAAGCACCGCGCCCCAAAGGCTACCCGACTTCAGGCGAAGCCACGACGTTATGAAACATACGCCCGTCACGGAAATCGTGAAAAATATCAAAGATGACACAATGGATATACCATTGTTATAATCGCTGAAAAGCAGCAACGGATAATGATACAAACTCCAGATGGCCGCAGTAATGAACGAAGCCTTCGTATATGCGTATTTTTTTGCCAGTTCAGGAACCAAAAACCCCCGCCATCCGATCTCTTCTCCGGCGGCTGAAAGCGCGCTTGAGGGAACCCCCACTAAACCGATGTAATACCACGGACTCATACGCTGGAACAACTCACGGTCAAATTCTCCGATTCCCGTCAGCCACGCGATGGAATATACCAACAGCGCGCCGACGACCGGAAGTATAAACGCCAGCGCAAGGTATTTGATATGGCCCGGACGAAACCCGAAAGTAAACTTGCCGAGAATCAGCCGTGTAAGCAGGGCCGAAACGGCCGGCGCCCACATGATCAGCAGTACATATAATCCGTTTTTATGCAGCCCTCCGCCCGTCACGATCTTATAGAACGGGAACGCATAGAAAGCTATCAGCAACCCCAGATATAGATATATTTTGCGTTTATCGTATGGCACCTGCTCTTACCTCAAATTTCCAAACGCTTGCAGCGCCGCCTCCAGACGGTCCGTTTTGAAACTGCACTTACTCAATCGAACAGATTGGAGCGTTTCCAGTAATAAATGTAAACTAGTATACAGACGACTACATTGATAATCAAGGATACGATCATATTCGTCCGCATATTCTGCAGCATCGAATACACACTGTATGCCACCCCGCTTGCATAAGCAAAAAGCAGCATTACAACGCCGGCTTTTTTACGCTTGACCAGTAAGATTTCTGTCAGGAGAAAGAAAACAAACGCGAGCGTAACAATGGAAAACGTCACCCAAAGCGCAGCAGCGCTTTGTTCGAGCGATATGCCGGAGAGTCCGGCGGACGCATACAGCGTTTCCACCCCGGAAATCGCCAGCAGCGCAATCACCATAAGGGAGAGAAAGAGCAGCAGCACAAGCGGGTTGAGCAACCGGGTGTAAAGTTTGTGAAACTTCATAGGGGGATTCTCAAGAGGTTGATATTTTCGCATGTATTTCTCCTTTTTTTATCTATTTATTTGCCGGGACGCCCCGGAAAAACAAACTGCTCAAGCGCATGTTCCCTGCCGCTGTTCAGCCGGTTCGCCGGCCGTTGTACGTATGCTCCGTTGCGGCAATGCAATTACAAATATTATTAGTTTCAGATTAATACGAATAACATTTTTTGTCAACGCGAAACTCCCCGGGGGAACTTCCGGCACTGCGGCATATATATTCTAAACAAGCTGCAATATATCCGTACGGTTATGCCGGATATGCAAGTGGTACATTTCGCAGCCTTTACGCAGTATCGCCCCGGCATGCCGGCAGGGCGGCGCGTGCTGCGCGTAATACCCCGTCACATACAACACTATTGACAAACTTCAAACGATAGTGATACATTAAAAATGTGACTAAACTGTAAACGAGTAATACCGGTGCAAAAAGGTTCATCCGTGGGTTGCTCGTATTTTAATATCAATTTTCAAAAACTCACCGTGGGTTCTCTGCTTAGAAACACGCTGTGTATGTACGCATAATTGGGAAATTACGTTTCCCAATTCAAAACGAAACACGTTATTAACGAAAGGAACGCAACCATCATGAAAAAGTACACTTCCATTGAGAATACCCCCATGAAATTCCACAACCTTTACGTTTGGTTTCTCAACCCGCTCCAACTCCTCGTGTATGCCGCGGCAATGGTTCTCTTGCTGCTGGGTCTTTACGGAACCGCGTCCGGCTCCATGGTGGAAGGGCTGAGCGCTTCTACCCTCGTCGGCGCCGCCATTGGCGTCGGCATTGCGTTTATCTTTATGCTGGTTGCCGAAATCCTGCTGGCAAAGCGGAAAAAGGCCGGCGTAGTCCTCTTCTTGCTCGGGTACCTCACAACGATCGTTAACGCAGCGCTGTCCCTGCTGAAGGAACAAACCGCTTTTGCCGTAGTTTCGCTGGTTATTGCGGTCGTCGTCGGGCTTCTGGTATTCATCTATTACCACAAACGCAGCAATCTCTTCACTTAATCGTAATTGCGGTATGCTGCCTGCGAAGCGTACAGGCTCATATGCGCCACGCGCTGAACATACGGCTAAGCTGCAGGCACAGCGCGTTGCTCTTAATCGCAGCGCTTGTCCTGGAGCTCGCGCCATCCAAACGCAACCGTTGCAAAAGACCGACTCCCGGCGGCGGCATCGCAGGTCAAGACTCTTGTATGGTACAATAATGAAATGGACAGGTGACGTAGTTATGAAGAAATTGCTCCGAAGCGCCTTAATCGGAATATTGTGTGCGGCTCTGTTATTCGCAGCGGTCCCTTTGCATCATGCGCGTGCGGAATATGCGATAGCCACCGGTACCGTCAACACCGGCAAGCTGAACCTGCGCAGCGGTCCCGGTATCACGAACGGCATCGTCGATACGCTGAATCAGGGAGAAACGGTCAGCATCTATGAGGTCGCAGGCGACTGGCTGCGCATCGACGCACAGAGAAGCGGACAGAGCGGGTATGTCTACGGCAAGTATATTACGCTTGACGGCACAAGCATATCCGCTTATGGATTTGCAATCACCACGGGTAAAGTGCATTTGCGTGAGGAAGCCACTTCGAAGAGCACCAGCCTGGCAATCGTACCCAAAGGCGCGGCCGTCACCGTATATTACGCCACCGACAGCACCGGTTTCTACCGTGTCCGCGTACACGGTACGCTCAAGGACGGATTTATCTCGCCGTTATATCTCAAAATCATTACCAGAGTGCAGCCGATCGATCTCGACACAACAAAGAGCGCCGGCTACGTTAACGCCTCGAACGTCAATTTCCGCACGGGCCCGGGTTTGGGATATCTGGTTCTTGATACACTTGCAAAACGCACACAGGTAATGGTTTTGGACGCGGGTATCAGTTGGTATAAAGTGCAGTTGAAATCGACGGGCGTCTCCGGTTATATCTATGCCCGATACGTCACCGTCACAAGCGCGGAATCAACGCCCGCGCCTACCCCGCAGGTCGAACCGGACCAGGGGACGATCGGCTGGCTTAACGCCGGCGGCGTCAACTTCCGTACCGGTCCGTCCGTCAAGTATGAAAGCGTCGACGTGCTTTCTAAGAATACGCTCGTCTGGTATCAGGGGAAATCCGGCAACTGGCTGAAAGTGACGCTGGTCGAGACCAAACAGGACGGATATATCTTCTCGAAGTTCGTTTCGTTCCCGGAACCGACGCCAACGCCAACCGTTACGCCTTAACAGGATATAGACTCTCTGCATATAATCTGGTATTATTACGCATCAAGGAAGAAACGGGTATTGCAGTATCCCATGGAGGTAAAGAATGATGAAACGTATAATTTTTGTTTTGACTACAATAATCGGCGGGCTGGCCCTCTTTGCAGCCTGCGGCAAGTCCGCTGAGCCGGCCGAGGAGGTCTACAGAGGAACCGTCTCAAGCATTTCTGAAGACGGCGATATCCTTGTTACGCAACTGGACGGGCATAATTACGGACAGCCGGAAATTCTCTTTCACGTAAGCGACGAGGTTTTTACAGCTTCAGGCGACGGCTTGCAGCAAGACGCTTTCGTTGAAATTCGTTATTCCGGCATCCTGACGCGCAGCATCCCGCCGCAGGGAACGGCGCTTTCCGCAAAAGTTATCGCAAGCTTCAGCGAAGGAATCCTGCAAAACGGCGTAATCCAGAGCGTCGCCGACGACAGCGAAGGCTTTCAGGTGACAATCCTGCCGATCGGATATGCGGCAACCGGAACGGAAGAAGATCTGTACAATCAGATCATCCTCGACGTCCCTCTGGACGGGCTGGAAGGGCTGACCGAAGACGACCTTGTGGAAGGCGCGCAGGTTTCCGCCATAACGCAGGGAATCGCAACGGCGAGCCTGCCTCCCCGCATGCCGGTTTATCTGCTGCTGCCATACAGCGAGTAACGCTTGCCCTGGCGAATCTCCGGCAGACCGGAGATTCGCCGGTAACCCTCCGGCGGAGGGCAGGCCATTGAGTCCGACGCATTTTCCAATATCTGTATTGCCCTGCCATGATTCCGGGCGTCGTTGCAACCATCGGCATAAGCGTATTTTCCAATACCGGCAATTTGAAAGGCGCAGCGCTCAGTTATGGAATGCAGCAGGCCGGCCGGGGCGCGTTTTCAGGGGACGGCCTTACTATTATCCGAATTTCAAACAGCATTTCATCCATTGACGCCATGCGTTTTTGGTACATATAGTTTTTGCCTCCGTTACTCGGGGCGTTTTTATATTATAGGAGGAATATGAAGCGCAGGAATCGTTGTTCAAAGAAGCTGTTGCTGACAATCGACGCTGTTTTGCTGATCGTGTTGATCACGTCCGTCGTCGGGCTGACCGTCACGCTCGTCAATTACCGAAAAAACCGCCTGTTATACGAACAAGCAAGCGCTCTTGCGGTAACAACGCCAAACGCGGACGAAACCGCAGTTCCACCCGCAGCTACGCCGGCTCCGCCGGACACTGCGGCGCTTCCGGATGAAACGCCGCCCATCACGGTAGATTTTGAAAGCGTTCGCGAAGAAGGGCGGCATGTGCGCGGCTGGCTGTACTGCCCGGAAACCGCAATCAATTACCCTGTCGTATATTATTCGAACAACGAGTTCTATCTGACACACGACTACACGGGAAAACACAGCAGCGCCGGTGCGTTGTTCTTTGATACGCGTCAGACAAAAGAGCTTTCCGGAGACAACATCATTATCTATGGCCATCATATGAAGGATCGGTCGATGTTTGGCAGCTTGCTTCAGTACCAGAAGCAGGATTATTATGATGCGCACCCCATTCTGTATTTACTTACGCTCGAAAAAAACTATCGTATCGACCTGTTCGCAGCAAGATTCGTCGATTCCGAAAAAGAAAACTATCCTGTTTGGTTCACGAATGAACAGGCTCGCGACCAATTCGTGCAAACGGCCGTTTCAGAGTCCGACTTTACGCCGGAAGATGCGCAAATCCGCCCAAACGTACAGATCGTATCATTGGTAACATGCGCATATTCACAGTACATCCCGGACGCAAAATTCCAAGTGCTTGGTTGGCTGGTCGAAATCGGATAACGCCTTACCCTGCTGCAACGGCGATTTGAAAAAAGCAATCGTTTCAGGATATGTATCCTAAACCAATTTCCTGATGGGATAACTATTCTTTGCCTCTCGGCCTCCCCGGCGGCAACGAGAACGAAGAAACCGCACAAAACGGACGAGCCTGCGCCGGATGGACCGGCGCGGTAGGAATACATCGGCTAAGGGCAGCGGCCTTAGCGACCCCAGAGGCTTTTTTCAGACTGCGACGGACGATTTCGATCCGTCTTTTTTATTGCGCGCTCCTAGGGTGTGTTTCTAAAGTCTGAAAGATGCAGTTTTGCTGGATCGGCTTGCAG
>CAYTHS010000017.1:0-35176 GCA_964437665.1 uncultured Oscillospiraceae bacterium
TTTGTCAAAGAACGGGTGCGCGGCAAAACTTTAACCGGCGCATCGGATGAAACGGTGCGCCGGTTCTATTTTTTAGTTTGAGAAAGGGTATCGGTCGGAACGCGTTATGGAAGACTTTTCGGTATTCGATATCATTGGCCCGCGCATGACGGGGCCTTCCAGCTCGCACACGGCAGGTGCGGTGCGGCTTTCGCACATTGCGCGGCAGATCGCGGAAAACGACGTTGCCGAAGCGGAATTCACGCTCTACGGTTCGTTTGCCGAAACCGGCAGGGGACACGGTACTGATAAAGCGCTGATTGCCGGCGTGCTGGGCATGGAGCCGGACGACGCGGACATCAAGGACGCATACCGCATTGCGCGTGAGAGGGACGTGCTTGTTTCGGTGGAGTATTCCGATGAGCCGCCGAAGCATCCGAATACCGCCCGTATTCGTATCACCGGTTCGCAAGGACATGTGACGGAGGTGATCGGCGAGTCGGTCGGCGGCGGTAACATCCTGATTACCGAAATCAACGGACTGGACGTGGAGTTCTCCGGTGAATATCCGACGCTCGTGATTCAGCATGACGACAAACCGGGTGTAATCGCCGAGGTTTCGCACGTGCTCGCACAGTTGAATGTGAACATTGCGTTCATGCGCGTGTTCCGTCATGGCAAGGGCGAGGACGCCTATATGACGATTGAAACCGACCAGCCGGTCACACAGGACATGCAGCGCATGATCACAAGGCTTTGCAGTGGCATCAACAAGCTGTTTGCCGTTTAGGGAAAAGGGAGGAAACGCCGTGCTGTTATCGGAAGCGTTTGCAAACGGGGAATCGCTGCGGCGATACTGTCTGGAAAACGGCATCCCGATCTATGAGGCCATGATGCGCCGCGAAGAGAAGCAGTCCGAATGTTCGCGCGAACAGGTTCTCGCCGAAATGCAGAAGAACCTGGACGTTATGAAGGAGTCGGTTTACCGCGGCCTCAACGAAAAAGTAGAGTCGGTCAGCGGTCTTTCCGGCGGGGAGGCAATGCGGCTCTTCAAATATGGCAAGCACAATCCGTTTTCGGGTTACACGGCCTGCCGTGCAGCCGCGTCAGCGATGGCGGTGGTGGAAGTCAACGCGTCAATGGGACGCATCGTTGCCGCACCGACGGCCGGCGCGAGCGGCATACTCGCCGGGGCGCTGATAGAGAGCGCACGCCAACGCGGGTGGTCGGACGAAACGCTCGTCGAAGGCTTGTTCACGGCAGGCGCTGTCGGGCTGCTGTTTGCAAAAAATGCAACTATCAGCGGTGCGGGCGGCGGATGCCAAGCGGAAACGGGCGTTGCCGCGAGCATGACGGCGGCGGCGCTGGTTGAAATCAGTGGCGGAGCACCGGTACAGGCGCTCGACGCGGCGGCTATGGCTATGAAAAACGTGCTGGGTATGATTTGTGATCCGGTCGCCGGTCTGGTGGAGTGCCCCTGCATCAAGCGCAACGCACTCGGTTCTGTCAACGCTATGCTTTGCGCAGACATGGCGCTGTCCGGGGTCACGAGCCTGATTCCGTTCGACGAGGTTGTCGCTGCGATGTACGCCGTCGGCAAAGACATCCGCCCGGAATATCGCGAGACCGCACGCGGTGGGCTTGCAACTACGCCGACGGGCAAAGCTGTTGCGCAGCGTGTAAAGCGGATGCAGGGGGAGTAGAGGCACTTTTTTTCCTGCTTTCAGAAAGAGAGAAATACAAGAACATACAGCCGATTCTTTTGCAAGCTAAAATAAGGGAGTATTAAGATGAAAATCGGCGCATATCAGTTTCCCGTGTCGTACGATGCGGCGGACAACATACGGCATATGTAATACGGCGTTCGGATCGCCGCAGATGCGGGTGTGCGCGTTCTTTCCTTTGCGGAATGCGCTGTGAACGGTTACCCGCAGGGCGATGTGAAAGCGCAGCAATTACTTGCGGGAATCGACAGCGGTATGCTGTACGGAGAATTCGGGGGATTGGCTCGCGAGCACGGAATGTTTCTTCTGTTCGGCGGCATATATACAACATATGGCGGCTTGCAAAACGCTGCGTTTCTTGCTAATCCGGACGGGGATGTGTCGCCGATTTATGCCAAGCGTGCCCTCTGGGGATGGGACCGGGATAATTTTCTTGTCGGCAGCGCAGCACAAAGCGGTGTTTTTGAAGCGGACGGGTTTCGCCTTGGCGTGCGCATTTGTTTTGAGGAGCGATTCCCGGAATTTTTTCGGGAACTGTATGCCGCGCGTGCGGACGCGGTCTTCGTTCTCTTCAATGACCGGACGACCGAGGAAAGTATGGCGCGATATGAACTGATAAAAGCGCATTTGCGCACGCGCGCCGTCGAAAATATCTTCCCGGTCGTTTCGATGAATAATTGCGACCGCTTTCAGGGCGCGCCCACTGCGGCGTTCGATGAGAACGGAACCGCTGCTTCGGAACTGCCGCGGCATCAGGCCGGGCTTCTGACCTACTCGCTTGAAAAGCACGCGCTTTCGTTCGGCGCGGAGGGAAGAAAGACGATCAGCGACAATCTTCTAATGTAACGGCTACAAAAAAAGAACCGGGTCGCCCCGGTTCTTCAGCTTGTCAAAAAAGTTCTTGGGATTGTTAAGGGCCGCAGCCCTTAACCCGTTGATTCCGGCTGCGCCGGTTCATCCGGCGTAACGGATCGCCCGGAACGGGCGGTTTCTCTGTGTGTTTTGCCGCCCGGGAGTCCGAAGGACGAGAGGCAAACGTGGTTCCCCGTCAAAAACAAGTTTTTTGACGGTCTCAAGAACCGGGTCGCCCCGGTTCTTTTTGTGTTATGTCTTATTTGAACAGGATCGATACGGACTTGTAGAAGTCCAAATCGACTTCCTTGCGTTCCGAAACCGCCTTGTCGAGGTCGGCCTTAACAATACCGGTTCCCTGCAGGGCGACCATGTTGCCGTAGTCGCCGGAAACAACCAGTTCGCCGGCTTTGAAGCCAAGGCGTGTCCCGAGCACACGGTCGAAGCAGGAGGGGGAACCGCCGCGCTGGATGTGTCCGAGAACGACCGAGCGGCACTCAAAATATTTGCGCTTTTCGTCAAGGGAAGCATCCGCGCGCATTGCTTTTTCGATGCGCGTTGCAAGGGTCTTGGCAATTTCCTTTTCGAGCAGCAGTTTGTTGCCGAACGCGTCGAGACCGACGTCTTCGTCCGACTCGCCTTTGAGTTCAAAGCCCTCGGCAATGGCGATGATCGTGTGGCGCTCGCCTTTGATGTAGCGCGAGCGGATGACCTGCATGATCTCGTCGAATGTCTTGGGGAATTCAGGGATCAGGATCAGGTTGGCGTCCGCTGCGAGTCCCGCTTGAACGGCGATCCAGCCGGTGTGACGGCCCATGCACTCCACAACGATGCAGCGCGCGTGGCTCGCGGCAGTCGTATGCAGGCGGTCGATGCACTCCATGGCGATGTTGCTCGCGGTGTCGAAACCGAAGGTGTAGTCCGTGCAGGAAAGGTCGTTGTCGATGGTCTTGGGTACGCCGATCATTTTCATGCCCATCTTGGAGAGCTTGTTGGCAACGCCAAGCGTGTCGTCGCCGCCGATGGCGACCAGGCCTTCCAGACCAAGGCTTTCAAGTGTTTTGCGAACGCGCTCGGGACCGTTTTCTTCCTTCATGACGTTGGTGCGCGAGCTTTCAAGGATCGTGCCGCCCTTCGTCTGCAGGCCTGCAACGTCCTTGAGAGTCAGCCAGCGGCCCTCGCCGGTCAGCGCCCCGCGCCAGCCAGCGGAAAAGCCATAGACTTCGATGCCGTTTGCTGCACATTCCTCAACGACGCCGCGGATGACCGCGTTCAGACCCGGGCAGTCTCCGCCGCCCGTCAGAATACCAATTTTTCTCATGATGTCGTTACCTCCTAAATGATATCTTCAAGCACGCCGTCGATCAGCTTGCCGATCGCGTCGATGCTTTTAAGCTGGTTCTGCTCCATGCAGGGGATGATGTAAATGCCGTCCATCCGCTCTGCGTATTCGATATACTTGAGCCGCGCGCGCTTCTGAATGCCGGGGAGCGCCTCATATACGTCCGGCTTGTCGCCCACGTATTCGCGGTAGCCTTTTTTCCCGACGTTGATGCAGGCGCGCTCCGGGTTCATGTCCAGCACGATGTGCGCGTCCGCACGCGGGATGCCGAAATGCCCGTATTCGAGCTCAAGCACGAAGTCTAGCAGGTCGGGGTTTCCGAGGTCGCGGTCCCGCACGGACTGATACACGGCGTTGCTCAAAAGATAGCGGTTGATGAGCAGCACGTCCGCGTCCGCATATTCAAACGTGCGGAACGCTTCGAAGCGGTCAAGCGCGTACCAGAGCGCCATAGACCGGCCGTCCACGTCGCTGGCTTTCACGCCGCCGCTGCCGGAAAGATAGCGGCCTACTTCTTTGCCGAAAAACGAATCGTATTTCGGGAACGAAATCGTCTTTACAAAAAGGCCGCGCTCGTTCGTCAGCCGCTCGTACTGGCGCTGGAGTTGGACGGTTTTTCCCGTTCCGTCGATACCCTCAAACGCAATAATTTTTGTCATACGCCGCCTTTTTGGATGCGTTCCATCGCCTCGATCGTACTTTCTCGCGTTGCAAACGCGGTCATGCGGAAGAAGCCTTCTCCCGCCGCTCCGAAGCCCTCGCCGGGCGTACCGATGATATGATAATGCTCGAGCAGTTCATCGTAGAACTTCCAACTGTCGCCGTGCGGAACTTTCAGCCAGATATAAGGAGCGTTAACGCCGCCGAATACCGTGTAGCCTGCTTTCTGCAGTCCCTCGCGGATGATGCGCGCGTTTTCCATGTAGTCCGCTACGACGTCCATTATCTGCCGCTGTCCGGTTTTTCCGTAGGCGGCGGCGGCCCCACGCTGCGTAATATACGCGACGCCGTTGAACTTTGTGGAAACGCGGCGTGCCCAGAGGTCGCGCAGCCGGACGGCGTTACCGAACGAATCCTTGACTACAAGCGCTTTGGGAACGATGGTGTAAGCACAGCGGGTTCCCGTGAACCCCGCCGTTTTAGACATGGAACGAAATTCGATTGCGCACTCCTTCGCGCCTTCAATTTCGTAGATACTGTGCGGCTTATCGGGTTCGGAAATGTAGGACTCGTATGCCGAGTCGTAGAGAATCAACGAACCGTTTCTTCGCGCATAGTCGACAAAGCGCTGGAGTTGCACTTTTGTAAGCGTCACGCCGGTCGGATTGTTCGGAAAGCAAAGGTACATTACGTCAGGGCGTTTTTCCGGGAGGTCGGCCACAAATCCGTTTTGCTCGCTGCCGGGCATATAAACGATCTTTTCATAGCCGCCTTTTTTTACGTCGAACGCGCCGCCGCGGCCGCTCATAACATTGGTATCGACATAAACGGGATAAACGGGATCCATAACTGCCACAACGGTATTGGGCGAGAAAAGCTCCTGAATGTTGCCTACGTCGCACTTCGCACCGTCTGAAATAAAGATTTCATCCAGTTCAAGCGAAACTCCGCGTGCGGTATAATCCCGATCAAGGATCGCCTGACGCAAAAAGTCGTAGCCAAAATCGGGACCGTAGCCATGGAACGTTTCGGCGCGGGACATCTCGTCCACGGCCTTATGCATGGCCTCGATTACGGCGGGTACGAGCGGACGGGTCACGTCCCCGATGCCCATGCGGATAAGCTCCGCCTCCGGATGCGCTGCGGCGAACGCCGCGGCACGTTTTCCAACCTCATAAAAAAGATAGTTGCCATGAAGCTGAGAGTAATATCCGTTTGCAGTAAACAAACCCGAACCTCCCCATTCTTAAAATCAACAAATTATAACATATCCCGTACAAAACAAGCAACATTTCAGCCAAAGACGCAGCGCGCCGCGACTGCGCAGAACGATTTGCTCGCTTCAGAATTATTGAATCGTTCACAATACAAGGCTGCCGTACGCGTATGCGTTTATGGTAATTGCGAAACGGTTGTGTTATAATCGCCGTAAACAATACATCATAATGATTGCCTGCGAAAAATGGCGATGAAACGCGCGATTTTACGAGAAAAGACAAAGAAAAACCAGCCAAAGAAACGAGGGATATTACCATTTGACACAGACGGCAGAGCGAATCAGCGCGTCGATCCCGATGGAGGACGTCGACGAATTGCTGGGACTGTTCGGAGTGCTCGACGAAAACATCGGCGCTCTTGAACAGGAAACCGGCGCGAGTATCCGCGCCGAGGAAAACGGCGTGCGCATTTCCGGCAATGCAGAGGGCGTTGCGATTGCTAAAACCGTGATCGAGAAAATGCTCGATATGCAGCGCCGCGGCGAGAAAATCAACAGAAGCCGCATTCGCTACGCGGTCGATCTGGCAAAGGAAGGCAACGCGGACATGATCGAAAAGATCATGGGCGACGTAATTGCAATTACAAACAAAGGCCGCCAGATCAAATGTAAAACACTGGGCCAGAAACGGTATGTCCAGGCGCTCAAAGAATATGATCTCGTGTTCGGCATAGGACCCGCAGGCACGGGGAAAACATATCTGGCGGTCGCAATGGCGGTACTGGCGTTTAAGAATAAAGAAGTCGAACGCATCATATTGACGCGGCCTGCCGTGGAAGCCGGCGAAAAGCTCGGTTTTTTGCCGGGAGATTTGCAGTCCAAAGTGGATCCATATCTCAGGCCGCTGTACGATGCGCTGCAGGAGTTTCTGGGATTGGAGAGCTATCGCGCTTTGTATGAACGCGGTGCGATTGAGGTCGCTCCGCTCGCCTATATGCGGGGACGCACGCTTAACGGCGCATATATCATATTGGACGAAGCGCAGAACTGCTCCAGCGAGCAAATGAAAATGTTTTTAACGCGGTTCGGAGAAGGCTCCCGCGTGGTCGTTACAGGAGACGTTACGCAGATTGACCTTCCCAAAGAGCGAGCGAGCGGCCTCGTGCAGGCGGTACGGATCCTCGATGGCGTTGAGGGAATCAGAATAGTCAAGCTCACGCATAAGGATGTCGTACGTCACGAGTTGGTGCAGCGCATCATCTGCGCCTATGAACGGTATGAGAAGCCGAAACGCGCGCAGCAGGGCGCAACGGAGCGGAAAAAATCGTAAAGAAGAGGATAATGAAACGTGGCAGGAACGAAAAAGCGCGTTCATAAAAACAGCAGGAATAGTAAAGCTGTAAAAAAGCAGGCCCGTACGTACGGCCTGTTTACAATCGCGGCCGTTTTTGCGCTGAGCTGTATCGTTACGCTTACTTCGCTTACGCCGAAGCGCTATGAGATATCCGAAGGGAGCGTGTCGAACGATACGATTACGGCTCCGCGCATGGTGGAAAATACCGTCATAACGGAGGCGCTGCGGCAGGCGGCGCGCAACAATATCGATCCGGTATATGCGGTCGATACGGATATTGCCGATCGGATGATTTCCGGCGCGCAAAGCTTCTTTTCTGCGTTGAAGAGTTTCAGAAACGCGGCCGAAGAAATCCGCGCTGCGACGGCGCCGACGCTTTTGGGTGAAGACGGTGTTGAGTATCCCACGGAAGATACGCGCGAGTGGAGCGAGGTGATTTCATCAAACGATTTATTGGCGATGCTGGTCAAGCTCCCCGTTTCCATTACGGATACTTCGATGGGATACGCAATACTAAAGGTGGACGATTCTGACATCGAAGATCTTCAGGATTTTGTCCTCACAACGCTGGAGCAAGAGCTGCGAGCGGGGGTTTCCGAGGAAGAGAGAGAGAGCAGGCTTTCTGAAATTGAACGCGATCTGAAACTGTCCACTTTTTCAGTCTGGCTCAAATCGCTCGGCGAATTAGTCTACGAAACCTACTTTGTACAGACCAACGTCGTCAACACGGTCGAAACGACGCGCGCGCAGGAAAAGGCGGCCGCAGGGGTTGAAACGGTATACATCGCCCGCGGCGCGACCATCGTTGAAAAAGGACAGACGGTAACGTCCGAACAGATGGACCTGCTGCTCTCGCTCGATCTTGTCAAGGGCGCGGAAGCAACCAGCCATCTTGCGCCGGGCGTCATTGCATATCTGTTTTTTGTGTACCTGCTTTTGATGTTTTATCTGATGGCGTTTGAGAAGGATACGTTTTGTTCCGGAAAAAAGATGACCATTCTTGCGCTCGTGCTGAGTATAGCCGTTTTGCTCGAGTGGCTTTGTTATCTGATCGATCCGCGCGTTACGCCCGCCATGTTCGGGGTGTTGCTGACAAGCCTGCTGCTGTCGCGCCATATCGCACAGGCTGTGAACGTTGCGCTGGCGATGTCGCTTGCATTGCTTGCCGGCGGGAGCGGATCAACCTTGTTTGGGTCCGATTCCATTCTTTCCATGGCGTCCATGCTTGCCGCCGGACAGGCGACCATACTGCTTGCGCAGCGCAGTCAGAAGCGCGGCTCTTTGATTGCTGCGGGAACGATGGGCGGAATTGCAGGCGCTGCTGTCGTCGCTGCGGGCGGCGCGATTTTGGAGTATGCCTGGAACAGCATTCTGATCTATGCGGGGCTGGTCATGGCTTCGGCGTTGATTCTTTCGGTTTTCTGCGTGGGTATGCTCAGCGTTTGGGAGAACTTGTTTGACATCGTGACGCCGGCGCGGCTGCACGAACTGGCTAACACGAATCATCCGCTTCTGAAACGCATGATGACGAACGCTCCGGGTACGTATCACCACAGTATGATGACGGCTGCTCTTGCGGAAGGCGCGGCGGAAGCAATCGGCGCGAATGCACTGCTGGCAAGGACCGGAGCGATGTATCACGATGTCGGCAAGCTCAGAAGGCCGCTCTATTTCAGAGAAAATCAAAATGGTGAGAACATTCACGATACGCTGTCCCCGGAAGAAAGCGCCGGCTACATCATCGCGCATCAAAAGGACGCGGAAGCGTATCTGTCGCGTTACCGTATGCCGTCCGAGATTCGGAAAATCGCAAACGAACACCATGGGACGACGCTCGTGGCCTATTTTTACTATAAAGCGAAGAAACTTCAGGAGCAGGACGGCGAACCCGTGATCGAGCGGCTGTTCCGCTACGCCGGGAACCTGCCTGATTCCAAAGAAAGCGCGATAGTGATGCTTGCAGACAGTTGTGAAGCGGCTGTGCGTTCGCTCAGCGACCCGTCGCGTGAGGAAGTTCTGCAAATGGTACGAAAAATCGTGCAGGGAAAGATGGATGAAGGCCAACTAAAGCAATGTCCGTTGACGCTTGCGGAAATCGATTTGATCGAGAGGAGCTTTCTCGTTACGTTCAGCGGGCTGATGCACGAACGGATTCGATATCCGGGAACGGAGCTGCCGGCATGATTGAGATTCAAACGGAATTGGAAAACATCTTCGCGAGTTCACGCGAACTGATTGCGCGCGCGGCGACCGCCGCGCTGGAAAGCGGCGACGCGCATGGCGACGTATGCATATTGATTACGGACGCAGAGGAAATACAAACACTCAACCGAAACTACAGAAAGACCGACCGCGTTACGGACGTTTTGACGTTCCCTGCCTGGGAAGGCGAGGCGATACTCTGCCCGAAGGACGAATACCTCGGCGATATCGCTATCTGCTATGAACGTGCGCAGGAACAAGCGGCGGAATACGGGCACTCGCTCGAACGCGAGCTTGCGTTTCTGGCCGTGCACGGCGCGCTGCATCTGCTTGGGTACGATCACATGACGCCCGTTGATGAAAAGAAGATGTTCGCAAAGCAAAGGGAGATCCTGTGCGGCTTGGGCCTTCCCCGCGGCGAAGGTACGGGCGGAGATGAAGAATAAAAAAAGCAGGGGAAGAAAGTATGAATCAGTTGGATAAAGCCGAACGTGAAAAAATGCTGGATTTAGCGTATCAGGCTATGAAAAACGCATATACGCCGTATTCGCATTTCCAGGTCGGCGCATGCCTGAAGGGAGAATCCGGAAAATACTATCTCGGCTGCAATATTGAAAACGCATCTTATACGCCGAGCAACTGCGCGGAACGTACGGCCGTTTTCAAGGCTGTTTCAGAAGGGGAACGACGCTTCGCCGCGATTGCAATCGTCTGTTCCGGAAAGCACCCGGCTGCGCCGTGCGGCGTATGCAGGCAGGTGCTGCGGGAATTCTGTGAAGACGATATGCCGGTTGTTTTCGCCAACGCCGAACGGGTCGTTGTGGAAAGTACGCTTGGAGAACTGCTGCCGCATTCGTTCGGCCCGGAGGATTTACAATGAGCGGATACCGCTCCGGCTTCGTAACCATTATAGGCTGCCCGAACGTTGGCAAATCGACGCTGCTCAATAAGATGATCGGCCAGAAGATCGCTATTGTGACGGACCGCGCGCAGACGACGCGGAACAAGATCACCGGTGTGCTCACACGGCCGGGTTACCAGATTGTTTTTTTGGATACGCCGGGCGTGACGAAGCCAAAGAATAAGCTTGGCGAATATATGCATAAAGTTGCATGCGACGCGATTGACGAGGTAGAAGCCGTCCTGTTTGTCGCGGATGCATTGCAGGGCGTGCGTGCGAGAGATGCGGCGCTGCTTGAAAGGCTCGAAAAAGCGAAAGCGCCTGTTTTTGGATTTGTGAATAAGTGCGATATTGCAGGGGTGTCTTCGATCGAATCTGCGGTGCGGGCATTGCGCGAAGTTGCATTCCTGCAAGATGTGTTTATTGGCTCGGCGGAGACGGGAGAGGGACTGGACCACCTGGAAACTGCGCTGCGGGAGCGCCTCCCGCAGGGGCCGCAGTATTTCCCGGAGGACATGGTAACGGACCAGCCGGAGCGTGTGATCTGCGCGGAACTGATACGCGAGAAAGCTCTGATGCTGCTGCGCGAAGAAGTGCCGCATGGTATAGGCGTGGGCGTCGATAAAATGGAGCGCAGGGAAGGCCGGGACTTGACGGACGTTTATGCGACGATATACTGTGAACGGGAATCGCATAAGGGAATCATCATCGGCAAGGGAGGTTCCATGCTCAAAAAAATCGGCCAGTCCGCCCGCAAGGACATCGAGTGGATGCTTGGAACCCCGGTCAATCTTCAGCTTTGGGTCAAAATCAAGGAAGACTGGCGTAACCGGCAGGGAATGCTGCACGAATTGGGATACGAATAAGGAGGGAACGGCTTGGCGGTCATTTGTGTGGACGGGATCGTCACGCGGTATGTGAATTATCGCGAAAGCGACAGGATTCTCAGTATTTTTACGATCGACCATGGTCGTATCGATGCAAAGGCGCGCGGCTGCCGCAAACCGCAAAGCCCGCTGGTCAACGTCTGCCAGCCGTTTGTGTTCGGGCAGTTCGAGATTTTTTCCGGGAAAACACGAAATACTATAAACGACTGTGAGATCAAGGAAACTTTCTACCCGATACGCGAAGATTACGACCGGTTTTCGACCGGTTCCGTCATGTTGCGGCTTTCCCATGATGCAGCGATGGAAAACGAGCCGAATGAGGCGCTTTTTTTTCTTTTATATCATGCGCTTTCATTTCTGGCATACGGAAAGTCCGACCCCAGGGACCTGTTTTGCTGTTTTCTCATTCGGTTTTTAGATGCAATAGGATATCGTCCGGCCGTTACGACATGCGCGCAGTGCGGAAGGGATATCAGGAACGATGCGATCGTTCGGTTTTCACCGAGAGGCGGCGCGGTATGCGGCGCCTGTACCCAGTATGGAGAGCAGATATCGAAAACCGCGCTGGAAGGGATGCGGCGCATGTTGATCATGGAAAATACGGAAATGGACAAAGTAAAGCTCTCGGAGAGGATTCGCGGAGAAATATCGCGGCGATTGAACGAGTATACTGCGGTCACTTTGGAGTATGGCACAAAGGCACTGACCATTCTGGACGGGGAAACGAACGGGGCGACGCCGCGCACAAGCGAGGAATCGTGAACATTCCCGCGAGCCTGCGAAACGTGGAGCAGCATGTGCTGCGGGCCAAAGGCGCCATCATATTCTGGACAAATTGTGAACTTTACGGGCCGAACGACGATCTTTGCGTATCGGTATGGTACAATACTCGCGATTCTTTGAACGGTGCTTTAGGGAACCCCTATAAAGAACATATGAAACAGAACAGAGGATATGATATGATGCGAACGGAACGACATACCGCAAGAATACTGATACCGGTATTTGCCGCGCTTGCCGCTCTTTTCCTGTTTGGCTGTGACAACAGCGTCGCTGCCGTTGAGACTACGCCTTCTCCAACCCCGGAACCGGAGCTTATCAGCATGGACGTTGTGGACCTCAACGGTCTGCAGTTTAAAGACGTGCCCTCGCCGACGCCTACACCGGAGCCTACGCCTACGCCCGTTCCTTTCTCGGTTTATGCTCCGACGGTCAACATGACATATGAAGAACTGGTCAGCAGTACGGTGGATATAAACGAAAAGGCCCGTGATTTGCTCAAGGACGGATTCCCCGATCCGATGACTTATTACGTCATTGTTGACAAGCAATGGCAGCTCGTTATGGTTTACATGCGTATAGACGACGGCACGAAGTTTGGTCAGCCGGATTACGAACAGCCGGTCCGCTATATGCTTTGCTCGACGGGAAATCCCGACATGGAATACGGTCACGAAACCACAAGCGGGGTTTTTCAGATACTGGTACCAAAGGAGCGTTTTTACCAATTCGTCAACCTTGAAGCGGCGCAGTATCTGACCCTGATCCGCAGCCGGACCTATTTCCATTCTGTATTATATGATCAGGCAAAGGATTTGAACTCTCTTGTGCAGGAATCCTATGACGACCTTGGCACAAAAGCATCCCATGCTTGTATCAGACTGACCGTTCCGGACGCGCGCTGGCTCTGGTACAACATCGGATACGGCACTACGTGCGAAATTCGCGACGGCGACCCGACGGATTCTGCGACTGCGGCAATTCGCGCGCAGCTTGTGCTGCCGCCGTCTATTCCGAATATCAAGCTGAAAGCGGGCGCCGCTCCCTGGACGGACAACTGGACGATCGAGGAAGTGGAGCATGTTTTGCCGTATAAATATGAACCGGCGCCGCTGCCGGATCTTGGCGAGGATGAAGAAACGCCGCTTCCGTCAAGTACACCTACAAGCACGCCCACCGATCCCGGCACCGATCCCGGCAGCGATCCCGGCACCGATCCCGGCACCGATCCCGGCAGCGAAACCGGAGACGAAACCGGCGGAGGGACGCCGTAACGGCCAAATAGGAGTATGAAACTGTTTCATAAAGTAAAAACAATGGCATTGTTGCTGCCGGCGCTGATTCTAGTGTCGACAGCTTCTGTTCGTGTTACTTTTGCGGAGCAGAGCGGTGGTCACTTGCAGGACGAAACGAAAATGGAACCGGCGGCCATTCTGCAATATGCATGCGCCAAAGATGGACAAACTGGAATGACGGCCGCATACGCAGCTGAAGCGATGCGCTATGAAACGGGACTGATCTCCGTCACTTCGCATGACGTCGGACTGACGAGAGGTCAGTTGCTGCAAGCGTCTTTTCAGGCTGCGAACCGTGCGGTAAAGTGCGCGCTGGATTTAGATCTTGCGGAATGGGAGCAGTCGCTGCAGCCATTCGACGCGAATGTTTACGACAGTTATGCGCAGCATGCCGAATGTTTCAAACAGCTTGCACAGCGAATGAATGGGGCGATTCAAAGCGCGTCTGCAGAATGCATGCGGTTTTTGAGCCGCGATTTGCGCTCGATCGGCGCCGTGCTGTATTCCGGGGATCAGCCGTCGCTGCACTTCTCCTGGCAGGAGTGTGCCGCGCTGTATTGCGCGTTTGGCAGTGACCTCGACGCCGTTGTAGCAGAAGCGGACGAACTGACGATGCAGGGCGGCTATCTTTCCGGGGTGACGCCTTTATGGGCGGATCCCGCGTTTGAAGCAGTCGCATCCGGCGGTACGCGCGAGCAGCTTTTTGAGACCAAGTTTGCGCTCGCGTATCTGAAGACGGTTTATGACGACGAGGGTAACGCCGTGCCTGCCGAGGTCAGTACCTATCCGGAAGAATATCTGCAAACGGTCGCGCACCCGCTTCCGGGCGGCACGATTAAGGACAGTTGGTATGCGCCGCGCTCCCATAATACGCGGCTTCACATGGGAACGGACATCCATGCGGGCGCGAAAACGCCGATCCTCTCTGCAACGGACGGAACGGTGCTTTATGTCGGCAGCATGCCGATCCCCGGCAATTTTGTTATCGTTCGCGACGCATACGGCTATGAATATCATTACTATCATATGTATGAACTGTCAACGTTCGTTACGGAAGGGCAGGGAGTGAAGCAGGGGCAGCAGATCGGCCGTGTAGGCAACACGGGCAACAGCGATATGTATCATCTGCACGTGAGCGTAGTATCCCCGGACGGAAAGTATCTGAACCCTTACGACTTGTTCGCGCAAGCGGGACTCGGTCCGCTCATGACGGACTAGTATGTGAAAATGGCCGTATATGCGATGTTCGTCTTGTGCGAAAACGCCGTGAGTGCTATACTATATTAGCGTATAATGGGTATGTATGCTTGGAGGCAGCAGGATTGAGAATCATTGCCGGGACCGCACGAGGCAGGCGGTTTGACGCACCAAAAGGCATGGACACCAGACCGACGCTGGATCGTGTGAAAGAATCGTTGTTTGGGATCCTGCAGTTTGACATTGCCGACAGCTGCGTGCTTGATTTATTTTCCGGTTCGGGCAATCTCGGGCTGGAGGCTGCCTCCCGCGGCGCAAGGCGCGTGGTTTGCAACGACCGTTCCAGAGAGTGTGCCGAGCAGATTCGAAAAAATGCTGTTCTGCTTGGCCTGCAGGAACGCGTTGAAACCCGTTGCATGGACTATTCGGCGTGTATCGAGCGAATGCAGCGAGAGGGCCTGCAATTTGATTTTGTTTTTCTTGACGCGCCTTATGCGGATGGAACGGCGGCACGCGCAGCGGAAATAATCTTGGCCTCCGGCATCCTTAAGAACGGCGGACGTGTGATAATTGAACACGCAAAGGACCTTCGGCCGGACGTGAAGACGCCGCCGGGCAGGATGGCCGGCAGGCGTGATTACGGGACTTGTGCGATTTCGTTTTACGAAAAAACGTAAGAATACGGCTGGGACGTCGGCGCGTCTACCGGCAAAGACGAAAGGGAAAAGGCTTTGTTGAAAATGCGGACTTGCGTTTATCCTGGCAGTTTCGATCCGTTTACGGTCGGTCATTACGATGTTTTGCAGCATGCTGCACGCATGTTCGGCAAGGTTTATATCAGCGTGCTGAACAACGCCGCAAAATCGCCCGTTTTTTCCGTTGAAGAACGCGTTGATATGATACGCAAGATGGTTGAAGCGGAACGTATGGAAAACGTTACGGTAACGCACTTTGAGGGACTTCTCGTCGATTATGCGCACCATATCGGCGCGGGTTATATTATCCGCGGGCTGCGTGCGACGATGGATTTTGAGTATGAGTTTCAGATAAACGCGCTCAACAGGCACCTTGCGCCCGATGTGGAAACGGTTTATTTCATGGCAAGTCCCGAGCATTCGTTTCTGAGCTCGAGCGTAATCCGTGAAATCGGATCGATGGGCGGAAACATTCGCGGACTTGTTCCCGACAGTATACAGAAAATCATTGCAGAAAGGTTAAAAAGACCATGAGCAGCGCACAAACTATGAAAATATTCAGCATCATTAATCGTTTGAAGCAGGAGTTGGAAGAAAGCCCGCGATCGAAGTTTGGCGGCGCGAACAAACGGATTGTGGAAGTCGACCGTTTGCTCGACCTTCTTGAAGATCTCAAAGTCGTTATTCCGGAGGATATCCGACGGGCGACGGGGATTATTTCAGAGGCGGACAATACCTTACGCGACGCAAAGGAAAACGCGGAGGAAATCGTCGAGCAGGCGCATCAGGAGTCGGAAACGATTCTTTCACAGGCGCAGGCGGAAGCGGACTCAATTCGTTCCAATGCACAGGCAGAATTCGAAAATCGCGTCTGCGAATCGGAAGTATATAAGGAAGCGTATGAACGTGCCAGCAAGGTCGCTGCCGAAGCGGAGGAAAACGCAACGGCGATCTATAACGGCGCGCGTAAATATGCGGACGACATTCTGGTGGATTTGCAGCGCTATTTGGCTGAGTACCATCAGATGATCGATCAGAACCGACGCGAACTTGGTGTTGCAGAAGAGGCGGCAGCGTCGGCAGCTTCACCTGCAGCGCCGGAACAACGGCAGCAACAGGCGCAATATGCCCCTGTGCAACAGCCGCCGCAGTATGAGGAACCGCGTTATTCAGAACCACAGCGTTATTCGGAACCGGTGCCTCAGGCTGCGCCGCAGCCTCCGAGAGCGCAGACCGCGCGTCAGCCAAGAGTCGCTCCACGCGGGGCAATTGAACGTATGCCGGAAGAAAAAGATCCTGCTGCAACACGTCAGTTTGCTCGGCCCGAGCGCATGCTCATGCAGGATGAAGATATTGAGGAGGCGCCACGCCGCCGCGAACCGATGCGTGAAGAACCGGCACAAAAGAAAAAAGGGCTATTCAGACGCCTCCTAGAGGCGGAGGATGACGACGATGAATTTGAAGACGACTGGGAGGAAGAACCTGTATCCCGCAGGACTCCGAAAGAGAAAAAACCCAGAAAACGCCTGATTGAATTCATTGAAGACGACGAGGATGACGAGGACGACGATTTTTAAAAAAAATGCGAGCCGCCGGACAGCCGGCGGTTCGCTTCAATTTATATACAAGTTATATACAAGAAAACGGCTGAGGGATCGCACTGCATGAAAAAGAAAATAGGGCTTGCGCTTGGCGCGGGCAGTACAAAAGGTTTTGCGCATATCGGTGTATTGCAGCAGCTTGAAGAGGAAGGCGTTTCTGTCGATATGATATCCGGCAGCAGTATGGGAGCCATCGTCGGCGGCATCTGCAGCGTCGGCACAGACTTGGATATGCTGGAGCGCTTTATTCTTTCGCTGAATATGCGTGAATATATGGACCTCCAGTTTCCGCTGTCGGCCGGTCTGATCAAGGGTGAAAAGATCGAGGAATTGATCCGGCTTTTCACACACAATAAAACGTTCGCAGAAACAAAAATACCTTTCTGCTGTGTCGCGGTGGATGCGGAAACAGGGAAGCTGGACGTGCTGGAGCAAGGCCTGCTGCACGAAGCAATCCGTGCCAGCATGTCGATACCCGCGATTTTTGAGCCGGCCGAATTTCATGGCCGGACCTATATCGACGGCGGCGTGCTGGAGCGCGTTCCCTGTAAATGTCTGCGGGACCACGGTATGGACGTCGTTGTAGGCGTGGACGTCGGGTATCACGGCGATCCGGTGGATGTAAACGGGATGGGGGCGTATCAGCTTATGAATCGCACAATTTCGATTATGCAGTGGGAAATGACGAAATTCCGTTGTGAAGAGGCAGACATGATGCTTGTGCCCGAAGTCCTTTTTGTGAAGGGACGCTTTCAAACCGATCAGGCGCAGGATTGTATTGCGGAGGGACGGCGCGTGGTACGCGAGGCGATGCCGCAGATCAGAAAAATGATCGAAACATGAAAAATGCGCTCTCCGTTTTACGGGGAGCGCACCAGCTTTATTAGGTCGGCCGGACGGAAGATACGTTGTAATGAATCTGAGCTAAAGGATGACAGGTCCACTGAAATCTCGCTTGAGATCGCGGTCGGCGGCGTAACACAGAAGATCTGTGCTCAAAGCGTCGATTTCAATGTTTCGCTGTATGATCGGCGAGCAGTTGTTAAAATCATTGTTGCGCACAAACAGCGGCGCGGTCTTCGCCCGGGCAATCTCGCCGAGCAGGGGACGTGCGGTTTTCTGGAATGCCAGAACTCGCAGATAAACGCTGCCGCGGTCTTCCAGCGTAAAGCGGACCTGTTCTTTCGTAATACCGAGCAGGGCGCATACGGCGATGCGTTTACAGCGCGCGAGGGTATAGCGTTTGCTCTTGACCGCATCAAAAAATGCGCCGATGGTACGCACGGAACGCAGCGTGCGGTAGATGACGTTTTCAAATCCTTCCGCAACGTCCGGCAGATCGGAGAGCGCGCGGACGCTCATGCGGCGCAGTGTTGCGAGCATCAGTGTTCCGATGGCTTTCTGCGGGAGGATGAACTGTTCATCGTAAAGCAGCGGACCGCCGACAAACGAAGGCATGGTGTCGAGTATTTCGTCGCGGCCTTCCGTAATCGCTTTTCGGATAGCGGTAGCGCTGGCAAATGCTCCGGCGATTTCTTCGGAGTGATAGCCTGTGCCGACGCGCTCGATCGGCAGAGGATCGATTTTTGGCGCATATGCGCGGAGGGCATTGAGGTATTCAACCGCCAGAATGTTATTCGGCTGTGCGATGGCTCTGAGCATCGCGTCCGGTACTCCGTACTCGCGAAGCGCGTCGAACCGAGCCCGCGGATATGCCTTTCCCATGGAGAGGTGACGCTTAATTGCGGCGCGCAGCGCGGGTGGTTCGGAAACGATGATGTCGGATATTTGATACAGTGTTCTCAGGTCCGGCGCTTCGCAGCCGAATGCAAGATCGGTGACCATGCCGGTTCCGGCGAGCGTACGTACGCCGCCGATGGCGAAGCGTTCTGCCGGAGAAACGGCATAAATGCTCGGCAGTTCGAGAACAACGTCCGCGCCGGCGCGCAGCGCCCATTCGGCGCGGGTGTATTTATCCGTGCAGGCAGATTCGCCGCGCTGAACGAAGTTGCCGCTCATCACGACGACGCAGTAATCCGCCCCGGACTGCGCGCGTGCGCGTTCCAGATGGTAGATATGGCCGTTATGGAGCGGATTGTATTCCGCTATGACGCCGACAACTCGCATATTCCCTCATAAACTGAACCTAATTTCTGTGTTTCTTAGTATACCATTTCCGATGCTGTTGTGGTATACTCAAGCGGTTGGGTTGTTAAAATGTAAGAAACATGAAATAAAACAACACTTATGCACAATTAAGCATCATTTTATATCATTTGGAGGCGGAAACGGTCATGTCGTTGATGGAATCGATCAAGCAGAAGGCTAAGAATGACAAAAAAAGAATCCTGCTGCCGGAGGGATCGGAAGAGCGTACCGTTCAGGCGGTAAAAACAATTCTGGAAGAAGGCCTTGCGGACGTTACTCTGCTGGGAAGCGAAGCGGAAATCCGTGAAAGCGCTAAGAAATTCGGTGTTTCGCTAGAAGGCGTGGAGATTGTCGATCCTTCGTCCGACAAGGATTTCAGCGTATATGCGGATGAATATTATGAACTGCGCAAAAAGAAAGGCATGACGCCGGAAAAGGCCGCCGACACCATGAAAAGTCCGCTTTTTTACGCTGCGATGATGATTAAGAATGGCCGCGGAGACGGTATGGTCGCCGGCGCGGTCTGCACGACGGGCGATACGCTTCGTCCGGGACTGCAGATCATCAAAATGGCGGCTGGGATTTCGGTCGTATCGAGCTGCTTTATTATGGAAATCCCGAATAAGGCGTTTGGAGAGGACGGACTGATGATTTTCGGAGACTGCGCCGTCAACCCGCAGCCCACTGCGGAACAGCTCGCGGCGATTGCGGTTTCTTCTGCCCAGACGGCAAAATCCCTCTGTGGAATCGAGCCGCGTGTCGCGTTGCTTTCGTTTTCCACTAAGGGCAGCGCAAAACATGAGCTGGTGGACAAAGTCGTGGAAGCGACAAAGCTTGTGCACGAGCTTGCTCCGGACCTGCAGGCTGACGGCGAACTGCAGACGGATGCGGCGCTGGTCGAAAAGGTCGCGAAGCTCAAGGCTCCCGAAAGCAAAGTTGCAGGACATGCGAACATTCTCATTTTCCCGGATTTGCAGGCGGGCAATATCGGCTATAAACTTGTGCAGAGACTGGCAGGCGCGCAGGCTGTCGGACCGATCTGTCAGGGCTTCAGATATCCGGTCAACGACCTTTCGCGCGGATGCAGCGTGGAGGATATCGTTTCTGTTGTTGCTATTACCGCCGTTCAGGCGCAGAATCTGTAAGGAGTTATTGGTCTAATGACATATATTCTCGTAATCAACGCCGGCAGTTCTTCCCTCAAGTATCAGTTAATCGATATCGATAAGGAAACTATCATTGCAAAAGGCTTGTGCGAACGCATCGGCATTGAGAAGTCGACGCTTTGCTATTCCCCGGCGGACGGCGAAAAGCTTGAAAAAGAATGTCCGATGAAAACACATCAGGATGCGATCAAACTCGTACTTGAAGTGCTGACGGATAAAAAGATCGGCGTGATTTCCGATATGGACTGCATCGCTGCGGTCGGTCATCGCGTACTGCACGGCGGTGAAAAATACTCCGAACCGGTGCTGATCGACGATAAAGTTTTGGAAGCCATCGAAGAGTGCATCCCGCTTGGGCCGCTGCACAATCCGGCGAATCTTATGGGTATCCGCGGATGCATGGCCGCCATGCCGGGCGTCCCGATGGTTGCCGTCTTTGATACCGCGTGGGGGCAGTCCATGCCGAAAAAAGCGTTTATGTATGCGCTTCCCTATGAAGCGTATTTGGATCATAAGGTCAGACGCTATGGCTTCCATGGCACGTCCCACCGCTATGTTTCCGGCCGCGCCGTAGAAAAGCTTACGGCGCTGGGCATGAAGAAGGAAGACACGCGTGTGATCACTTGCCATTTGGGTAACGGTTCCAGCCTTTCGGCCGTCAAAGGCGGGAAATGTATCGATACCTCGATGGGGCTGACCCCGCTCGAGGGCGTTCCGATGGGAACGCGCTGCGGCAGCATCGATCCAGCGATTATGCCGTTTTTAATGGAGCGAACCGGCATGAGCGCAAAGGAAATGGACACTTATATGAATAAGAAGAGCGGCATGCTTGGCATTTCCGGTATCTCAAGCGATTTCCGTGATCTTGCGGCTGCAACAAGTAAAGGCAACGAGCGCGCTTCACTTGCACGCGAAATGTTTTGTTACAAGGTCAAGGAGTATATCGGTGCTTATGCGGCGGCGCTCGGCGGCGTGGACGCGATTGTAATGACCGCGGGCGTCGGGGAAAACGACGCGTATATCCGTGAAACGTCGCTGAAAGGTCTCGAATATCTTGGCGTTGATTTGGACTATGACTATAACAACAACTGCCCGCGAGGGAAAGAAGTTGAGATTTCCAAAAAAACGAGCAGGGTGCATGTGTACGTTATCCCGACGGACGAAGAGATGACCATTGCGCACGATACGGCCAAGCTTGCGCTCAACCGTTGATTCGTGTATAATCACAGCGTGAATTATTATCGGAGGAATCAGGTTATGAAACATATTGAGACCATTCAGCAGCCCTGCATCAAGGCCGGAAAAAACACCGCCTGCGGCGAATGTCAGGCAAGCTGCCAGTCGGCATGCAAGACGTCCTGCACGGTTGCAAACCAAAAATGCGCAAGAGAAAACAAGGAAGAAAGATAGTTTTTACCTGCGCCGATCCTAAAAGAAAGGCCATAAATGGCCTTTCTTTGTCTGTTGGGAAAACAATGCGAAATAGCCGTTCGGAGGGGCAGTAGTGATTCATTCGTTTCAATTTAAAGACAAATATATTTTAGTGGATGTGGAAAGCGGCGCGTTGCACGAACTGGACGAACCTGCGTACCGTGTCGTGCAGGCCATCGAGCACGGCGAAGACCCGTTTCAAACGGGTGTGGATGAAGCTGCCGTCCGCGAAGTGAGCTGTGATCTTGCTGAACTGAAGGAAAAGGGTGCATTTGAAGCGGAAGCGCTGAGCGCACCGGAAATTCCGGGCGGAAGTGCAATCAAGTCCATGTGTCTGCATGTGGCGCACGATTGCAACCTGCGCTGCAAATACTGCTTTGCCGCCACTGGCGATTTTCATGGCGAGCGCATGCTTATGCCGCTTTCGGTCGGAAGACAGGCGCTGGAGTTTTTGATGGAGCATAGCGGCGCAAGGAAGCATCTGGAAGTCGATCTGTTCGGCGGGGAACCGCTTATGAACTGGCCGGTCTGCGTCGGTATCGTTGAGTATGGTCGTGAATTGGAAAAACAGTATGGCAAGAAGATCAATTTTACGATTACGACCAACTGTGTAGCGCTTACGGACGAGATGATCGACTTCATCAATGAAGAAATGCACAACGTCGTTATCAGCCTCGACGGTCGAAAGGAAGTGCACGATGCGCTTCGCCCGACGGTAAACGGCAAAGGTTCGTTCGATATCATCCTGAAAAACGCTAAGAAGCTCGTTGCCGGGCGCGGGGAAAGGGAGTATTACATCCGCGGAACGTTTACGCGGGAGAATCTCGATTTCCTTCAGGATGTGAAGGCGATTACCGGGTATGGTTTCGATCAGCTTTCCATAGAACCCGCCGTCCTGCCGCAGGACAGCCCTTATAGCCTTAAAAGCGAACATTTGCCGCGAATCTACGAAGAGTACGACGCGTTGGCGAGTTATTATCTGGAATCGCGCAAACACCATAACACATGGTTCAACTTTTTCCATTTCATGTTCGATCCGGTCGGCGGGCCTTGCCTGAGGAAGCGCATCAACGGCTGCGGTGCGGGTACCGAATACGTTGCCGTTACGCCGGACGGAGAGCTGTATCCCTGTCATCAGTTCGTCGGCATGCCGGAGTGGAAACTCGGTACGCTGGACGACGGGATCTTGCGTGAGGACATGCAGGCACAGTTTCTGGATTGCAACGTCTGCACAAAGGAAACCTGCAAAAACTGCTGGGCGAAATACTATTGCAGCGGCGGGTGTATGGCAAACGCGTTTCTATATGGAGGGGCGCTCGATCACCCGCACGATATCAGCTGTGCGCTGATGCGCAAGCGCTTCGAGTGCGCAATCGGCATATATCTGTCGGAACGATGAATAATCGTATGATTGCGCGTGAGCCGGTCGAATGCGATACGGCGCTCGTGGAAGAAATTGAACGAAGTGAAAATGTTACCGCGTTGACGGCGCGGGCGCTTGTACGGCGCGGCGTTTCTTCGACTGAACAGGCAAAGCTGTTCCTGCATCCAAGCGAATTGATGCTGCACGACGCTTTTTTATTGCCGGATATGGGCAAGGCGGTCGAGCGTATCAGGCGTGCAATCGAGCGGCAGGAGAGCATATGCGTATACGGCGACTATGACGCAGACGGCGTATGCGCAACTGCGATTCTGACCGGCAGGCTGCGGCAGATGGGAGCACGCGCGGATTACTATATCCCCCTTCGCCACAGCGAAGGCTATGGCCTCTCCGAGCAGTCGGTGCGTAAGCTGAAAGAGCGCGGCACAGAGTTGATCGTGACCGTAGACAACGGCGTCTCCGCATTTGATGAAATTGCGCTCTGCAGCGCACTTGAAATCGACGTGATCGTAACCGATCATCACAGCGTTGGTAAATCCATACCGGAGTGTATTGCGGTTGTCGCGGCGAGCCGGAAAGACTCCGCTTACCCGAACCGGTATCTTTGCGGCGCTGGCGTTGCGCTTAAGCTCATTCAGGCGCTTAACGACGACGCGTATTCGGACGCGGAGCTCGCAATGGCCGCCGTTGCAACCATTGCGGACGTGGTACCGCTTACCGAAGAAAACCGCATACTTGCGGCTTGCGGGCTAAAATATGTCGATACTGTGCCGGGCTTTGCCTCGCTGCTCAATGCAGCCGCGTGGAAACAGGCGCGTGTGGACGAGCAGACGGTATCGTTTGTGATCGCCCCGCGGCTCAACGCATCGGGACGCATGTCCACAGCGTCCGCAGGCGTGGAGCTTCTGCTCGGGACCGACGAAAAACAAACGCGGGAAATTGCCGCACGGCTGAACGCGGACAATCAGGCGCGCAAAGACACGGAGAATACAATACTGGAAGAAGCTAAACGCCAGATTTTAGAGCAAGGTCAATCAGGACATGCGCTGATCCTTTCGCATACGGACTGGAACCCCGGTGTAATCGGCATTGTTGCTTCACGCCTCTGCGAAGCGTATCATATTCCTGTGTTGCTGTTTGCCGAAAAGGACGGTGTGCTCACCGGCTCCGGCAGGAGCATTGAGGGCGTGGACCTGTTTGAAAATTTAAGCGTTTTTTCCGATCTGTTTTTGCGTTTCGGAGGACATGCCCGCGCAGCCGGCGTGACGATACGCGCCGAAGAATTCAGCCGTTTCAAAACAGCGTTTATGGCGCATATCGAAGTGAAATACAAGCCGGAAGATTTCTTTCCGTCGTTTGCATATGACGAAACGGCTGCGCTTTGCGAAATGACGGTCGAACAAATCCGGGAACTGCGCCTGCTCGCGCCGTTCGGCGAGGGGAATCCCGAACCGGCTTTCCGTTGCGATAACGTGCGCTTTTCTCAACTGCGAACGATTGGAAAGGATGATAAGCATCTTTGTTCCAGCGTTGTGCAGGGCGATCAGATTATGCGGGTTGTGGCGTTCGGGAAAAGCGATTTGATGGAAGCCCTTCAGGGCGCATCCGACTGGGATTTAGTCGCCCGTCCGGCGATCAATCGTTTCCGCGGCATGGAAAACGTTGAGTTGTTTTGGGTATGCGCTAACGCGTCGGAAGAAAAATATCACATTTTTAATGCTTTTTTCGAGCAAAGCCTGTATAATGAATCATGTTCGGATGATAAACTTACCGAATGGTATTTCTCATCCGGGGGATTGGAAGGCTCCGAAGCAGACAGAGAAGCGATGCGTCGTTATTATCGTAAGCTTGCCGAAAGAATGAGCGGAGGTGCGCAGCCGCTCCGACTGCTCATTCGGGAGTTGAAGAGCGAAGAATTGATCGCGCTTTGCGTTTTTGCGCAGCTTTCGTTTTTCATATTCGATCCGAAAGCGAAATCCGTCGCGATACAGGCGAATGCAAAACAGCATTCGCTTGACGAGAGTTCGCTTTACCGAATTATCAGACGTAAACAGGAGGCGTGAACAACATGGATCTCAGCGAAAAAATTCGCAGCATTCCGGATTTCCCGATTAAGGGCGTACTGTTCCGCGATATCACCACGCTGCTCAAAGATAAAGAAGGATACAGCGCACTGATCGATACCATTTCAGATTCGCTCCGCGGCCGTACCGTCGATCTTGTGATCGGCCCGGAAGCACGCGGCTTTGTAATCGGTTCCGCATTGGCATACGCGCTGCACGCAGGCTTCATACTGGCGAGAAAGCCGGGTAAACTTCCGTGCGAAACCATGCGTTACGAGTATGGCTTGGAATACGGCGCGGATATTTTGGAAATTCACAAGGATGCAATTCAGCCCGGTCAGAAGGTCGTAATCGTGGACGATCTGCTAGCAACCGGCGGGACGGCGTTAGCAACGATTAAGCTCGTCGAACAGGCGGGCGGCGAAGTTGTCGGCGTTCGATTTGCTATTGAGCTTTCTTCCGAATTTGATGGCCGAAAGATACTTGCGGGTTACGATGTAGAATCCGTGATGCAATTTTAAGCGAAACTGTAAAAAAAGAAATCAACGGTTCGCCGTTGATTTTTTCTAACACGTACGAAGTTTCGCCGCGTGCAGACTGAGACGGAGAGGAGGTGCGCCTATGAAACCGGAAGAATTGATACGGGAGTTTTCAAAACGTTATACACAGGAACAAACGGAAACGTTTCGAAAGGCTGTGGAATTCGCAATCAGGACGCATGCATCCCAATTGCGCGAATCCGGAGAACAATATATCGTGCACCCGATCGAAGTTGCGCGCATGGTTATGGATATGGGAATGGACGCTGCGAGCGTGACCGCGGCGATCCTGCACGACGCTGTCGAGGACGGCGACAACATCACCGTAGAAGATATTTCTCGTGAGTTCGGTGCAGACGTGGCGAATCTCGTGGACGGCGTAACGAAGCTGACAAAATCCGGCAAACAGACGTATATTACCAAAAAACAGGAACAGTCTGAGAATCTGCGAAAGCTCTTTTTGGCAATCGCGGCGGACGTGCGCGTCGTTATTATCAAACTGGCCGACCGCCTGCACAACATGCGCACGATAGCCTACTGTAACCCTTATAAGCGAATGCGCAAAGCGAAGGAAACGCTCGACGTATACGCGCCGCTGGCGCATCGCTTCGGCATGGGCGCGATCAAGGGCGAGATGGAGGACCTCTCGTTCATGTACCTGATGCCGGAGGAGTACGCGAACATAAGCCGGCAGTTCAAAGAGAAACAGACCGAACGGCAGGAAACGCTCAACGACGCTATGCGCGTGATAGGCGAGCAGCTCAAAGAAGCCGGGATAGAAGCGACAATCAGCGGCAGGCCGAAGCACCTTTACAGCGTATATCGCAAGATGCAGCGTCTCAATGCCGGAATTAACGAGGTCTACGATCTCATCGCGATCCGCGTTATCGTGGACACCGTCAACGACTGCTATGCGGCGCTCGGTGTGATTCATGCGAGCTGGAAACCGATTCCGGGACGATTTAAAGACTATATCGCTACGCCGAAGCCGAACATGTACCGCTCGCTGCATACGACGCTGCTGGCGCAGAACGGAATCCCGTTCGAGGTGCAGATTCGCACCAAGGAAATGCACCGGACGGCGGAATATGGCATCGCTGCGCACTGGATGTATAAGGAAGGGCGCACGGTTCAAAGCTTGCTGGACAGAAAGACCAGTTGGCTTCGCCAGGTGATCGAGGCAAAAGAAAATACCGAGGACAGCAAAGAGTTTGTCGAGAGTATTATGAAGGATTTTCTCGGCGAATACGTGTTTGTCCTTACGCCTCGCGGGGAGATTATCGACTTACCGAAAGGCTCTACGCCGCTCGATTTCGCATATCGGATTCATACCAACATCGGTCACCACTGCCAGGGAGCGAAGATCAATGGCTCGCTTGTGCGGCTTGATTATAAACTGAAGACGAACGACGTCGTGGAGATTATCACTTCAAACAATCAAGCGGGTCCCAGCCGAGACTGGCTGAAAATCGTAAAAACGCAGTCTGCGCGCAATAAAATCAGGCAATGGTTCAAAAAAGCCAACCGCGAAGAAAACGTCGCACGCGGACGCGATATGCTTGAGGATGCGGCGAAACGCGCGGGACAGCCGTTTGCGGACCTGATGAAAACAGAGTATTACAGCGCCGTACTGAAGAAATTCAACATGGGTAATCTGGAAGACCTGTATTCCGCTATCGGATTCGGCGGCATTTCCGCGGGAAACGTGCTCCACAAGCTGATGGACCTCAAGAAGAAAGACGATAAGGTCGAGGAGATCGCCGAACAAATCCGGCGCGGTGAACCGGACGAAATGGCGAAATCGCACGTCCCGGTCAATGGTATTATCGTAAAAGGCGATCCGGGCATGGCAGTACGCTTCGGCAATTGCTGCAATCCGCTGCCAGGCGATCCGATCATCGGCTACATCACGCGCGGACGCGGCGTATCCGTCCACCGTGCGGACTGTCCGAACGTTGCAAACCTTCGTACGGATAAAGACCGCATTATTGAAGTCGAATGGGCGATTAACGCCAAGAGCGCTTTCAATGCTTCGCTGCAGATCGAGGGCGAAAACAGACCGGGAACGCTTTCTCAGGTTTCCGCCACGCTGTCGTCGCTGAACATCAGTATTCAGTCGATCAGCGGGCGCCCTGCAAGCGACGGACGCTATATTATCGAAATGACGTTCGAAGTGAACAATACCGAACAGCTTAGCGTTATCATCAAAAATCTCAAGAAACTCAAGTGTGTAAATGAAGTTTACAGAATGAACAGGTGATATGACATGCGCGCAGTCGTACAGAGGACAACATCCGCTTCGGTGGAGGTAGAAAACGAAGTCGTCGGCGAGATCAAAAAAGGTCTCGTCGTGTTTTTAGGAATTGAAGAAGGCGATACGCCGCGGGACTTGGACTATATCTGCGGGAAAATAACCGGGCTGCGGGTGTTCGACGACGAAAACGGCGTTCCGAACCGGTCCGTTACAGAGGACGGCGGCAGCGTGCTGCTCGTTTCGCAGTTTACGCTCTGCGCGGACGCGCGGAAAGGACGCAGGCCGAGCTACATCCGTGCCGCGCGTCCTGAAACGGCGGTCCCGCTGTACGAGGAGGCAATCCGCCGCATCGGCGCGGCGGTGCCGGTGCAAACCGGCACGTTTCAGGCATATATGCAGGTGCGCCTGGTCAACGACGGACCGCACACGATCCTGCTGGACTCAAGGAAGGTGTTTTAGAAAATGAGATTTAAGCATTTAGTCTGCGGCGCGCTCGGCGTCAACACATATATCATCGGGTCGGAGCATTCGGGTGATTGTATTGTGATCGACCCCGGCACGGCTGCGCCCGTGCTCGCGGCGCTGAAGAAAAGCGAACTGACCTGCAGGGCGATTCTGCTGACGCACGGACATTTCGACCACATCGGCGGCGTCCGGAAGCTGAAAGAACAGACCGGCGCGAAAGTTTACATTCACGAAGCGGACGCGGAAATGCTCAAAAGCAACCGTGCAAGCCTCGCCGTGCTGACGGGGGACTTGCTGGAAGCAGCCGAACCGGACGTACTGCTGCACGGCGGAGAAACGCTGGAAATCGCGGGACTGACGATTAAGGTCCTCCACACGCCGGGGCACACCAAAGGCGGCGTAAGCTATATACTCGAAGCGGAGCGCAAGCTCTTTTGCGGGGACACGCTGTTCCGCGAGAGCGCTGGCCGCACGGACTTTCCCGGCGGCAGCGAAGCGGAACTCTGCCGTTCGATCAAGCAGGGACTCTTTGCGCTGGAAGGCGATTACGAAGTTTTCTGCGGGCACGAAGAGAGCACGACACTGGATTATGAGCGCTGGAACAACCCGTTTGTTCTGGCGACAGAGCGGCGCGAATGATCGGCATATCCACAAACAGAACGGAATACCGCAACGACATTGCCGAGGAAATTCGGCTCTTTCTCGGCTTGACGGAGATCGTTTTGGCGGAAGAAGCGGAACCGGATTCACTTGAGACCGTGTTTGACCTGCAGCTGGAGCGAAACGGTAACCGCTATGAACTGCGCGCCACGGCTGGCGGCATTTTTGCGCAGGATGCGTTTGAACTGCCGGACGGCGCGTCCGCACTGCTGGTTAAAAAAATTGAAAAGCGCAAACTCAAACTCGCCTGCTACCGTCTGCTGAAGCGGCTGTATCCGGACGTTTCAACCCCTTGGGGCTCGCTGACCGGCATCCGCCCGACAAAACTATTCCGCGAGCTATCCGCAGACGGCGAAGAATCCGCGCGGCGGATATTCCGGGAGACATTTGACGTTTCGGCGGAAAAGACGGCGCTTGCCGCGTCGATCTGCGCCGTGCAGAAGCCGTATATCGAAAGCGTCCGGCCAAACGAGATCGATCTGTACGTCGGCATCCCGTTCTGCAAAACCAAGTGTCTGTACTGCTCGTTTCCCAGTGAAGTGCTCGGTAATAACGACCGTCTCGCGCCGTACCTCGGCGCCCTGCGAACGGATATTGCCTGTGGTGCAGAAATTGCGGAAACGCAGGGATTAACACTGCGTTCGCTGTATATCGGCGGCGGCACGCCGAGCGTTCTGAGCGCCGCACAGCTGGACGAACTGCTTTCCTTTTTGCTGGAACGGTATGCTTCGTTCGGCACGGAATGCACGGTGGAAGCCGGCAGGCCGGACACGATCGACCGGGAAAAACTGGAAACGCTGAAGCGGCTTGGCGTAACGCGCGTTTCCGTCAACCCGCAGACGATGAACGACGAAACGCTGCGCCGCGTGGGGCGCACGCATACGGCGGCGGATATCGTTGAAACGTATCGCCTGGTGCGCGAGATTGGTTTTGACAGCGTCAATATGGACCTGATTGCGGGTCTGCCGGGGGAAACGCCGGACGACATGCAGCGTACCTGCGCGGAAATTGAAAAGCTTGCGCCGGACTGCCTGACCGTCCATTCGCTTGCGATCAAGCGGTCTTCACGGCTCAAAACGGAGATGACGGACTTTGCGCTGCCGGACGCGGCGGCAGCGGAGGAGATGACGCGCATCGGCGCGGCCTGCGCCGAAAATCTCGGCATGCGCGCATACTACATGTATCGCCAGAAATACATGAGCGGCAACCTGGAAAACGTCGGTTACGCTCTGCCGGGGAAGGAATGCGTCTACAACATCGACATGATGGAGGAGACGGCAAGCATTCTTTCACATGGCGCGGGCACGATGACAAAGCGCGTCTTCGGCGGCGAGAACCGCATCGAACGTCTGCCGAGTCCCAAAGACGTGCCGACTTATCTTGCCAAGCTGGATTTGCTCTGCGAGCGGAAGCGCGCGTTTTTCAGATAAGATCACAAACGTGCCGCGAAAGAGCGCAGAACGATTGACACGGCATAAAGCGGCGGCTATAATGTTTTGAAAGGTCATGACCGGGAGAGTAGTCCGGATTTGTTGCATTCAAGAGAGCGGAGCGTTTGGTGTGAGCTCTGTATGCGGCGATCGGATGAACGGCACCCGCGAACAGCGCGGCAAAAAGACAGTTTTGTCAGAAGCCGCGACGCATTCCGGCGTTATCGGGCAATGAAGCGGAACGAATCGCAACGGCGCGTTCGTTCAATCAGGGTGGCACCGCGGGTTTCCCGTCCCTATCGGAACGGAACCTGCTTTTTTATACCGTTTTTATAGAAAAGGCGGTATAATGGGAGTTGCTTTTTCGCATTTGCGTATCGGGCGGTGCAAAAAGCGTGCCGAACGGCAAAACAAAACAACGGAGGGGTCGGTAATGGCGGACTACAGAGCACCCAAGGGCACGAAAGACGTTTTGCCCGAGCAGAGCTATAAATGGCAGTATCTTGAGAGAATCATCCGCGGCGTCGTGAAGAAATACGGTTTTCTGGAAGCGCGCACGCCGGTGATCGAGCACACGGAACTGTTTTTGCGCGGGGTCGGTGAAACGACCGATATCGTTCAGAAGGAGATGTACACCTTTGAGGACAAGGGCGGGCGCTCCATCACGCTCAAGCCGGAAGGCACTGCGGGCGTCGTGCGCATGTTTGTTGAGCACAATCTCTATGGCGAGGCGCAGCCGACCAAGGTGTTTTACCTCAATAATCCGGTGTTCCGGTATGAGCGGCCGCAGGCCGGGAGACTGCGCGAACATCACCAGTTCGGCGTGGAATTCTTCGGCGCGGCAAAGCCGACGGCGGACGCGGAGTGCATTGCGGTTGCGACGGAGCTTTTAAGCGAGCTTGGCTGCGAGGGGCTCTGCGTGCACCTCAACAGCATCGGCTGCCCGAACTGCAGGCCGAAGTATCACGAGGCGCTCAAGGGGTATCTTCGCGAGCATTATGACGGACTCTGCGAAACCTGTAAGGTGCGCTACGAACAAAACCCGCTGCGCGTGCTGGACTGCAAGGTGGAATCCTGTAAAAAGATTGCCGGGCACGTGCCGAGCATTCAGGATTATTTGTGCCCGGAGTGCCGCGCGCATCAGGAGAAACTGCTGCGCTTGCTCGACGGGATGCACATCGACTATAAAATCGACCCGATGCTGGTGCGCGGGCTGGACTATTACACCAAAACCGTGTTTGAGATCATTTCAAACAGCATCGGCGCGCAGGGCACCGTCTGCGGCGGAGGCCGCTACGACGGGCTGGTCGAGGAGATCGGCGGCCCGCATGTGCCCGCGGTGGGATTCGGACTCGGCATGGAGCGCCTGCTGCTCGTCCTGGAAAGCGGCGGCGTGGAGATTCCGAAGCCCGTTCGCTATGATCTCTACATTGCTTCCATGGGCGAAGCGGCGGAGGAGCGGGCGTTTGCACTGGCAAACGAACTGCGCAGGCGCGGGGTCTGCGCCGAGATCGACCATGTTGGCCGGAGCGTGAAAGCGCAGCTGAAATATGCCGATAAAACCGGCGCGAAGCACGTGCTTGTGCTGGGGGAAAACGAGCTGACGGCCAACGAGGGAAAACTGAAGCGCATGGCCGACGGACAGGAAACAACGACCGCATTGGATGCGGAGAGCATCTATACAGCATTGATTTGAGGAGCGAAAACAAATGAGTGAGTTTTTAAGCGGGTGGAAGCGCACGGACTACTGCGAAAATTTCACCAAAGCCGACGCGGGCAAACAGGTAACCCTGATGGGCTGGACGAACGTCCGGCGTGACCTCGGCGCGCTGGTGTTCGTGCAGCTGCGCGACCGCAGCGGCATTATGCAGGTCGTGTTCAATTCCGAAACGCTCGGCGAGGCGGATTTTGCGCGCGCCTGCACGATCCGTTCGGAATACGTGCTCGCCGTACGCGGCGAACTGGTCCTGCGCACGGGCGACATGGTCAACAAAAGCATGGCTACCGGCGAACTGGAAGTGCTCGTCAGCGAGTTTAAAATCCTCAGCAGGAGCGAAACGCCGCCGTTTGAAATTTCGGACGACTGCCGCGCAAACGAGCTGCTGCGGCTGAAATACCGCTATCTCGACCTGCGGCGGCCCGCGATGCAGAAGAACATGCTCATGCGGCACAAAATTGCGTTTATCGCGCGCAAGTATTTCGACGAACAGGGGTTTGTCGAGATGGAAACGCCGATTCTGACCAAGAGCACGCCGGAGGGCGCGCGTGATTACCTCGTGCCGAGCCGCGTGCATCCGGGCAAGTTTTACGCGCTGCCGCAGAGCCCGCAGCTGTTTAAGCAGCTTTTGATGCTGGCCGGCTATGATCGCTATTTTCAGATTGCCCGTTGTTTTCGGGACGAGGACCTGCGCGCAGATCGCCAGCCGGACTTTACGCAGATCGACCTCGAGATGTCGTTCGTTGAGGAAGAGGACGTGCAGTCCGTCAACGAGGGCTTCTTAAAGCGTCTGTTCAAAGAAACGCTGGACGTCGATATCGCGCTTCCGCTGCCGCGGCTTAAATACGCGGACGCGATGGCGCGCTATGGCTCGGACAAGCCGGATACCCGGTTCGGAATGGAACTGACCGATATTTCGGACGTTGTAAAATCGAGCGGGTTTTCCGTCTTCCAAAACGTGCTGGCGAGCGGGGGAAGCGTGCGCGCCATCAACGCCAAGGGCGCGAGCGCGTCGTTTTCGCGCAAAGCGCTGGACGCGCTGGTTGAGTTTGTCAAAACATACCGCGCAAAGGGCCTGATCTGGATGAACGACAAGCCGGAAGGGCTTGCGTCCCCGATCCTCAAGTTCCTCAAGGAAGACGAAATCGCGGCCATCCGTGAAAAAACGAATCTGGAAACGGGCGACGTTCTCTTTATCGTTGCAGATGCTGACAAGACGGTGTTCGCCTCTCTCGGCGCGCTGCGGCTCAGGCTTGGCGACCAGCTGGGTCTGATTCCGAAAGATCAATTTAATCTGCTTTGGGTTACGGAGTTTCCGCAGTTTGAATGGAGCGAGGAAGAAAACCGCTTCATGGCCATGCATCATCCGTTCACCAGCCCGATGGACGAAGACGTGGACAAGATCGAAACCGACCCGGCGGGCGTCCGCGCCAAAGCGTACGACATCGTGCTCAACGGCGTGGAAATCGGCGGCGGTTCGATCCGTATTCATTCAAGGGATTTGCAGAAGCGCATGTTTCGCGCATTGGGCTTTACGGACGAACAGGCCGAGTACCGTTTCGGCTTCCTGACGGACGCGTTCCGCTTCGGTCCGCCGCCGCACGGCGGAATGGCATACGGGCTTGATCGTTTGGTCATGCTGATTGCGGGCACGTCGAACATCCGGGACGTAATCGCGTTTCCGAAGGTGCAAAACGCGTCCTGCCCGATGACGGGTGCGCCGGACTTTGTGGACGACAAGCAGCTTGACGAGCTGCATATCGCCTGCACGGAAAAGGAAGAGTGAGTTTTTAGTGGAAGAGCAGAGCTGCAGCTTTGGCGTTGTCATTGAGACAAAGGGCAAAAACGCGCGTGTGCGCTTTCAGCGCAGCGCACAGTGCTCGCACTGCGGCGCTTGCCTGACGGCCGGCGAACACGAGATGGAAATCGAGCTGGACAATTCCGCTGGCGCAAAGGTGGGCGACCGCGTGACGGTCAGCCTCGCTCCCAAACGGGTCGTGCAGGCGAGTTTGCTTGCCTATGCCGTTCCGCTCGTGCTGCTGATTGCCGGCGTTTGGCTCGGCAGCCTGATCTCTGAATTGTTTGCGCTGATTTTCGGGGTTTGTGCCTGCGGGATCGGATACCTGATTTTGCGGCTGTTTGAAAAGAATAGCAAAAAGGACCGGTTCCGCCCGCGGATTGAATCGATACTGGGCGAACAGGAAGAAGAGAACCGATAGCGGAATCTCGTGTGCAGGACAGCGAGGCGGCAACTTTTTGAGTAACCGCGTCCCCGGAATGAGAAGAGACTGCAGCACAACGCAGACAAAACCTTTGTGCACTGTTTCGGCGTACAGATATTGATTGGCCGGAATACAACAATGAAATCGGCGCGCGCTTTTCATAAGCAAAGCGCGTTTTGCGGAAATATAAGGAATAGGAACAGAAGACATGGACTTGATACCCTCTCACGAATTCATTGCACACTACGACCCGGAGCTTGCTTCCTGCATGGGTATGGAACTGCAGCGCCAGCGCGACCATCTGGAACTGATCGCATCTGAAAACTTCGTTTCGCCCGCCGTGCTGGCTGCGCTTGGAAGCCCGTTGACCAATAAATATGCGGAAGGATATCCCGGAAATCGCTATTATGGTGGTTGCGAGTACGTGGATATGGTCGAAAATCTTGCTAGAGAACGCGCAAAAATCCTCTTTCATGCGGACCATGCAAACGTTCAGCCGCACGCGGGTGCGCAGGCGAATCTTGCCGTATATTATGCACTTCTGAACGTGGGGGACACCGTTCTGGCGATGGACCTCAATCATGGCGGACACCTGACGCACGGGCACAAGGCCAATGCGTCCGGCAAGCTATATAATTTTGTGCAGTACGGCGTTTGCGAGGACACAGGTTACATCGATTACGACGAACTGGAGCGTCTTGCGCACGAACACCACCCCAAATTGATTGTCGCCGGCGCGAGCGCGTATTCTCGCATCATCGACTTTGAACGCATCAGTAAAGCTGCAAAGGACGTCGGCGCGTACTTTATGGTGGATATGGCGCATATATCAGGGTTGATTGCCGCGGGTGAGCACCCGAATATGTTTCCTTATGCCGATGTGGCGACTACCACGACGCATAAAACACTGCGCGGCGCACGAGGCGGGATGATCCTGTGCAAGGAGGAGATTGCAAGGAAAATCGACAAGGCGATTTTTCCCGGTTTGCAGGGCGGCCCGCTGATGCACGTGATT
>CAYTHS010000018.1:0-34937 GCA_964437665.1 uncultured Oscillospiraceae bacterium
GTAATGAGCATCACATTGTAAATCGCAAGGCACAGGCCCGCTGCGATATACAGGATGCTGGCCGGCAGCAACAGTTTCTTAGAAATCTTGCTCCAGAGCAAGGGCTTTTTACCCTTGGAATCACCTTTTTTATCCACGGACGCCTTGCCGTTCTTTTGCAGCTTATTGCTATTGTTTGCCATATCGTTCCTCTCTCGTATCGCTACTTGGATTCACGGTGTACGGTGTGCTTGCGGCAGAAACGGCAATACTTCTTCATCTCAAGCCGGTCGGGATCGTTTTTCTTGTTCTTAAAAGTGTTGTAATTCCTCTGCTTGCACTCTGTGCATGCCAGGGTGACTTTTACGCGTGCATCTGCTGCCATTGCTGAAAACCCTCCATTAATTAGGTCAAAACATCATAAAGCGAGCCCCTTTGCGGGGCACTAAAAAAGATACCATAACAAAGGGGCGATGTCAATAAATTGTTTTGTGTTTTCCGCGATTTCATTGGAAAAACTGCGATTTTTTCAGTTTCCCGCAATCGTAAGCTTTTCCACCAAAACGCTGGGCGAGGCATAATATCCCCTCTGCGGAAGCGCATACTTTACATCGTTTCCAAGCGTGGATACATTTTTCATCGTTTCAATGAAATTTCCTGCCGCCGTCACGCCCGAAACCGGGCGGACAACAACGCCGTTTTCAACAAGAAATCCCGCGGCTTTAAGAGAATAGTCTCCGGAAACCGTATCCACGCCGGCATGCAGACCTTCCAGTTCCGTAATAATCAGTCCGTTTCCAAGCAGTTTCACCATCTCTCCAAACGGTTTGTCGCCCGCTTCGATACGGAAAATCGTCGGGGCCACCCCAACGGTTGACGCGGCGCTGGCGCGGCTGGCGTTGCCTGTGCTTTCAACGCCTGCTTTCTTTGCGGTCTTCAAATTGTGCAGCAGCGTCTTAAGAACGCCGTTTTTTATGACGCTCTTGCATATGCACGGCGTGCCCTCCCCGTCGAACGTGCGCGGTGCGATCGGGTCGAACGGATCGTCCGTCAGCGTGACGCTCTCCGAAGCGATGCTTTTCCCTTCCATTTGCGCAAGAAGCGAACGCCCTCTCTGCGCTTCTTCCGCTGAAAACATCGAAGAAAAAGCCGCCAGTAAATCGCAAAACGCATACGGCTTAAACAGCACGCGGTATGTCCCGGAATCCACCGGTTTGCCGCCGAGTTTATCGAGCGCGTCCTGCACCGCTTCCTTTGCGCATCCCTCGGCGTCGCCGGCGTCGGCGCCCATCCGGAAAGCAAATCCCGTTTGCACCTCATCGCCGTCCTTTACCGAAGGCATCACAAACAGCATCGAAAGGTCCTGCTCGCGTTCGGCAAACAGTCCGTTCGTGTTTTGCATCAGCACACGCCCGGACTCATATATCGCGCTGCAATATACGACGCGCTGCACACGCGTGTCGGCCGCCAGCGCCGCCTGCTCCAGCTTTTTTGCCAGAGAAATGCGCGCCTGCTCGTCCAGTCCCGCGAGCGCGGACTTCGTGTGTGCAATCGGGCGATACTCGCATTTCCCCTGCATGGGGTGCAGATCGCCTGATTCGATGCATTTCGCATTGTCAATCGCGCGGTCGATCAGTCTTTCCGGATCGTCCGTTTTTTCCGTATACGCATATCCCTGCTTCCCGCCAAGCGACACCCGAACGGAAATCCCCGCCTCGCGGCTGACGCTGTAACGGTCAATCTCGCCGCCGTTTGCGTTCACTTCAAAGGATTCTCCGCCGGCATAAAACGTTTCGCAACCGTCGCATCCCTTGTCGCTCGCATATGCCGCGGCTTTCGAATAAAACTCCCTGTTTGTCATTCGATCACACCTCCTTTTCCGCCAATCGTTATTCCGCTTACGCGGATACGCGGCTGACCGACGTTCGTCGGCACAGAACCGGAAAGCGAACCGCACATTCCGGGCGCCATCCACATCCGCGGACCCACACGATCGATTTTCTTAAGAATTTCGGACCCCTTTCCAATCAGCGTGGCGCCTCGAACCGGCGAGACGATCTTTCCGTTTTTTACCCAGTACCCTTCATTGACGCTGAAATTGAATTCCCCGGTGGGTGGATTCACGGAACCACCGCCCATTTTCTTTGCGTAAAGGCCTTCCTCCATGGAGGCGATCATCTCTTCCTCGTCGTCTTTCCCTTCGCAGATAAATGTGTTGGTCATACGCGAGGTCGGCGCGAACGTATATCCCTGCCGCCGGGAAGACCCGGTAATAGGCATCCCCATCCGCCGGGATCCGAGTTTGTCGATCAGATATCCTTTGAGTATGCCGTTTTCAATCAGCAAGTTCCTCTGTCCGGGCGTGCCTTCGTCGTCAATATTGATGGACCCCCATTCACCCGGCATCGATCCATCGTCGACCGCGCTGACGCAGTCCGCGGCGATTCTCGTGCCGAGTTTGCCGCAGAATACGGAATTGTTCCTGCCGACAGCGGTCGCTTCCAGCGAATGCCCGCAGGCTTCGTGGAAAATCACGCCGCCAAAGCCGCCGTCGATCACGACCGGAAGAAAACCTGCCGGGCATTCCGGCGCGTGCAGCATGGTAACCGCCATATTACCCGCCGTCTTTCCTGCTTTTGCAGGATCGATCGTATCTTTGTACGCTTCAAAACCGCGTCCGCAGCCAGGGCCATCGTAACCGGTCTGCGCCTCGCCGTCCTTCATTGCGACCGCCTGCACAAACAAGCGTGTGCGCGGCCGTTCGTCAAATGCAAACACTCCATCGGTCGACAGGATGGTCACGCGCTGCACAACGTCGATATAGCGCACCTGCACCTGCGTAACCTCGTTTGAGACCGATTTTGCAGCCATAGCGCCTTGCCGCATCAGCGCGACGCGGTCCGTGTTGCCGATCGACTCAAACGGTCGCTCCATCCTGGTCCCGTAGCGTTTCACAGCAAGCACTGCCTCGCCGTTCGGCGCATGCCTCGCATCTCCAAGCGCAGCTGCAGCGGCGCGCGCGGTTTCTATGAGCGCTTTTTCACTGATATCGGCACAGTAAGCATATGCGCTCTGCGTACCTCTGAGCACACGTACGCCCGCGCCGTACGCGCGCGTATAATTTGCGGACTCTACTTTCCCGTCGAGCATTTCGATTTGCGTGCTCTCTTTATCCTCCAGATAAATCTCGGCGTAGTCCGCGCCGCTTTTCTGCGCTTCCAGAAGCACGGCCTGCGCAGTCGTTTCCGTAATCAAACAGCATTCCTCCTTTTAATCCAACCGATCCGGCGCGCCGGCCGCGTTCGGAATCAGCAACCTTATTTACAGTCTCCTCCATGAAATGCAAGCCGTTTCCTGGGAAACGGCTTGCATTGTATTCACCTTTTAACGCCATACTCCGCCTGCAATCAGGAAAATCAGCGTGAATGCAGCGGCAAACACCGCAAACACCAGCAAATACGCCGACGCCGTTCCCCATGCAATGGAGCGCTTCTCTTTTCTGGTCAGATCAATCGGATCGGACTTCTGTTTCTTTTTGCCAAACGCGTCAAAATACCTGCGCGCGCCGCGCCGCAAAGTAAACGGGATTCCGTCAACATTCATGTTGGCAATCACACGCCCGTCGTCCACCCATTCTTCGCGCTTACGCTTACGCATGTCTTCGCGGCCCCCGTTCAATCCTGACTGTAAAGATGGCAGGCAACTTTATGTCCCGGCTCATATTCCTTGAATACCGGCGTTTTTTTCGCGCAGATATCCATGCAGTGCTGACAACGCGTACGGAATTTGCATCCGGACGGCGGATTCGCCGGGCTTGGAATATCCCCCTTCAGGATAACCCGGTTCATCTTGTACGACGGATCGGGCATCGGAACCGCACTGAGCAGCGCTTTTGTATAAGGATGCATCGGATTGTCAAAAATGCGGTCCTTCCCGCCCATCTCCACCATAGAGCCGAGATACATAACGCCGATCGTCTTGCTGATATGCTCGACGACGGAGAGATCGTGCGAAATGAACAGGTAGGTATATCCGAACTCGTTCTGCAGGTCCATCATCAGGTTGATAATCTGCGCCTGAATCGAAACGTCCAGCGCGCTGACCGGTTCGTCGCAGATAATGAGTTCCGGATTGAGCGCAACCGCACGCGCAATGCAGATCCTCTGCCGTTGTCCGCCGGAAAACTCGTGCGGATAGCGATAGTAATACTGTGGCTGCAGTCCGCAGTCGCGCATCACTTTCAAAATGTAAGCGCGGTATTGCCCGTTTGACACAATATGATGTTCGCGCACCGCTTCGCCGATGATCTCGCCGACCGGCATACGCGGTGAAAGACTCGAATACGGGTCCTGGAATATCATCTGCATTCGGGGGCGCATATGGCGCAGATGCGACTTGCTCACTTTCGACAAATCTTCGCCGTTAAACAGGACCGTGCCGCCCGTTACGTCATGCAAACGCAGAATCGTACGTCCAACCGTTGTTTTACCGCAGCCGGACTCGCCGACGAGTCCCATTGTGGTCCCGCGCTCAATCTCGAAAGAAACGCCGTCCACCGCTTTAACGAAAGCCTTTGCCTTGCCGAAAACCGACGAAGTAATCGGATAATACTTTTTCAGGTTTTTTACAACCAGAATGTTATCTTTTTCCATGTTTCCTCCTCACGCGTTTGCCGAATCTCTCAACGATGAGAAAATTTCTGCATTCGGGTCGTCTTCGTAGAGATAACACGCGGCAAAATGCGTTTCGCTGAACTGGATCAATGGCGGATATTCGTCTTCGCAGCGCGCAAGGCAATGCTCGCAGCGGTTTTTGAAATAACAATGGTTCGGCATATTGATCGGGTTCGGCACCTGGCCGGGGATGCTGTAGAGCCGTTCCACACGCTTATTTACACTGGGTTTGCTCCGCATAAGTCCAACCGTATACGGATGTTTTGGATTGTCGAATATCTCAAATACCGTTCCTTTTTCCACAATCCTTCCCGCATACATAACGACCACGTAATCGGCCATTTCGGCGATCACGCCGAGATCGTGCGTGATCAACATGATGCTTCCGTTGATCTTGGTTTTAATCTCCCGCAGCAGGTCGAGGATCTGCGCCTGAATGGTAACGTCCAGCGCAGTCGTCGGCTCGTCCGCAATAATCAGCCGCGGATTGCATGAAAGCGCCATCGCGATCATCACGCGCTGTCTCATCCCGCCGGAAAGCTCGTGCGGATAGTTCGCATAAACTTTATCCGCCATAGCGATGCCGACAAGCTTGAGCATCTCTATCGAGTGCGCCTTTGCCTTTGCCTGCGTCATGTCCGGTTCGTGCAGCAGAACGACTTCGTCCATCTGCTCCCCGATCGTAAACACCGGGTTGAGACTGGTCATCGGTTCCTGGAAAATCATCGAAATCTCGCGCCCGCGGATATGCAGCATCTCCGACCGCGGCATTTTTGAAATATCGTAGCACTTCCCTTCGCTGGACGCGAAACGAATCTGTCCTTCAACGATTTGGCCCTGCGGCGCCTGAACGAGCTGCATGAGCGAAAGGCTTGTGACGGATTTTCCGCAGCCAGATTCGCCGACCACGCCCACCGTTTTGCCGCGCGGCACATCGAAACTCACGCCGTTCACCGCTTTGACCGTTCCGATATCGGTAAAGAAAAACGTATGCAAATTGTCAAATTCCACGACGTTTTCCGGATTCTTCATCTCTGTCTCATATTCGGACGGCGTCACGTTTTTCCGGTTCATATGCCGCTCGTAATCGCGCATGATTTTTGCGTTTTCGCGGCTGATACAGCGCTCCTCTTTGAGGGTTAAGTATTCAACGTCGTCAACGCCTTTTATCTGCTTCTTTTTAAATATCTTTTTGATTGCCATTGCCGTTACCTCTTCATTCTCGGGTCAAACGCATCGCGCAGGCCGTCGCCGATAAAGCTGAATCCCAGAACCGTCACGATGATAAGAACACCGGCGGGCACCCACATATTCGGGTAATTGGCGAGAATCTCCTGTCCCTTGGAAGGGTCTGCCAAAGCGATCATAGAACCCCAGGCTGCCCGCGGAAAAGGAACACCCAGTCCAAGGTAGGACAGCGTGGACTCATACAGGATGATCCCGCCAAGGCCGAGCGTCATCGTAACGATCAGCTGCGGCATAACGTTTGGAATCAGATGCTTGAAGATTTTCTTGCGTGCGGGAATCCCCGTCGTTTCCGCAGCCATCATATACTCCTGTTCGCGCAGCATGAGGATTTGACCACGGACCAGCCGCGCCGTTCCGGACCAGCCGATCAGAGTCAGGCAGCCCATCAGATAATAAATTCTGTGTTCCGGCGGGATCGCCTCGATGGAAGCGATGGTCGCAGACAGGACCAGCAAAATCGGCAGACCCGGCAGGCAGAAGAAGATATCGACAACACGCATGATTGCTTGGTCGACCGATTTACCGAAATAGCCGGCGATGCCGCCGAATATTACGCCGAGCGCGGTTTCCATGAATATAACTAGGAATGATATCGTCAGCGAGATCCGTCCGCCATACATCAGCCGCACGAAAATATCAAATCCGCTCGTGTCCGTGCCAAGCCAGTGTTCCCACGATATCGGAGCCTTGAAGTTTACATACGACTCCGATTCATCGTAGTATTGATACGTTCTTCCGTCGGCGGCATCGAAATCTGCCGTTGTGACCATGCTCGAAATACGTTCGATTTTGAACACCTGTGTTTCGCCGTATTCCCACGTCATGTCCACGATAAACGGACCGAGGAACGAAAACACAAACACGAAGATGATCATGCACAATCCGATAACGGAAAGCTTGCTCCTAAAGAAGCGTTTCGCCACCATGCGCCCGGGCGACATCACATGGAAGTTCTCGTCCTGGATGATTTCCACGCCGGAAACGTCCGTGTATCGCGCGGTCTTATTCTGCTTCTGCGCGCGGGGATTCGCGCCGCCGGTTTTTTTATTGTCTTTCATAATATAACGCGCCTCCCTTATTTCAGTTTTACGCGCGGATCTACGACCATATACATCAGGTCGGAAATCAGCATGCCGGCAACCGTCAGAATCGCCAGGAACATATTATACCCCATTATGAACGGGATATCCCCCTGCATGGTCGCACGCAGCGCGATATAACCGATGCCGGGTACGGCGAAAACCGTCTCCGTAATCATCGCGCCGCCGAACAAGCCGGGCAGCGTTCCGCTCAGCGTCGTGACGAGGGGAATCAGCGTATTACGAAACGCATGTTTGTAGATAACCGTATGTTCGGATAATCCTTTGGCCCGCGCCGTGCGGATATAATCCGAATTCATAACCTCCAGCATGTTGGTCCTCGTGAAACGCATGAGGCCGCCCACGCCAAGAAGGACAAGAACCATAATTGGTAAAACCAGGTGCCAGGCCTTGTCCAAAAAAATCTCAAAATGCGCGTCCGGCGCAAAAATCTTCGTGGCGGTCGTCAGTCCCTGCAAAGGGAACCATCCCAGATGAATGCAGAACACATTCATCAGCAGCGCCGCGAGAAAGAACGACGGAAGCGCCGTGCCAATCATTGCCAATACGGACACAGTGTAGTCATAGCCCCCGTATTGATTAACCGCGGCACGAATCCCCATTGGAATGGATATCGCTATCTGAATGCCAAATGCGATCAGCGCCAGCGTAAACGAAGTCCACATATACTCGTTTATTACACTTGTGACCGGTTTGCCAAACAGGAATGAAAAACCAAGGTCGCCGGTGAACGCTCCGCCAAGCCACCTCGCATAGCTGCTGATAATGCCGAAAAAGCTTTTATCCGCCAGCCCGTACAATTCCTTCAGCCGCGTTACATCGTCCATAGTCATTGAGCCGTTCGCCAATGCCGGCGCCGTTTGCCGGTCGATATAGTCTGTCGGCATCAACATGGACAGCATATAGATCAGCATCGATACGCCGATCAGAATGACGACGGCTAAAATGAGTCTTTTCTGAATATATTTCCACATACTCCATCACCAAGCCCTTACGTTATTTCCCGAATCGACACAAGGCTTGGCTCATCGCCAAGCCTTGTGTTTCGAAAGATAGGTTTCAGCTAAGTCTCAAATACCTTTCGACTAGCCGTTGAGTTCAACGTTCCAAATGTAGGAAATCGGGGTCTGGAACGGAGTAACGTCTTCTCCGCTGAACAGTGTGTCCGCATTGATGACGTCCTTGTTGAACACGTACATGTTCTTTCTCTGATACGTCGGGATTTCCGTCGCAAGGCTGGTGGAGATCTCAAGCGCTTCGGCGTAGATCGTCTTGCGCTCTTCAACATCCAGCGTGGAACGGCCGGCATTGATCAGTTCGTTGAGCTGCTGCAGAGCGGCCTTCTGATCGTCGCTGCCATTTTTGTAGAGCCAATAGAGGCCCTTCGCCGCAGGCGAGGTCGACTGGTTGACATCCGGATCGGAATACCAGACCTGGAACATATCCGGATCCTGTCCGCCGCTGCCCCATGCAGCCGCCCAGATCTCGATGCCGGAATCATAGGCCGTGCTGAGCTTGTTGAGCAGAGCGTCGTCAACTTCGATGTCCATCTTAACGCCGATCGCTTCAAACACTTTCTGTGCGTTGATCAGAACCGTGCCGGCCGGGTGGTCGGCGGCGTCCATCGGCAGGGTGGCCTTGATGGTGACCTGCTGTCCGGCTTTCTCGTTGTCTTCCGGATAGTACATCATGTTGGCGGCTTCGTCGTAGATGTAACCGGCTTCGAGGAACAGCGCCTTGGCGGTTTCTCCGGTCTCATCATACGGGAAGAGGTTTTCCGGATTTTCCGGATATGCCCACTGGATCTTGGTCATCGTACGATAGTTGACCGTAGCCAGCTCGCCGTAGTAATCGCTGATGCACAGATCAACGTTGAACGTGGATGCGATCGCTTTGCGGACCTGCCACTCAGGGAAGAACTGCGCATTGATACCGATGTAGCCGTAACCGTCGTTATCCACGAGCGTGTAAGCCAGCTTCGCGTAATCGCCCTGGCCGGCCGTGATGTCGTTGATAATCGTCGTGGAAGCGGAGGGATCGGTGAAGTGCACAACTTCCGTTTTGGCGGAGTCGAGTTCGGAACCGCTTGCAATTTCCTGAATGCGCATAAACTCGATTTTCGGCGAACCAAGCAGGTAGCTGTCGTTGGCGGTGTAGTACACAACGTTGTCCTTATACTCCTCAAAGACGTACGGGCCTGCGCCGAGAGGAGCGACATTCTTGGACTTAAGAAGCTCGATGAACGAAGTATCGTTCAGCGAAACGCCGTATTCATTCAGTTCACCGGTGAAGCCATCGGTGTAATAATGGAACGGAGCGACTTCAATGGCCATCTTGAAAATGGCGGTCGGGTCGATGCCGTTGATGACGACCTGGAGATACTCGCGATCGACGCCGTCATCGCAGGTCATGGTTCCGCTGGTGATGCCGCTGATGCTGGCTACGCCGCCTTCGACGGAGCCTTCATTGGCGATATACAGGTCGCGCACATAATCCTCGATACGCAGATCTCCAGCCTTCTCATAGTTGATGCCGGCGTCGGAGAGGTCATAGCCGTAGCTCGTGATGATGTTGTTCCAATAATCCGCGGCGGTCAGGCCGGTCGTCTCGTCATAGGTGTTGCCAAGGACGTCGGTAAACACGCCGTCGGCGTAGGCGCCGAAGCCCCACATGCCCATGCCGTATGCAACGGTGAGGAAATCGCTGGCCTTAATCTGCTCGGCCGTCAGATCGGGCGAGAAGTACGCCTGTACATAATCGTCGGAGAGATAGTTCATGGACACATAGTCCACGATCTCCTGCGCAAACTTCTCACCTGCCTGATCCAGATAACCCCAGAAGGCGGCCTGCTGTTCGGCAGTCGCTCCGTCGGCTGCAGGATACGTCATGGATCCGTCGTCGCCCGTGCTGATGCCGGCTGCAACGATCGCGTCCGCGACGGCCAGCGTTTCAGCACTGGTCTGCAGGCGGTACTCGTTGAGGCCCTGTACGTCCATCGAATAGAACGTGCTCGAGCCGTCGTACAGCGGATCGCACAGCGTATAGATCGTGAAGAGTACGTCCTTAATCGAAACGGGTTCGCCGTCGCTGAACGTAATACCGTTCTTCAGGATGAAATTATAAGTTGAAGTCGTCTTGTCGTCGCTGACTTCCTGCGTAAACGAGTACGCCAGGCTGGGATATTCCACACCGGCCTGCGGCGCGCCTTCCTTGTCCAGATAGACCAGCAGAAGCTGCGTATAGCCTTCCACTACCACGTCATAGGCGGACGTTGCGAAGAAGGGGCTGAGTTTGCCGTCCAGCGTGCTGGTGCTGATGACCAGCGGCGTGGTAGCGTTGTTCCCCGTCCTCGGCGTTTCGGTCGCGTCATAGCGATCCGCCGGAACGTCAGGCATAACAACCGCCGGAGCGTCGGTGGTCGTTGCGGCAGGTTCTTCTACCGTTGCAGCCGGTTCTTCGGTGGTTTTGCAGCCAACGGTCGTAAGCAGCAGCATTGCGCAAAGTAAAACTGCTACGAGTTGGGCAATTCTGTTCTTTTTCATTTCGATACCTCCATTTTTATTTTTTGAGAATCACCGGAAGGTTGTTTCATCCTCCGGCAATTTTCAAAGCTGTATCACAACCGCCGCCGGATACTCTTCTTATTCCGGCGCGGTCCCCATTCCATTATCCGTTACGGTTCAGTTCCGGCAGGGTCGTCCTCCGCAAGCTCCTCGGGCGCTTCGAGCACCAGCAGCTTCAGCCGGTCGGGATTCAACACGTTTGCGACAAGCCCGCTGCCGGAGCAGTCCGTCAGAGTCACGTCCTTCGCGCTCACAAACAGGTCGCCGAGCGTATAGCGCGCCGATCCTGTGTCTCCATTACCGGAATTTATGGTCATCCCGTCGATTCGGCAGTTCGTCATGGCAACGTTCTGCGCGCTGAGCGCCAGCAGCGCCGCGTTTACAGGGATCCCTTCCTTAACCTGGATCGAAATCTGAACGTTTTCGAATGTCAGATCGCTGATTTCAACATCGGCGAGTTCCCCGAACAGCGCAAGCCCTTTTTCGGTATCGTTATCGATCTTCCTGCTGGAAACGGAGAGCGAAATATTGGAAAGCTTATGTCCGTTACCATAGATCATGCCGGAAAAGCTATCGGACATCGTCAGCGTAATACCGGAAAAATCCACGTCGTTTTCTATAACGTATCCGTCGATTTTGTTGCCCAGCGCGTCCGTTCCAAAGAAGCCGTACGAACCGGCGATCTTGATATCGCCCGGCGTATTGACGCGCACAATATTGCCGTCCACAAATTTCATATATGCCACTTTTTCGGCCGTATTTACAAGATAATTCTGAATCGATTCTTCAACGATCCAGTCCTTGGCTTCACGGAGTTCCCGGAGCGCCTGTTCGTCCGCAGACTTCATCTGATAGCCGAGTTTATTGAGGAACAGATAGGACATATCGTCCGTTTCCTTAATTTCATCCTCTTCGGGCTCCACATACTCGACCTGTCCGAGATACTGGGGAAACTCTTCATACAACGCGGCGTAAAGCGCCGCCTCGGAAGGATGCGGCTCCGAATGTACATATGAACTGAAATCGTATTCCTGCGTACATGCTGCATCGCTATAGTATCCGAAGAGCGTCGTGTTTTCAGGTTTGCGGAAATCCACGACCGCATCGGAAAGCTCCTGAACCGGAGAATCGCCGGTGATGTTTTTGCTGAAAATAATCTCGCCGGTGTCCGCGTTAACATAATCCACTTTGCCGCGCGGAAGCCAGCGTGCATATAGCGTCATATCGTCCTGAACACGATCAAGATAAAAATCCCATCGATCGGCGGCGTTAAAAGTATATTCCTCGCCGTACTCGGTGGGTTCGTCCGTCTTCGCCGTATACCATCCGGCAAGAATATAACCGTCGCGCACAGGTTCGACAAGCATATTGCTCGAACCGGAAGGTTCGAAGACATATGAATTTGGCAGGTAGTATGTCGTCCTCACCTCTCGCGCGTTGACCATTCCGCCCAGAGCATCGTAAATGACCTTGCATTCAAATCCCCACGTGCCCGGGTCAGCGGATTGCCCAGATTTTGAGCAGGCCGTAAGCGGTATGCACACCGCAGTTACCAAACACAAAATAAACGCAACCCGAGTCAGCTTCGCTTTTTTCATCACGCCATCCCTTTTCATCACAGGGAGCATGCCTTATAAATGGCGGCACGTTCCCCCGAGTAGTATGCATATATTGACGAACTAATTGTAATTCATACAATCGTGAGTGTCAATATTTAGCAAACTCTCCGTCGGCAGCACTGCCGCGGCAATCATCTGTCTTGTTTTATTATAGCAGGAACTGTATTGCAGCAGAACGCTTCCGCAAAATATATCTTTCTGGTTTTATTTGTAAAAAACGATAAAACGCACTTCCGTGTCACTTCCGCAGAAGATTCATCTTTACAATCATTAAACGTACGTGTTATATTACTCGTCGTGGAAGCGCTGCAAAACAAACTATGGACCAGAGATTTCACCATCGTCACGCTCGGCACCGTCGTATCGATGCTCGGTAACGCGGTGGCGGGATTTGCCATAGGCTTACTTGTTCTCGATTACACGAATTCCATTTTTCTGTATGCGCTTTTCATGATCTGTTACAGCCTCCCGCGCATCGTCCTGCCAATGTTCGCCGGACCGTTTCTGGACCGTTTCCCCCGCAAGCGCATAATCTATACACTGGACTTTATTTCCTGCGGTTTATTCCTGTTTGTATTTACGCTTCTTCAAAAAGGATATTTCAATTATGCTTCCTATCTTGTGCTCTCCATGCTGATTGGCTCGATCGACAGCGTTTACAGCGTTGCTTACGACAGTTTTTATCCGACCTTGATCAGCGAAGGCAACTACACACGCGCATACTCAATATCCAGTCTGATTTATCCTCTGAGCACCGCAATCATGGTTCCCATCGCCGGACTGTGTTACAAAAGCATCGGCCTTGCGCCTTTGTTTCTGTTCAACGCGGTCACGTTCCTGATCGCCGCCATCGCGGAGACACAGATCAAAGCGAACGAGGCCCACGCGCAGCGCCGCGAAAACGAACGTTTCGATAGCAAACGTTTTGCTCAGGACCTCCGGGACGGCGTGACTTACCTGCGGGAGGAACGCGGCCTGAACGCAATCACCTGGTATTTCTTTATTACAATGCTCACAAACTCGCTCTGCATGACGCTCGCGCTGCCCTATTTCAAAGCGCTGCCTTCCGCGGACGGGGTCATGCAGTATACTTTCGTGATGGGCGCCGCCACGATCGGCCGGCTGATCGGCGGAGGAATCCACTATTTTTTCCGTTATCCTGCCGCAAAAAAGTATGCGATCGCGTTGCTGGTATATATTTCCATTTGCTTCATCGACGGCGTATATCTGTTTTTCCCGCTCTGGGCGATGCTTGTGTTTATGCTGGCCGACGGCGTACTCGGCGTGACGAGCTTCAATATCCGCATTTCCGGCACACAGAGCTTCCTGCCGGACACGATGCGCGGCCGCTTCAACGGGATTTTCCAGATGCTCTGCATTCTTGGTTCGATTATCGGTCAGTTGATCGCAGGCGTGCTCGGGGACAAACTGCCGATTCGCGGGATCATCGCCGGCGCAATGGTGTTCAACCTGCTCGGCGTATTCTTTGTCATCATCCCCAACGGCAGGCATGTGCGTAAGATTTACAACGTCAACGCATAGCGCGCACATCCATCCTGCAAACCACCTTTCATGAATCACGACAGCCATTGTACCAACACGGCCTAATGCGCTGATTTGGCGCGTTTCCGGGTCGTCGGAAATACCGGCGCAATAAACGCCGGGCCGTAATGCGGCGCTTCTTCGCGCACTGCCACTGCGCTTTTGCACCTCGTAAGCGCAGTTACGGCACCGGTCGCATAACGCCCGCCCTCCGCGCTCCCGGCACACAGACACAAGCGCCCGCTCTGGCATTTTTCGTCCGCGTATGCGATAATAACATCGTTAACGAAACAGCCGTTTCGTTTTTTCAGGATTATCGAAATAACAAATCGGGAGGATAACAATGTTTGATCCTAGAGTCTTGAAACTGGCCGACGGGCTGGTCAATTTTTCCTGTACGGTGCAGCCGGGCGAAAACGTACTCGTCGAGAGCATCGGCGGCAACGACGATCTTACCCGCGCGCTGATCAAAGCGGTATACAAAGCAGGCGGAAATCCGTTTCTCTGGCTGGGCGATAAATCGTTCGACCGCGAAATCGTAATGGAATGCAACGTCGAGCAGCTCAAGGTGCGCGCGGGCGTAGACGCGTCGCTCATGTCCCAGATGCAGGCCTATATCGGCGTGCGCGGCGGCCCGAACGCAAGCGAAATGGCGGACGTCCCGAGCGCGAAACTGAACCAATACATGAAGTATTACTGGACGCCCGTCCACGGGCAGATTCGTGTGCCGAAAACCAAATGGGTCGTTCTTCGCTATCCCACGCCCGGCATGGCGCAGCTTGCGGACATGAGTACGGAAGCGTTCGAGGATTATTATTTCAACGTCTGCACGCTGGATTACGCCAAGATGGACAAGGCCATGGACGCGCTCAAGGCGCTCATGGAACGCACGGACAAAGTGCGCCTCGTCGCGCCCGGAACCGATCTCCGCTTTTCTATCAAGGGACTTCCCGCTATCAAGTGCGCGGGCCATATGAACATCCCCGACGGGGAGATCTATACTGCGCCGGTCAAGGACAGCGTCAACGGCACCATCGCCTACAACACCCCCTCCCTCGAAGGAGGCTTCACGTATACGGACATTAAGTTCACGTTTAAAGACGGTAAAATTGTCGAAGCCGGCGCCAACGACGTCGAACGCATCAACGCGCAGCTCGATATCGACGAAGGCGCGCGTTATGTCGGGGAGTTCGCCATCGGCGTGAACCCCTTTATCACCTTCCCCATGAAGGACACGCTCTTCGATGAAAAAATATCCGGAAGCATTCACTTCACCCCGGGAAGCTGCTACGACGACTGCAATAACGGCAACAAGAGCTCCCAGCACTGGGACATCGTACTGATTCAAACGCCGGAATACGGCGGCGGTGAAATCTGGTTCGACGACGTATTAATAAGGAAGGACGGCCTCTTCGTACTGCCCGAATTGGAGTGTCTCAATCCGGAAAACCTTAAATAATCGTCGAAAAAAACGAATTAAGATAATAATGGCTTTTTTTTTTTTTTTTATAAAAAAAATTGAGCTACAAACGGCGGCCGGGAAAAATTGCCCGGCCGCCTGTATCCCAAGCTTAGTCTTCCGGCTCGATCAAACCATAATTGCCGTCCTTGCGTTTATACAACACGTTCATCGCATTCGTGTCCGAATTGATGAACACATAGAACGAATGGCCGACCATCTCGATCTGGAGCATGGCTTCCTCCTCGCTCATGGGCTTGATAGCGAAGCGTTTGACGCGCACGATTTTCGGCCCTTCTTCTTCCGGCTCGTCGAACGCGCCGCTGTAGAGCGGTTCGTTATAGCGGAATGCACCGCTGCGCAGGCACTTTTCGAGTTTGGTACGGTGACGGACGATCTGTTTTTCGAGTTTGTCGAGCACGTTATCGATGGAGGCGTACATGTCCCCGGTGACCTCCTCGCCGCGGATTACGCCGCCGTCATAGGGAATCGTTACTTCCACGATATGGCGGTTCTTTTCCACGGAAAGGGTTACCTGCACCTCGGTATCCTGCGGGAAATACCGTTCCAGTTTCCCGACCTTTTTTTCGACGAGGTCGCTGAGGTAATCGGAGATCTCTAGGTTTTTTCCTGAAATTGAAATACGCATGTTACCACTCCTTCTCCGACGGCATCTGAAATGAAACCGTCTTTCTTTATTATTCGATAAGAAGTTGTGTTTTCCCTGCCTCAAATTTGAACGATTTTTAACGGAATTTGACTAAATCTTTACCGCTCCGGTTCTTTTTTCCGTTTTCCCCTATTTCACGCGCTTCCCGGCGGCATAAACGGCCGCTATATCTTTTTCCTCCGCCAGGTATACCGCACGCTCAAACCGCTCTGCAACGCTGAGAGGCCGCGTGCTTTCCGGAAGCGCTTTGTCGTCTATAACCACCGCGTGCAGTGAATTCCCGGGAGCAAACCCCGCACGATCGCCAAAATACTCCGCTCCCGCGCTCGTGCCGAGGTAATATGCTTCGCCAACGGTGAGGAACGCATCCTCGCCCTTGGTTTCAATCGCTTTTGCCTTGGACGCGCGGATGGCCGAAGTCATTACGCGCAGCATATGCAGTTCCGCGCCGCCGGCAATGTCCGAACCCAGCGCGACCCAAACGCCGCGTTGTTTCATCCTGCGCACGGGCGCAAACCCGCTGCAGATATTGATGTTGGAATCCGGGCAGTGCACGCAAAGCACGTTATGCTCGATCATCGCGTCCTGCTCGCGCTCATCGGAAAGTACGCAGTGTGCCATTATGGTTCGGTCTCTCCAGAGCCCGTAGCGATCGTATGTCTCCCAATACTGCGAACACTCCGGATGCAGCTTTTTGACCAGCTCGATCTCCCGCTGGTTCTCGGAAAGGTGCGACTGCACGTACAGCCCATGCTCGTCTGCGCGCTCGCCGAGCCATGCCATCAATTCGTTTGTGCAGGACGGCGTAAACCGCGGCGTAAGAATCGGCCGGACGTGCTGAAAGCGCGCGCAGCCTTCGAGCCAGCGCAGCGTTTCTCGCTTGGAATCCTCCGTCGTTTCCTGACATTCGCCGCTGTCGCGGTCCATGTTGACCTTGCCGACATAGCCGCTTACGCCCGCTTCCTCCAGCGCTTCCATCAGCGCAAGCGTCGCTTCCGCGTGCGACGAAGAAAACATGCATACGCGGGTCGTGCCGTTGCCGATGAGTTCGCTCGCCAGCTGTTCATAGACGCGCCTTGCATATTCCGTGTCCGAAAACCGCGCTTCCGTTTTGAACGTGTAGGTTTTGAGCCAGTCCAGCAGCTGCAGGTCCATGCCCATGCCAAGCATGGGATACTGCGGCGCATGCAGATGCATGTCGCAGAACCCCTGCAAAATGAGATTGTCGCCGTAATCGGTCACAGGCGTGCTTCGATATTGCTCCGGCAGTTCGTCGAACACGCCGAAAATCACGCCGCTTTCCAGCACGATATACCCGTTTTCAGTGATTCCCGGCGCGCCGAAGCGCTTTGCTTCGACGATATTCCCCTTGATAATTTCTATATTTCTTAGTCCCGTCATATTGGTACACCAGTTCTTTCTTATTTTAGCCCGTCGTTTGCGCGCTGCAGCATCCTTGCGAACATGAATATCGCATCCTCAATGATCAATCCCTGTGCGTTCGGTTCCGAGTCTTCGTCCAGCCCGGTTTCCGAAAGCGCTTCCAGCAACAGATCAAGGCACGTTTCCAACGCAATAGGATCGCCGTTTTTCGCGGCTGAAAAGAGACGCGCCTTTTCGCCCGCGGGCACGCCCGCCCGCGCAGCGCTGCGTTCCAGTGTGCTCCAGTTGTCCTGTTTCATCGTATTATTCCATGCGCGTGTCGATATCGATCAGCTCGTCCTCGGTCTCTGCTTCCTCCAGCACCAGCATCTCAGGATGCCGCCGGACGACCGCGCCGCCGCCGACGTCTCCCGTCAGCGCTTCCAGTTCGCCGAACACGCTCTTTGGAAAGACGGCGGGGTTTCCGCGCACGCCTGCATAGCTGAGCGATACGATCCGGTTCGGGTGATACTGAAACGCGGTCAGCAGCCGCTGCACGCTGATATGGCGGAGGTTCGGCTGATCGCAGACCGCAAAAAGAATGCCCTCGGCCTCCGGGCAAAGCGAAAGCACGCTTTTCGTCCCAATTGCCGCGCTGGTGCCGACCCCTCTGTCCGGGTTCGGATTGACTGCAACCGTAAAACACTTCTCCTGCGCAAGGCGGCGGATCGTTTCCGCTTCCGGACGCGTAACGCACACGCGCACGCAGAACGGGAACGCGGAAAAACGGTCCAACGCGCGTTCGATCATCGTTTCGCCGCAGATTTTATGCAGGAGCTTGTGTCCCCCGAAGCGCTTCCCCGCCCCCGCCGCAAGGAGCACGCAGCCGACGTTCACGTGCGATACCGTTTGGAGAGTCTGCGGAACACAAAACGTCCTTCGCCCTCTTTGATTAGTTTCCCGTTCTTTACGACGGTTTTGCCGCCGAGCAGCACGTCCGAGATGCTGCCGCTGACCTTCATGCCCTCATAGGGGGAATTGTCGCAGTGATGTGCGTTCGTTTTATAGGAAATCACGCTTTCGCCGCGCGGATCGTAGATCGTAACGTCCGCGTCCGCACCGACCGCCAGCGTACCTTTATGCGGGTACATGCCGAAAAATTTCGCGGCATTTTCGCTCAGCAGCGCCGCCATCTGCGGCAGCGTGATACGCCCGGTCAATACACCGTAGGTATACACGAGCTGCGGGCGGTTCTGCACGCCCGCGCATCCGTTCGGCGTCTTGGAAAACTCGCCGCCGCCGAGCGCTTTCTGGCTCATCATAAACGAGCAGTGGTCGGTGCCGATGAAGTCAATATCGCCCGCGCCCATGGCGGAAAGCAGCGAATCTTCGTCCGCCGGTTTGCGCAGCGGCGGGGACATGATGAACTTCTCAGCATCCGGCTGCTCATAGCAGGAGTCGTCCAGAACGAGATACTGAGGGCATGTCTCCAGATAGACCTCCTGCCCGCGGTAGCGCGCGCGCCGCGCTTCGTCCAGCCCTTCCTTTGTGGAGAGGTGCACGACCCAAACGGGAGTTTTCGCCAGCTGACCAATGCGCATCAGCCGCGAAACCGCCTCCGCTTCCACCGCATTCGGACGCGAAAGCGGGTGCGCCGCAGGCGAGCGCATGCCGATGCTGTTGAGTTCGTGAATCCGCTCGTTGAGGATATCATAATTTTCGCAGTGCACGCCCGCGACGGCGCCAAGCGCCGCCATGTGCTTGAGCGCGGCGTAAATTTCGCCGTCGTTCAGGCGCATCGCGTCGTACACCATATACATCTTAAATGAAGTGACGCCCTGGGCGATCATGTGCTCGACCTCCGCGGCGTGCTCGCCGTTCCATTCGGAGATCGCCATATGGAAACCGTAGTTGCAGCTTGAACCCACCGCCTTTTTATGCCAAAGGTCCAGCGCGTCCTGCATGGTCATGCCGCGGTCCTGCGTTGCAAAGTCCAGCACGGTAGTCGTGCCGCCGAGCACCGCGGCACGCGTGCCGGTCACGTAATTATCCGCCGTAACGGTCACGCCGAGGTCTAGGTCGAAATGCGTATGCGTATCGATGAATCCCGCAAATACGTATTTCCCGGCGGCGTCGATCGTCTCGTCCGCCGGTTCCGTCAGGCCGGGCGCAATGCGTTTGATAAATCCGTTTTCGACAAGAATGTCCGCCTGCTCGGTCCCCTGACCGCGCACGAGCGTTCCGTTCCGAATGAGTATGCGCATCCTATGCCGCCTCCTTGTTTATATGATTTTTCAGTAAAAATCCCGCAGTTGATTCGAAGCCTATAATTATTTTAGCACAGTAAAAAGTTGTTGGAAAGTATTTGCATCTAACAATCTGTGTGCTATACTAACAAAAAGGTGGGTGAGCTTCATGCAAAAGTCACGTCTTCGCGCCGCCATCCTGAATGCAGCGAACCGGAATGCGGCGCTCGTTATTAAAAACGCTAAGATTGTCAATGTTTTTACCGAAGAAATCCTTGAAGGCGACGTCGCCATCCGCGACGGCGTCATCATTGGCGTAGGTTCCTATTCCGGCAAGGCGGAAATCGACGCGAAAGGCGGGTACCTCTGCCCCGGCCTGATCGACGGGCATGTGCACATCGAATCCTCGATGGCGCATCCTTCCCGTTTTGCAAACGTCATTCTCGAAAAAGGCACGACCTCCATCATTGCAGATCCTCACGAAATCGCCAACGTCTGCGGCTCGGACGGAATTCAATACATGCTCGATCAAACGGAATGGCTTCCCCTTTCCGTTTTTGTTATGGTTCCGTCCTGCGTACCGGCAACCGCGTTTGAAACCAGCGGCGCAAAGCTCACCGCGCGCGATCTTGAAGCGTTTATGAACCATCCGCGCGTGCTCGGCCTCGGCGAGGTGATGGACTATGTCGCAACCGTCGAAGGCGACGGCGAAATGCTCGACAAACTGCATCTCTTCCGGCATCATCCGATCGACGGACACGCGCCGGCGCTCTCGGGCGACGCGCTCAATGCATACTGCGTCGCCGGGCCGCATACCGACCACGAGTGCCTCACCTATGAGGAAGTGCTTGAAAAACTCCGTAACGGCATGCGTATTCATCTGCGCCTCGGCAGCGCGAACCGCGGTATCGAGGAAATCATGAAAAAAATTGCGGAAAACGGTCTGCCCACGCGCAGGATGTCTTTCTGCACGGACGACAAGCACCTCGCCGATATCCGCGCCGAGGGACACATCAACTATATTGTCCGCCGCGCGGTGGCGAACGGCATCTCCCCGATTCACGCCCTCCAGATGGCGACCATCAACACTGCAAACACCTATGGCATCCGCCATTACGGCGCGGTCGCGCCCGGTTACCGGGCGGACCTCGTGCTCTTCGACAACCTTACGGACTTCAATCCCCAGTTCGTCATCACGGACGGCAAGCTCTTTGAACCGAGCGTGGATTCGCATATCAAGCCCGATCCGAAGATTTATAACAGCGTGCACCTTGCGCCGCGCAAACCGGACGTGCTCAGGTTGCCGGTCTCCGGCAAGGCGCGTATCCTCCGCCTGGTTCCAAAAGAGCTCGTTACCGCGCTCGACGAAGAGGAAGTCTACACCGAAGACGGCTGCTTCGTGCCGAAAAACGGCCTGCTCAAGCTCGCCGTGGTGGAGCGGCACCACGCCTCCGGCCGCGTCGGCCTCGGCATCCTGCGCGGGTTCGACATCCATAACGGCGCAATCGCTACCACCGTCGGACACGACTCCCACAATCTCATTGTCGTCGGCGACAACGACGCGGACATGCTCGCGGCAATCGACGCGCTCGAAGAATGCGGCGGCGGGTATGTGGTCGTACGCAATGGCGAAATTCTGGCCAAACTCGTACTCTCGGTCGCAGGACTGATGAGCGACGCACCGCTGGAAACCATCTTAATGCACCAGCACGAGCTTCTGGACGCGGCGGCGGCTCTCGGCATCCATACCGACAGCGACCCGTTTATCACGCTTTCGTTCATCGCTCTGCCCGTCATCCCTTCCGTCCGGCTTACGGATATGGGACTGTTCGACGTAACGAGAATGGATTTCTTCGATAAACACGACCAGTAATCCGCCTTGCGGTGTTTTTCACCTTCGTTATGTTGATCAACTTGTGATTTTCCGGTAGCGTTATTACAAATTCTGACTGAAATCGTACAAGTCATGATATTATTGATTCGAGACGGATAAGAGCAGGTCCAGTTTCTTTTTCAAAGGAGCCGGCTGCGGAAAATATGCCTGCCTGCATTGCAGGTGCCGGCGCTTGCATCACCAACCAGCGCACTTAAAATGGATTTTAACTGCGCATACAGTCATGAACCGTTCAGGAGGGAACTATGGTCGTAGGAAAAAGCGTCAAGCGTGTCGACGCTGTCGGTAAGGTGACGGGCCGTGCCCGTTATACGGACGATCTTGCCGATAAAAGCGCGCTCATCGTAAAAATCTGCCATTCCACCATCGCACACGGCATCGTCACTAAGGTGGAAACGTCCGCGGCGGAGAAAATCCCCGGCGTGGTCAAAGTCATCACCTGCTTCGACGTACCGGACATTCCGTTTCCGACGGCAGGGCATCCCTGGTCGGTCGACCCGCACCATCAGGACGTCGCCGACCGGCTGCTGCTCAACCGCCATATACGCTACTACGGAGACGAAGTCGCCGTAGTCATCGCGGAGGACGAGGTCGCCGCGGCGCAGGGCGTGCGCGCGCTAATAGTAGAGTACGAGGAATTTCCGTTCGTTCTCGACCCGCAGGAAGCCATGCAGGACGGCGCGCCGCAACTGCACGATGAATTCCCAAACAACATCCTTGCGCACACAGGCTATGAAGAGGGCGATTTTGAAAAAGCTATCTCGGAACCGGGTCTCGTAAAGATCGAGGGCTGGTACAATACCCCGACCGTTCAGCACTGTCATATCGAAAACCACATATGCTATGCAGAAGAGCAAAACGGGAAGTTCGTCGTGGTTTCAAGCACGCAGATACCCCATATCGTGCGCCGCATCGTCGCCCAGGCGCTCGGGCTTCCCTGGGGTCAGATCCGGCTGATCAAGCCTTATATCGGCGGCGGGTTCGGCAACAAACAGGACGCGCTCTACGAGCCGCTCTGCGCCTACTGCTGTCAGCAGGTCGGCGGCAGGCTTGTCAAGCTCGACGTGAGCCGCGAAGAAACGTTTGTCAGCAACCGCGTGCGCCACGCCATCCGCTATCACATCGTCACCTATGCCCGCCCGGACGGGCGCTTCGTTGCCCGGCGCATGGAGGCGTTCTCCAACCAGGGCGCCTACGCGAGCCATGGTCACGGAGTCAACGCCAAGGGCGCGGGCGCGTTCAAGCAAATCTATGTGGACGACAAAGCAACTAAGGTGGATGCATATACCGTCTACACCAATATGCCCGCCGCGGGGGCTATGCGCGCTTACGGAATTCCGCAGGTTTCCTTTGCGATCGAAAGCAGCGTCGAGGACGCCGCCCGCGTGCTCGGCATCGATTCACTGGCACTGCGCCGCATGAACATGATGCCCGTTGGCTACCGGGACGCGTTTTCGCATAACGTCAACTATTTCGATACGCTCAACCAGTGCATCGACAAGGGCATGGCGTATATTGATTACGAGAAGAAGCATGCACAATACGCGCGTCAGACCGGGCCGGTCCGTCGCGGCGTCGGTATGGCGATCTTTTGGTACAACACGGCCGTTTGGCCCATCGCGCTGGAGGCATCCAGCTGCCGGATCGTGATGAATCAGGACGGCTCCGTCCAGTTCTCGATCGGCGAAACGGAAATCGGCCAGGGCGCGGACACCGCGTTTGCGCAGATGGTTGCAGACACGGTCGGCGTGCCGTTTGAAAAGGTGCACGTTCTCTCAACGCAGGATACCGACCTTACCCCGTTCGGCACGGGCGCCTACGCTTCGCGCCAGACCTACGTCGCGGGATTTGCGATCCATAACATCGGTACCAAACTCAAAAACAAAGTGCTTGCTTATGCAGAGTACCTCACCGGAAAACCGGCCGACACGCTCGACCTCGTCGACGGAATCGTGATCGAAAAGGCAACCGGCGAGCAGGTTATGCCGCTCGACGAACTGGCGACAACCGCTCTGTATTCCACCGAGCAGGCCGAGCACCTCACCGCCGAAGGCACCACGCAGATTAAGAGCAACGCCTATTCGTTCGGTTGTGCGTTCGCGGAAGTCGAGATTGATATCCCTCTTTGCAAAGTCAAGCTGATCAAAATGATCAACGTGCACGACTGCGGCACGCTCATCAATCCGCAGCTTGCCGCTTCGCAGGTGCACGGCGGTATGAGTATGGCCATCGGCTACGGTCTCAGCGAACAGATGCTTTTCGACCCGAAGACAGGCCGTCCGCTCAACAACAATCTGCTCGACTACAAGCTCAGCACCATGATGGACCACTGCGACCTGCGCGCCGAGTTCGTTGAAAACGCGGAGCCGACCAGCCCATTCGGAACAAAGGCGCTCGGCGAACCGCCGACTTGTCCCGGCGCGCCGGCCATCCGCAACGCCATTCTCAACGCGACGGGCGTCGCGGTCGATCAAACGCCCATCACGCCGCACGTGCTCTTTGTAAAATTCAAAGAAGCCGGCCTGCTGTAAGGAAAGGAGCTTAAGACTATGTACGATTTTTCCGCTATCTACGAAGCAACCAGCGTCGCCAACGCCATCGAGCTCCTGCAGGCGCATCCTTCCGCCGTGATCATCGCGGGCGGCAGCGACGTACTGATTAAAATGCGCGAAGGCAAGCTCGCCGGGGCGGAGCTTGTGAGCATCTTCAAGCTCGACGAACTGCGCGGCGTTTCCCTGGACGAAAGCGGTTCAATCCGCATCGGGCCGCTCACGAGCTTTTCGCAAGTGACGAAGAACCCGCTGATTCAAAAGCTCATCCCCGTGCTCGGCGAGGCGGTCGACCTCGTCGGCGGACCGCAGCTCCGCAACATCGGCACCATGGGCGGCAACATCTGCAACGGCGTGACCAGCGCGGACTCCGCTTCCACGCAGGTTGCCTACGACGCAATGCTCGAACTCACCGGTCCGAACGGCGTACGTATGCTCAGCATCCACGAGTTTTACAAAGGCCCCGGCAGAGTCGCGCTGGAGCCTGCCGAACTGCTCACAGCCATCCTCATCCCGAAGGAGAGCTACGAAAACTGCTTCGGTTACTACATCAAATACGCCATGCGCAACGCAATGGACATCGCAACCATCGGCTGCTCGGTCAACGTCGTCCTCTCGGCGGACAAAAAGACGATTCAGCGCACGCGCATCGGTTTTGGGGTCGCAGGCCCCGTGCCGCTTCGCGCAAAAAACGCGGAAGCCGCGCTCAGCGGGCACGCCGTGGACGAATCGGCCGTCGAGCTGATCGGCAAAGCGGTGCTCGACGACGTAAAACCGCGTACCAGCTGGCGCGCGTCGGCGGATTTCCGCAAACAGATCATTTCGGAAACTTCGCGCCGCGCGCTGCGGACATCCATTGAACGCGCAGGAGGTGCTCTGTAATGCAAAAACAGTTAGTCAAGTGCAACATCAACGGCAAGGATGTTGAAGCCTATGTGGACGTCCGTGCTTCGCTGACCGACATGCTCCGCAACGACTATCGGCTCACCAGCGTGAAAAAAGGCTGTGAAGTCGGCGAATGCGGCGCATGTACCGTGCTCATCGACGGCGAATGCTACAACTCCTGCATCTATCTGGCCATCTGGGCGGACGGCAAGCACATCCGCACGCTGGAAGGCCTGCTGGGTCCGAACGGCGAACTGAGCGATATTCAGCAGGCGTTTGTCGACGAAGCGGCCGTCCAGTGCGGCTTCTGCACGCCTGGCTTCATCATGACCGCCGTGGAAATCCTCGAAACCGGCAAGGAATATACCCGCGACGAACTGCGCAAGCTGCTCTCCGGGCATCTCTGCCGCTGCACGGGATATGAAAACATCCTTAACGCCGTGGAGAAAACCATGAAAAAACGCCTTGGAAAGGCATGATTTCACAGAAAATTCGCTCTATGCGGCAAATATACCGAAATTTTGCATCAATATTAGCCTCAAGCATTGAATTCCGGCGAATTTTGCAGTAGCATATGGAATAAATCGTTTGGTTTTGCCGCCCGGAGCCGCAGACAACACGGTTCCGGGCGGTTTTCTATATCATGAATCGCTGAAAGGAACGATCGGCATGCGTTATCAGGAAATGGACAAACAGGCACTTCAAGCGGAACTCGCCCGCGTCCGCGCGGCATACGACTCGCTCAAAGGACAAACCCTCAAGCTCAACCTTACGCGCGGAAAGCCGGAAACCGCTCAGCTTGCGCTCTCCGACAGGCTGTTTCAAACGCTCGCGGACGGCGACTTCACGAGCGACGGCGTCGATGTGCGCAACTATGGCGAGCTTTCCGGCCTGCCCGCCTGCCGCAGGCTTTTTGCGGACATTCTGTTCTGCGACCCCGCGGAAGTTATCTGCGGCAACAACGCAAGCCTGAATCTGATGTATGACCTGATCGCCAAAGCGTATACGCACGGGCTCCTGCATTCCGCGCGCCCCTGGTCACAGGAAAATGAGATCAAGTTCCTCTGCCCGTTTCCGGGGTATGACCGCCATTTTAACGTAAGCAAATCCTTCGGCATGACGCTGATTCCCGTGCCGATGCGCGAAACCGGCCCGGACATGGGCATGGTCGAAGAACTGATTCAGAACCCATCCGTCAAGGGCATGTGGTGCGTGCCGAAATACAGCAATCCGGACGGATACGTCTACCCGCTCGAAACCTGCGAGCGCATCGCAAACATGTCCCCCGCCGCGCCGGATTTTGCGCTCATGTGGGACAACGCATACTGCATTCACACGTTCGACGGCCCCTGCGAATCTTTCCCGGACATCATCGGTCTCTGCCGCAAAGCCGGACACGCCGACATGGTGTATGAATTTGCCTCCACCAGCAAGGTCACGTTTGCGGGCGCAGGCATTTCGTGCATGGCTGCGAGCGTGGACAACATTCAGCACGTCTTAGGGCTTATGAAATTTCAGACCATCGGGCCGAACAAGGTCAACGAGCTCATGCATGTACGTTTCCTCAAGGATCGCGCAACCACGCTGAAGCACATGGAAAAACATGCCGCGATCATGAAGCCGAAATTCGAACTGGTCTGCGACATGCTGGATCAGAAAATCGCGCCGCTCGGCGTCGCAAGCTGGCATCGTCCGAAAGGCGGCTACTTCGTGAGTCTCAACGCGCTGCCCGGCACGGCAAAACACGTTGTCGCGCTCTGCAAGGACGCGGGCGTGGCGCTCACCGCCGCCGGCGCGACGTACCCGGGCGGCAACGACCCCGCCGACGCGAACATCCGCATTGCGCCCTCCTACCCGCCAATCGCCGAAGTGCAAAAAGCAATGGAGGTTTTCTGCACCTGCTTGCAGATGGCCGCGCTGGAAAAACTGTTGGAAGCGTAAGCAAGAATAAACACCAAGCCGCTCCGGATTATCGGAGCGGCTTTTTCTCTTTGTGCTTGCCGCCTTATTGCGGGCGGTACAGCAGATCAATCTGCGGGTCTTCTTCGCTCGGCTCAAACCCAATTTGGCGATAGAGCGCGACCGCGCCGGTGTTGCAGTCGTCCGCCATCAGAAACGAACAGCCCGCGCCGCGCGCAAGCCCGTACTGCACGACGCTCTCCACGAGCGCGCGCCCATATCCCTTTTTGCGATATTCCGGCCGTACGGCGACTTCCCGCACCCATGCCACCGGCGGTTTCCCGCTTGTAAAGCCATACACCGCCGTGAGCGCAATTCCCGCCATTCTACCATCCTCGCGGCAGGCGAGGATCGCTTTATAGCGGATATCGTCGTCTTCTTCGCGCAGCCAGCGCTGCAGACTCTCTTCGCTCTCGCCGTAAAACTCCCGGCTTTGCATGCGGCAGTCCTGCGTCACAGCCGCCGCTTCGGCGCAGTCTTCCTCGGCAATCGGTTCGCAGGCAATCTGCGGCGCGGCGGCCTTCGACAAATCCTTCATCCAGTATTCGCGCAGAACGCCGAATTCCTCAAATCCTTCGCCTATGAAGTCCTGCTTCCACGCTGGCGGAACAAACATGACCAGCGTTTCTTCCCCGCTGTCCTTGGCCGCCGCAGCGACCGCATCCTTTTTGTTCGCCGCCCACTGGACGTCGTAAACGCCCGCTTCGCGCTTCCACCCGGCCAAGAGAATCAAATCGCCCCTGTCAGCCAGTACTTCGTATTCCGCAACGCTATCGTAATCGAGATACGTAAAAGACGCATACTGAAAATCTGCGCTGCGTTTTTGCAGCGCGTCGAACGCCTCGCTCGTAATCACGCAATCCTCCGGTTGTTTCTATCAGCGTAAAGCGGCGGAAACCCGCCGCTTTACGCTGCCTTTATTTCACGTCGAATCCCATCCTGTGATAGACTTTGCGGACAGTCTTGCGTGCCGTCGCCTGCGCACGCTCGCGGCCCAGCCGCATCATCTCGTGCAACGCGTCCCGGTCGGCCATCAGATCCGCATAACGCGCATGGACCGGCGCAAGCGCGTCGATCACCGCATCCGCAACGCCGGATTTCAGGTCGCCGTAGCCCTTCCCCTCGAACGCAGCGGCCGCTTCGCCGATCGTCCCGCCGCGGCAGGCGGAATAGATGGAAAGCAGGTTGTAAACCCCCGCACGCTCGGGATCAGCCGTGATTTCGCCTTCGCTGTCGGTCACGGCGCGTTTGAGTTTGCGCACAATCGTGTCCTTGTCGTCGAGGATGCGGATAAATGCGTTCGGGTTCGGGTCGGATTTGCTCATCTTGCTCGTCGGGTCCTGCAGGCTCATGATGCGGGCGCCGACCTTCGGGATATACGGTTCCGGCACGACGAACGTTTCACCGAACGCATTATTGAAACGAATGGCAATATCGCGGGTAAGCTCCACATGCTGCTTCTGGTCCGCCCCAACAGGGATGAAGTCCGCCTGATAGAGCAGGATGTCCGCAGCCATGAGAACGGGATAGGTGAAGAGCCCCGCGTTGATGTTGTCCGCGTGGCGCGCACTCTTGTCCTTAAACTGCGTCATGCGCGAGAGTTCGCCCATGTAGGTGCAGCACGAAAGCGCCCAGGTAAGCATCGAGTGCTCCTCTACCTGAGACTGTATGAAAACCGCCGAACGGTTCGGGTCGATCCCGCACGCTAAAAACACCGCGAATGTCTCCAGACTCCTTCGCCGCAGTTCCGCCGGATCCTGCCGGACGGTCTGCGCATGCAGGTTGGCGACCATATAGTAGGAGTCAAACTCGTCCTGCATCGCCACAAAATTGCGCAGCGCGCCGAGATAGTTGCCGAGCGTAAGCGCGCTGGTTGGCTGTATGCCGGAGAGCACCGACTTCTTTTTTCCCTGTGGCTGTGTTGCCGTTTCCATTTTTCCGTTCCCCCGCGTCTGTTTTGTAAAGCGCGCCTTAAGGCGCGCAGGATAAAGCTTTGAGCAAGGAATAAGCCGAGTTCTGTCAAGTGCGGCCATCTATCTAAGGCCAATCGTCGCCGAGAGGCTCTTGCGATTACCAGGAGCGTAGCGGGCAGCTATTAAATGCTCCCATTCCAATCTTGCACCGAGTGGGGTTTACAGCACGTCTCCGTCGCCGGGACGCGGGTGAGCTCTTACCTCGCCTTTCCATCCTTACCCGCAATGAAGCGGGCGGTTTATTTCTGTTGCACTTTCCCTGAAGTCGCCTCCGCCGGGTGTTACCCGGCACTCCGCCCTGTGGTGCTCGGACTTTCCTCACCCGCCGCATGGACGGGCGCGGCCGCCTTCCTTACTCAAATTTAAACACTATCGTTATTCGTTTCCGGAATATAGGATCCTTCCACAGTTTTCACATTCCACAATGCCGTCCGTCGTGGCAATTTTTTTGAGCATTACCATTGGCAGCGACATATTGCATCCGTCGCATTTTGCGTTGACGACGCACGCAATTGGCACCGCATGGTGCTGTTTCACCTTCTCATAACGGGCCATCAAAGCGGGATCGACTTTTTTAGCAAGCGCTTTCAAGTCTTTATCATGTTCCGCCATCTCGCCTGCACGATTTTTACGTTCCTGCTCACACTCGGCGCGCAGCGCGTCGTACTGCTTTTTCGCGCGGCCGGCGGAGCGGATCGTCTTCTGATACTCTTCCGTCGCTTTTTCGATTTCAGCAAGAAGCGCTTTGGTTTCGCGTACGCCCTGTGCAATCTCGCGGCTAAGGCGTTCGACGTCGCCTTTGAGTTCGGTCATTTCCTCAGCCGTGCTCTCTTCGTCCTGGCGAATGGTCGCAAGCTCGCCGCTTTCCATCTCGAGACGGTGCTCCAACTTTTCCACCTGCTCGGTCAGCTTATTGAGCTGCTGATCGTATTCCCCGATCTCCCCGGTCAGTTTCGCAATAACAGCCTGTTGCGTTTTTAACAGCTTGTGCAGCTTGTTGAGTTTCAGTCTTGCGGGCGTCGAGCGAATTTCGCTCTCCAGTGCGGCCTTGGCCACCTCCGCTTGCTGATATGCCCAAAGGGCGTCCATTTTTTTCACGGCATTCCCTCCTCAGGGCGCGCAAACGGGCTCGCGTCCGCGCGCGATAACTTATATTTTACATCAAAACATTCGTTCTGTAAACGCCGAATCAACGGCTCCAGCACGATACGCTCCGTTTCATAGTGCCCCGCCACGATCAGATTCAATCCGAGCATGCGCGCATCGATTACGTCCGAATGTTTCGCTTCCCCTGTAAGCAGCACGTCCGCGCCTTCTTCCAGCGCCGGGCGGATTGCACTTGCGCCGCTTCCGCCGAGTACCGCCACGCGCCGGACCTGCGCTGTCAAATCGCCCGCGACGCGCGCATGCGTATGCAGCGTCCGTTCCGCAAAGCCGGCAAACTCCGCAAGCGTCACGGCCGTCCTGCGGTTGCCGACGCGGCCGACGCCCTCGTCAATCGGCGTGGTGCTGCCGATTCCCAGCAGGGAACAAAGCGTGTCGTTCACGCCGCCGAGCGCGGCGTCAAGATTCGTATGCGCCGCGAACATGCCAACTCCACGCCGCAGCAGGATGCACGCCGCCGCCGTCTCCGGCTCGGAATACGCCATTTTTTTCACCGGATAAAAAAACAACGGATGATGCGTAAGCACAAGGTCTGCGCCGATTTCCACCGCTTCTTTTGCAACGCCCACCGTGCAGTCCAGTGCAACCAGCACGTTTTTGATCTCGTCGTGGTCCGGCTCGATCAGAAGGCCGGGGTTGTCGAATTCCAGCGCAAGTTCCTTTGGCGCGATGCGCTGCATCGCCGCGGTAAAATCGGAAAGCATCATGATTGTTCCTCCCGGTATTCGAGTATGCGGTCTAAATCGACCGCCTGCCGCTCCAGCACGGCCGAGCGCTGCGAAATGAGCTTGCGCCGCGTGGTGCAGCGCATCTGCTCCGCCAGTTCAAAAAAGAGCGGGACTCGCTGCTGAAACGCAGTGTAGCCAAGCGAAAAATATCCGTCCGGCCATGCCTGCGGCAACGCCTGTTTTTCCTCCGCCGGCCTGCCGACCAAAAACACCTGGTAATACCGTCCCGCTTCGCGCACGACGCGGTCGTCCAGCACCGGATAGTTTCGCTCGTACAGCCAGCTGCGGATATCCTCCGCCGCGCGCATCGGCTGCAGCACGCAGCGCTCTGCGCCGTTCAGCGGCGCTTTCGCAGCAGCGAGGATACGCACCATCAGCGTGCCGCCCATGCCGAGGATGGCCAGCGCGTCCGCTTCGCCTTCGGCGACCGGTTCCAGCCCGTCGCCGAGCCGCGTTTCAACACGGTCTTCCAAATTAAGATGTCGAATCAGCCGCTCTGCTTTCTGCAGCGACGGCTCGCTGACGTCGGTCGCAATGCAGCGCGACGCAACGCCGCGCTGTACCAGCGCGCAAGCCAGTCTGCCATGGTCGCAGCCAATGTCCGCAACCACTTTTGCGCCATCAAGCATCTCCAGCGCACATTCCAAGCGCGCGCGGGGATGAATTCGCAGATTATTTGTTTGCATACATAGATATTATAAGAAACGACCGGTAAAAAAGCAAACCGGATGCCGGTCTGCTTCAGCTTGTCAAAAAAGTCCCTGGGATTGTTAAGGGCCGCAGCCCTTAACCCGTTTTTCCGGCCGCGCCGGTTTATCCGGCGGAACGGATCACCCGGAACGGGCGGGTTCTCTGTGTTCTTTGCCGCCCGTGAGTCCGAAGAACGCGAGGCAAAGAGCGGTTGCCCCATCGAAAAACTGTTTTTTTGACAGTCTCAGGCAAACCGGTTACCGGCTTTCTTTGCATCGGCTTGGAAACAGTTTCCGTCGGCACCGCGCCGCGCCCGTTATATGCGAATCGGCTTTTTCGGCTCCACGCAGTCGATCGGCCCGCCGCCGAGACACGTTTCCCCGTCGTACAGCACGACCCACTGTCCCGGCGTCACCGCGCGCTGCGGCTTGTCGAACGAAACGTGTGCGCCGTCGCCTTCAATCGCAACGCGCACGCCCTGATCGGGCTGGCGGTACCGGAATTTTGCCGTGCAGGCAAACGCGCCTTGCGGCGGTGCGCCCGCAATCCAGCTGATCTTCTCCGCGTCGAGCGAGAGCGAAAACAGCTCGTCGTGCTCGCCCTGCTGGATGATCAGCAGGTTTCGTTTCAAATCCTTGCCGATCACGAACCAGCTCTCACCCGTTCCGCCGCTTCGCCCGCCGATACCGAGTCCCTTGCGCTGGCCGAGCGTATAATACATCAGCCCGTCGTGCGTTCCAATCGTTTTGCCGGTTTCGTCCACCATGTCTCCCGGCTGCGCGGGTAAAAACTGCATGAGGAATTGCTTAAAGTTCCGTTCGCCGATGAAGCAAACGCCCGTGGAATCTTTTTTCGCGGCGTTGGAAAATCCCTGCTCGCGCGCGATGCGCCGAACCTCGTTTTTTTGCAGGCCGCCGACCGGAAAGACCGCATCCTTGAGCTGCGCCTGCGTCAGCCCGGCAAGGAAATACGTCTGGTCCTTGCCTGCGTCCGCCGCACGGAGCAGCCGCACGCCGTCCGTTTTGTCCAGCCGGGCATAATGCCCCGTGGCGAGCGCCTCCGCGCCCGTTGAAACGGCAAAATCCAGAAACGCGCGGAACTTGATTTCGCAGTTGCAGAGCACGTCCGGATTCGGCGTGCGTCCGCGCTTGTATTCGTCGAGAAAATAGGAAAACACGCGGTCGCGGTATTCCTTTGCAAAGTTGACCGTGTAATACGGGATGCCGACGGCGTTGCAGACGCTCTTCACGTCCTCGTAATCGCTCGCCGCGGTGCAAACACCGCTCTCTTCGTCTTCCTCTTCCCAGTTTTTCATAAACACGCCGACAACGTCGCGTCCCTGCCGTTTGAGCAGGTATGCGGCGACCGCGCTGTCCACGCCGCCGGACATGCCGACCACGACATGCCCTGTGTGCAGGTCACTCATTCATGCAGCCTCTGGCTTCGCCATATGGATTTGCGCGGAAAAGGAACGCCGGTTGGTTTTTGCAGTTTTATTCGGCTTTGAGATCGACAAGCATATACCCTTCGTCCTGAAGAATCGTATGCAGCGCTTTTTTCAGCGAATCCGGGTTCATGGACGCCTGGATCCGCGCATTGCCCAAATCGCAGGAGAGCACCTTAAAACCCGCTTCCTTCAGAATCTTGTCCAGCCGCTCTACGCAGCTCGAACAGCCCATGCCTTCAACAGAGATTTGATACGTCGTCATTTTCATTCGCCTCCTGAATTTTATGAGGTGAGTGTATCACGCAAATTAGCAGCGTTCGATGACTTAGTCACATTTCTCTTTTCCGCACCTTGTGTCCCTATTTTATCCCGCGTGGTTCATCTCCGCAAGCCCGGCGTATGCACACACGCAAAATTGCGCTGCAAAACGCGCCCGGCAAACGTCCGTCCGCCTTGACAAGGGCGCGGTTTTCCTGCGATAATATGCGTTGATTGACGGATAAGGAGCAAATCGAACATGGCTAGCCAAAGCACTGAAAAAAAGCGGTATACAATGGACCAGATCGTCTCGCTCTGCAAAGGGCGCGGCTTTGTTTATCCCGGCAGCGAAATCTACGGCGGACTCGCCAACTCCTGGGACTACGGCCCGCTGGGCGTTGAATTCAAAAACAACGTCAAACGCGCCTGGTGGCGCAAGTTCGTGCAGGAATCGCCCTATAACGTCGGCATGGACGCGGCGATCCTCATGAACCCGGAAACCTGGGTTGCCAGCGGCCACGTGGGCGGCTTTTCCGACCCGCTGATGGACTGCAAGGCCTGCAAGGCGCGTTTCCGCGCGGACAAGCTTATTGAAGACTACGCCGCGGAGAACGGCCTTACGGACGTGCATCCGGACGGCTGGACGAACGCGCAGATGGAAGACTACATCCGCGAACACGGAATCGTCTGCCCGGAATGCGGCAAGTCGGACTTCACCGGCATCCGGAAATTCAACCTGATGTTCAAAACCTTCCAGGGCGTGACCGAGGATTCCGCTTCCGAGCTGTACCTGCGGCCCGAAACCGCGCAGGGCATCTTCGTCAACTTTAAAAACGTCCTGCGCACCACGCGGCGCAAACTGCCGTTCGGCATCGCGCAGATCGGAAAATCTTTCCGCAACGAAATTACCCCCGGCAACTTCATCTTCCGCATCCGCGAATTCGAGCAAATGGAGCTGGAGTTCTTCTGCGTGCCGGGCACCGACCTCGAATGGTACGCTTACTGGAAGGATTACTGCCACAAGTTCCTGCTTGCCCTCGGCATGAAGGACGAAAGCATCCGCCTGCGCGAGCATGAGAAGGAAGAACTTTCGCACTACAGCAAGGGCACGACGGACATCGAGTTCCTGTTCCCGTTCGGCTGGGGCGAGCTTTGGGGTATTGCGGACCGCACGGACTTCGACCTCAAGAGCCACGCCGACCACAGCGGCGAAAACTTTGAATATCTCGACCCGTTCACCGGCGAAAAATACATCCCCTACTGCGTGGAACCCTCGCTCGGCGCGGACCGCATGGCGCTGGCTTTCCTCTGCAACGCATACGATGAAGAGGAACTCGAAGGCGGCGACGTGCGCACCGTGCTGCATCTGCATCCCGCGCTCGCGCCGTATAAATGCGCGGTGCTCCCGCTGAGCAAGAAGCTCGGCGACCAGGCGCGAAACGTGTACGCAACGCTCAGCAAGCGCTTTATGGTGCATTACGACGACACGGGTTCCATCGGCAAGCGCTACCGTCGGGAGGACGAAATCGGCACGCCGTACTGCGTGACCATCGACTTCGACACCGAAACGGACGGCTGCGCGACCGTGCGCGACCGCGACACGATGGAGCAGGTGCGATTGCCGCTGACCGAGCTTGCGGCTTATATTGAAGCGCGGCTGGATTTCTAACAGAATCAACGTTCAGCCCCCGCATAAACCGCGGGGGCAACTTTTACGGTCGTTTCTTTCGGCGATTCATTTTTTACAGGGAGCACACATGGCGGAAATCAGCGGCGTGGTCAAATCCATTATCTACCGGAACAGGGAAAACGGCTGGACGGTATTGGAGCTCGCTCCCGACGAGGGCGAGCCGCTCACCGTTGTCGGCACGCTGCCTCTCGCCTCGGTTGGCGAACGCGCGGAGCTGAGCGGCAACTACGCTTCTCACC
>CAYTHS010000019.1:0-34663 GCA_964437665.1 uncultured Oscillospiraceae bacterium
CGGACCGAGATCGACGTCCACGGCCTCCGCCAGAATTTTATACACATCCCCGAGCATACGCTTGAGGAGGTATTCCGCCATCAGGTACGCCGAAGCGTCCGCATCAAATTGCAAAAGCTCGCCGATCTTCTTGAGCTTTTGCAGCGCCTCGCCGTCCTGGCGCCCCGCAACGATCTCCGCCTGCGCCTTGATCTGCAGCGTGTTGTACTGCCCGATCAGCGCGCGCGTCTCCGCGTTTTCCATTGCGCGCTCGCGCGCGTCGGCGTATTCGGCATATTCCGCGCTGGAGCGCAGTTCGTCCGCGAGCTGCTTTGCCGTGTCGTAAACCATTCTCCCGTTTGCCCTCCGTCAGATCTCGATCAGGATGGGCACGATCATCGGCGTGCGCTTGGTTTTGCTCTTAAAGAACGACTTGAGCGACGAGCGAATGCCGTTTTTGATGTTCGGGAAATCCCCTTTGTCCGCGCCCTCGAACTTGCGCGTCTCCTTGACGAGAAACGCCTTCGTTTCCGCAATGAGTTCCTCGGAATCGCGCATATAGATGAACCCGCGCGACACGATCTCCGGCGCGGCGAGCATGCGGCCCGTTTCGCAGTCGATGGTGAGCACCGCGACCACCAGTCCGTCCTGCGAGAGGGTCTTGCGGTCTTTGAGCACGACGCCGTCGATACCCCCGATGCCGTCCACCATCACACTGCCGGAAGGCACGGTTTCCTCCTTGCGCCCGCGGCGCGTGGTCAGCTCGATCACGTCTCCGCGTTTTGCAACGAAGATATTTTCCGGACGGATGTTCATCTCCTCGGCGAGCTTGCCGTGCATGTACAGATGCCGGTATTCGCCATGCACAGGAATGAAGTATTTCGGTTTGACCAGTTCCATCATGAGCCGCAGTTCCTCGCGGCAGGCGTGGCCGGAAACATGCACGTCCGCCATACGGTCGTAGACGACTTCAGCGCCTTTTTCGTAAAGCTGGTTGATGACGCGCGCAACGCCGACCTCGTTGCCGGGGATGGCCGAAGCGGAGATGATGACCATGTCGCCCGTGCCTATGTTAAGCCGGTGCGTTGCCGTAGCCATGCGGAACAGCCCGCTCATCGGCTCGCCCTGGCTGCCGGTGGTGATCACACAGACCTGGTCGTCCTTGTAGCGCTTGAGCTGGTCGACCTTCACGATGCTCTCCGACGGTATTTTGAGGTAGCCGAGCTTCATGGCGATCTGCACAACCTGTTCCATGCTGCGGCCCTGGAAGCAGATCACGCGCCCATGTGCGATGGCATAATCGGATACCTGCTGAATGCGGTAAACGTTGGACGCGAACGAAGCAACGATGATACGACCCTTGGCGACGTCGAAATAGTGCTCGAACGTAGGCCCGATTTCGCGCTCGCTGAGCGTATAACCCGGCTGCTCGATATTCGTGCTGTCGCTCATGAGCGCAAGCACGCCGCGCGAGCCGTAATACGCAAAGCGGTTCACGTCGATGGGCTCGCCGTCGATGGGCGTGAAGTCCACCTTGAAGTCGCCCGTATGGATCACGGTGCCGATGGGCGTGTTGATCGCCAGCGCCAGCGCGCCGGCGATGGAATGCCCTGTTTTGATGAACTCGATCTTAAAACAGCCGAGTTCGATTTTATCGCCCGCTTTTACGCCCACGAGCGTTCGTTTGGAAACGCGCGCCTCGTCCAGCTTGTGCTCCACAAGCCCCATGGTAAAGCTCGACCCGTACACGGGTACGTTGAAATCCTTAAGCGCATACGGAAGCGCGCCGATGTGGTCTTCATGACCGTGTGTAATCAGAAATCCACGTATCTTTGCGCGGTTCTCGCGCAGATATTCCATATCCGGTATGACCACATCGATGCCGGGCATGTCCTCGTCCGGAAAGCTCATGCCGCAGTCGACCACGACGATATCCCCGCCGTACTCGAAAACGGTCATGTTCTTTCCGACTTCGCCCAGCCCTCCGAGCGGAATAATCTTCAGTTTATTCGCCATATTCTTTTTTCTCCAATTTATCTCCTTCTTTTTGTTTCCCTATCCCAAAAGCGACGGATCAGCATTCGCGCCGCATATGTTCTTTTTCCGTCGCGCCGCGCTGAAGCGGCGCATCGGCCTGAAAAGCCCCATACCGCATCGATTCCAGAAGCATTGGCTTTGCCGATGCGTTTTGTCAGCCGGGGAGGCCATAACCCGGAAGGCAAGGAGCGGGTGCTCCGTTAAAAATCACTATCCTCGCGGTCTGCCGCGCCGGGCGTTTCATACGCGCAAAGAATCAGCGATAAAAATCGTTTCCGCCGTACGTGCCGTAAAAAGTGCGATCTCCCCAGGTTTTGTCCGTGCGTTCGCTGCGGAACGACATCACATCGCTCGGCAACAGACGGTTGCCGGCGTTGAACACGTCGTCCGCATAGTCGATCACGCTGTCCGGTATGGTCTTGGTCAGAAAATCATCCCGTCCAACGACCGTGAACTGGCTCTTTTGATAGGCCACGTCCTCGACCGTGTTCGGCCAGCGGCTCGATTCCACACGGTTGACAACCACACAGAGCACCGCGCGGTAGCCTTCCTCCGTCCGGCCCGCCTCGAAGTACGCGACCCGGGCGGCCAGCAGAATGTCCTCCGCGTCGTATGCGCCGCTCGAAACCTCCGGCAGTTCCTGTGAGGAAGTCTGCGCGGGAGTCGCCGTGGGCGTTGCGGTCGGGGTTGCCGTCGGCTTCGGAGTCGGCGTGGCGGTCGGCTTCGGCGTTGCCGTGGCCTTCGCCGTCGCTTTCGGCGTTGCGGTCGCTTTCGGGGTCGCCGTGGGTTTCGGCGTGGGCGTCGGCTCCGGTGTCGGGGTCGGCGTCGGGCTTGGCGTGGGCGTCGGCGGCACGGTCGGCACGGCGGTCGGCGTGAGCCGCGGAGTCGCGGTAGGCGCGTTGGTCGCAAGCAGGATTTCCTCCGTCTGCGTGTCAATCGTCTGTGCTTCGCCCTTTTCACCCTCCGCGGGGGAAATCACCATAAGCGAATATTCCTGTCCCAGAGGCGCGTCGCCAACGGCAAGCATCTCCGGCGAAGGCGAAGGTGTCGCAAGCGCGACCATGAGCGTCTGCGTTTCCTCTCCGCATCCGGAAAGGCACGCCAGCATCATGGCCGTGATCAGCCCCAATATGACGGTTTTTTCCAGGAAAGCACGTTTATGCAACCAATCGCATCCTTTTTCAGAGGATGTATTTGTGGATATCATCCTCGTGGAATTCATCGCCGAGGTGTTCGTCCACATACTCGGCGTCGATTGCAAGCTCGATCTCCGGGTGCTGTCCGTTGGCGTTGAACGAAATATCGTCCAGCAGGTTTTCCAGCACGGTATGCAGCCGCCGCGCGCCGATATTCTCCGTGTTTTCGTTGGCGAAAAACGCGTATTTCGCAATCGCGTGCAGCGCGTCCGGCGTGAACGTGAGCTTGACCTTGTCCGCCGAAAGCAGCGCGGCATATTGCTTTGTGACCGCGTTTTCCGGCTGGGTCAGGATTTTTTCAAAATCTTCCTGCGTGAGGTCATTGAGCTTCACGCGGATCGGGAAGCGTCCCTGCAGCTCGGGAATCAGGTCGCTGACCTTGGAGGTGTGGAACGCGCCCGCCGCAATAAAGAGGATATAGTCCGTTTTGACCGGGCCGTGTTTCGTGCTCACGACGCTGCCTTCCACGATTGGGAGGATGTCCCGCTGCACGCCCTCGCGGGAAACGTCCGGCCCGCCGACGCGCTCCGCGCCGGCAATCTTATCGATTTCGTCGATGAAAATGATGCCGTCCTGCTCGGCGCGTTCCAGCGCCTCGCGGTGTACGTCGTCCATGTCGATACGCTTTTCGGACTCCTGCTGAATCAGCACGCGGCGCGCTTCCCGCACGGGGAGCTTGCGGCGCTTCATCTTCTTTGGCAGCAGGTCGCCGAACATTTCGCCGATGTTCAGGTCGATTCCGGCGGCAAACATCGCGTCGCTTGCGCCGCTCTGCTCCTCCACCTCGACCTCGACCATTTCGCTTTCGAGTCTGCCGGCGCGCAATTCGGCGAGCACACGCTCGCGCTCGGTGAAGCGCTTGGCTTTTTCTTCTTGGGTGGGCTCGGGTTCGCTGTCCTGCGGCTGTCCCGCGGAAAGCAGCATCTGCAGCGGATTTTGCTGCCGGCGCTCCCGTTTTTTTGCCCCGGGCAGCAGCAGATCGGCCAGCGCCTGCTCGGCGGCGGCTTCTGCCACAAAACGCACGTCCTCCATCCTGCGGTTCATACAGATACGGATCGCCGCGTCCACGAGGTCGCGTATCATACTCTCCACGTCGCGGCCGACATAACCGACCTCGGTGTATTTCGTCGCTTCAACCTTGACGAACGGCGCGTCCACGAGCTTTGCCAGCCGCCGCGCAATCTCCGTTTTGCCGACGCCCGTAGGCCCGATCATGACGATATTTTTCGGCGTAATTTCCTCGCGCAGTTCGTCGGAAAGCTGGCTCCTGCGGTAGCGGTTTCTCAGCGCGACCGCGACGGCGCGCTTCGCCTTGTCCTGACCTACGATGTATTTGTCCAGCGCGTCTACGATTTCCCTCGGTGTGAGCATCATGCGCTTATACCTCCTCGACGGTGACGTTGCCGTTGGTGAACACGCAGATTTCCCCCGCGATGCCGAGCGCCTTCTCGGCGATCTCGCGCGCGGAAAGCTCCGTGTTCGCCTTAAGCGCCTTCGCCGCAGCCAGCGCGTACATCCCGCCGGAGCCGATGGCAGCGACGCCGTCGTCCGGGTCGATGACCTCGCCCGTGCCGGAGATAATCAGAAGCTCGTCCTTGTTGGCCGCGATCAGAAGCGCTTCGAGCTTGTGCATGACCTTGTCGCTGCGCCAGTCCTGCGCAAGCGACACCGCGGCGCGCGTGAGATTGCCGCCGTACTGTTCGAGTTTCTTTTCAAAGCGCTCGCAGAGCGAAAACGCGTCCGCAACGCTGCCGGCAAAACCGACCACGACCTTGTCGTGATACAGCCGCTTCACCTTTTTCGCCGTCGCCTTCATGACGACGGATTGGCTCATGGTAACCTGTCCGTCTCCCGCGACGGCGCACTTTCCATTCTTCTTGACGGCGATAATGGTCGTTCCCTTCAAGTCCACAAAGGGTTCCTCCTTAACTGAAACGCTCCGCAGCGGCGACCCATGTGTTTTTTGCATGTTAGAAGCCGTTTGGAGCCAGTAAATTCCTGTCCGTTTATCATAGTAGCACAAAGCGGGCGAAATCGCCCGCTTTCGTCAATTCGTTTGCAATTCTTTCACGATTTTGAGCGCACGCTCCGCAATCCTGCCGTAGCGCTCCTTTTTGGAGCGAATCCGCTCCGTCAGCGGGTCCATCAGGCCGAAATTGACGTTCATCGGCTGAAAATCGGAGCCGTTGTAGTCCGAAACATAGTGTCCCAGCGCACCGATTGCGGTCTTTTCGGAAAAGTCCAGCGGCGCTTCGCCGTTTAAGTACCGCTCCATGCCGATCGCCGCGATCAGTCCGCTGGACGCGGACTCGACATAGCCCTCCACACCGGTGATCTGCCCGGCGAAAAACAGCCCGGGAACGCGCTTCATCTGGTAGTCGAAATTCAGCAGGTTCGGCGGAAGGAACGTGTTGCGGTGCATCACGCCGTAGCGCACGAACTCCGCGTGCTCCAGCCCCGGAATCATGCCGAAGACGCGCTTTTGTTCGCCGAACTTCAGGTTGGTCTGAAAGCCCACGATGTTCCAGAGCCGCCCCGCCGCGTCGTCCTGGCGCAGCTGCACAACCGCAAACGGCAGTTTGCCGTCGTGCTCGAGCCCGACGGGCTTGAGCGGCCCGTAACAGAGCGTCGTTTCCCCGCGCTTTGCCATGACCTCCACGGGCATGCATCCTTCAAACACGCGCGGCGTTTCAAACGAATGCAATTCGGCCGTCTCCGCACTGATCAGCGCGCGGTAAAACGCAAAATATTCTTCCCTCGTGAACGGGCAGTTGAGATAGTCGTCCCCGCGTCCGTAGCGCGACGCACGGTAGACCTTCGATAAATCGATGGAGTCGTAGGATACGATCGGTGCGGCCGCGTCGTAAAAATGCAGCGGCGCGCCGCAGAGCGCACCGATTTTTTCCGCCAGCGCGTCGCTTGTGAGCGGACCGGTGGCGACGATTGCGGGCGCATCGGGAACGTTTGTAACTTCCCCGGCATGCACCGTGATGTTCGGGTGGCTTCTGACCGCCTGCGTCACCCGCGCGGAAAACCCCTCGCGGTCGACCGCGAGCGCGCCGCCCGCGGGCACGCGCGTTTCGTCCGCAATCCGCATCACGAGCGAACCCATCAACCGCATCTCAGCTTTGAGCAATCCGACGGCGTTTTCAACCCGGTCGGAACGCAGGGAGTTGCTGCAGACCAGCTCGCAGAAGTCCGCGCTCTTATGCGCCGGCGAGCGCTTCTCCGGCTTCATCTCGAAGAGGCCGACCATAAACCCGCGCTCCGCCAGCCGGTAAGCCGCTTCGCAGCCCGCCAGCCCCGCGCCGACGACGGCGACGGAGGGCGCGCTCATTCAGCCGCGCCTTCCTTTGCTTCCGTTTCTTTCTTGTCCGGTTCTTTTTTGTCCGCGCCTTTTTTCGGCGCGCGGTGGATATAGCCGCATTCTTTGTCCATGCAGGCGATGTAGCTGCCGTTCTGGCCGATCTTCTGCACCATTACGCCGCCGCACTTGGGGCACTTCATCGTGGTGGGTTTGTCCCAGGAGACGAAGTCGCACTCCGGATAACGCTCGCAGCCATAGAACGACTTGCCTTTTTTGCTCTTGCGTTTGATGATGGACGCGCCGCACTTGGGACACGGCACGTCGATCTTCTCCACGATCGCCTTGGTGTTGCGGCAGGTCGGGAAATTCGGACAGGCGAGGAACCGCCCGTAGCGGCCCATTTTGTAGACCATGTTCGCGCCGCATTTTTCGCAGATTACGTCCGAAACCTCGTCCGGGATTTTTTCCGGCGGGGCTTTTTCGATTGCGACTTCCACTTTCTTGTGGAACGGCCCGTAAAACTTCGTCAAAACGTCCACCCAGCCGACCTTGTCGGTCTCCACGTCGTCGAGCTGGGACTCCATCATGGCGGTGAACTTCTCGTCCACGATCTCGTCGAAGTTGTCCATCATGAAGCGGTTGACCACAAAGCCAAGTTCCGTCGGAATCAGCTGTTTTTTCTCGCGGGAAATATAACCACGGTCCACAATGGTGGAGATCGTCGGCGAATAGGTGCTCGGACGACCGATGCCCTTTTCTTCGAGCGCGCGCACCAGCGTCGCTTCGGTGTAGTGCGGCGGCGGCTGGGTAAAGCGCTGTTCACTGTCGATTTTTTCTGCCTTGCAGGCTTCGCCCTTGTCGAGTTCCGGCAGGGTCGTTTCCTTTTCCTGCGCGTCGTCGCGGCCTTCGGTATAGACAATGGTGAAGCCGTCGAAGAGCGTGCGGATGCCGTTGGCGCGGAAGGTCGCGCCCTCGCAGTCCAGCGTTGCCACGCTGGTTGCAAAGCGCGCGTCGCTCATCTGGCTGGCGAGGAAGCGCTCGTAAATCAGCCGGTACAGGCGAAACTGCTCGCTGGAAAGATGCTCTTTTATGGCGGCGGGTTCGTTTTCGATGCTCGTCGGGCGGATCGCCTCATGCGCGTCCTGCGCGCCGGCGCGGCCCTTGTAGAAATTCGGCTTCGGCGGGACGTATTTTTCACCGAAGCGCTTCTGAATATACGCCAGCGTCGCCTGCTGCGCTTCGCCGGCCACACGCACGGAGTCCGTACGGATATAGCTGATCAGGCCGACCGCGCCCTTGCTGCCGAGCTCAATGCCTTCGTAAAGCTGCTGGGCGATCATCATGGTGCGCTTAGTCGTAAAGCCGAGTCTGCGAGAGGCTTCCTGCTGGAGGCTGCTGGTGGTGAACGGCGGGACGGGATGGCGCGTCTTTTCGCCGTTTTTCACGTCCGTTACGGTAAACGGCTTGCCCTCGATGCGGCCGAGCACCTCTTTGGTTTCGTCTCCGGTGCGCAGATCGCGCTTTTTGCCGCCCTCGCCGTAATACTTGGCGTTAAAGGTCTTTTTTGCGGACGTTTCTTTGAGCTTTGCCGTGATGCTCCAGTATTCTTCCGGAACGAAATTCTGAATTTCGGTCTCGCGGTCGCAGATGATGCGCGTGGCGACCGACTGCACCCTGCCCGCGGAAAGGCCTTTTCGCACCTTGCGCCAGAGGATGGGACTAATTTCATAGCCCACGAGCCGGTCGAGGATTCTGCGCGCCTGCTGCGCGTTGACCCGCCGCATGTCGATTGCGCGCGCGCCCTTGATGGAGTTCTTCACAGCCGTTGCGGTGATTTCGTTGAACTCGATACGGCATTTGCTGTTTTCGTCCAGCTTGAGCACCTGTGCCAAATGCCAGCTGATCGCTTCTCCCTCGCGGTCGGGGTCAGTCGCGAGATAGATTTTGCCGGCCGCTTTGCCTTCCTTGCGGATGCGCTCGAGCACATCCCCGCGTCCGCGCAGCGTGATATATTTCGGCTCGAATCCTTCGTCGATCTTCACGCCGATCTGGCTCTTGGGCAGATCGCGCACATGACCGTTCGAGGCGACGACCTTATACTTGCTTCCTAGAAATTTTCCGATCGTCTTCGCCTTTGCGGGCGACTCCACGATCACCAGAGTATCCGACATTATGCGTTCCTCCCGTCGGTCAAATATCTTTGAGCCGGGTACGACACGCGTCCAGCGCGTACAATCGGCCCGGCAACTGCTTCATTATTCCTAAAAACTGCAATTCTGTCAAGCATGAATTCAAAACACCGAGCGGAAGACACAGCGTTTCGGCCAGTTCGTCAAAGGAAAATTCGCCCTGTTTGAGCAGTCGGCAGACGCGCTGCTGCGGCTCGCTCAGGCTCGAAAGCAGAACGGTTTGCGCCTCGCTCTGCGTCTCGGCAGGCGCATGCAGAAACGCATATTCACAGAACACGTCCTCCGGCGAGAGCACGGCCTTTGCCTCTCCGCGCGCGATCATGCCGTTTGGCCCTTCGCTCATTTTGTCGCCGATGCGTCCCGGCACGGCGTACACATCGCGTCCCTGATCCTGTGCGTACCCCGCCGTAATGGAGGTGCCGCTGCGCGCCGCGGCTTCGACCACCAGCGTGCCGTGTGCCATGCCGCTCATCACGCGGTTGCGGATTGGGAAATGATGCCGTTCGGCATGCGCGCCGGGCAGGAATTCGGACACCACCGCACCGCGTTCGGCGATTTGCCGGTAGAGCGTTTCGTTGGAGAGCGGATAAATCACGTCCACCCCGCAGCCGAGCACCGCGACGGTCGGGCAAACGCACGTTTCATCGGACAGCGCGCCGCGTGCCGCCGCCGCATCCACGCCTTCAGCCATGCCGGATACGACGAGCACGCCCGCCTGCGCGAATGCGCACGCAAAACGCCTTGCCGTTTCCAGCCCGTAACGGGTGGGTCTGCGCGAGCCGACTACGGCGATGGAAAGCTGCGGATCGGGATCGAATTTACCAATATAATAGAGCACGCTCGGCGGGTCGGGGATCTCCGCGAGAAGACGCGGATACCGCCCGTCCCCTGGATAGGTAAACGAGATATTTTTCTGATCTAGTTTTTCTGTGAAGCGGTCCAGAAAGCCGGCCGCCGCGGCCTCACGCAGGCGCGTTTTTACGCGCTCGCCAAGCGAAACAAACCGTGCGTCGCCGCCCGTGTACGCATCCCACGTTTTTATAGGCGAAGCATATGCTTCAACGATTTTATGAAACAGTCTTGTATTGTATTCGACCGCGTAATGCAGTTTCAGTCTGGCCTGTTCGTCCGGCGTGAGGGATCGCATCCGCCTATGCTCCGTTCCCCGCGGCGTCCAGACTGCGATACTGGATCGCCTCGGCGTAATGCGAAAGCCTGACGCGCTCGCTGCCCTCGACGTCCGCGATGGTGCGTGCAACCTTCAATATGCGCTGGTAAGCGCGCGCGGAGAGCTTGAGCTGGCTGAAAGCGTTGGCACGCAGCGCTTCGGACTCCCTGTCCGGCGCGCAGTATTGTTTGATGAGGCGCGCGTTCATCTGTGCGTTGAGCAGGATGCCGTCTTCACGGAACCGCTCGCGCTGGCGCTGTCTTGCGCGTTCCACGCGCGCGCGCACATCGCTGGACGGCTCGCCGCCGCTCTTTTGGGTGAGTTCGCCAAAGCCGACTTCCGGCATCTCCACCTGGATGTCGATCCGGTCGAGCAGCGGCCCGGAAATCCGCCCGCGATAGCGCTCGATCTGCGAGCGTGTGCAGCGGCATTCATGGATGCGCGAACCGTTGTTGCCGCAGGGGCAGGGGTTCATCGCCGCGACCAAAACGAACTCCGCGGGGTAGGTCGCGCTCGCCGCGGCGCGGCTGACGGTGATAAACCCGTCCTCCAGCGGCTGGCGGAGCGCCTCCAGCACGTCCCGCTTGAACTCCGGCAGTTCGTCCAGAAAGAGCACGCCGTAGTGCGCAAGGCTGATTTCGCCCGGCATCGCCCGGCTGCCGCCGCCGACGAGGGCCGCGCTGGACGCGCCGTGATGCGGTGCGCGAAACGGACGCTCGCGCACCATGCCCGCGCCTTTGGTCGCGCCGGTAATGGAATGAATTTTTGTAATTTCGAGGGATTCTTCGTAAGTCAGCTTCGGCAGGATGGACGGGATTGCGCGCGCAAGCATGGTCTTGCCCGAGCCGGGCGTGCCGATGAGCAGCAGGTTGTGTCCGCCCGCAACGGCGATCTCGGCGGCGCGCTTTGCGCCCAGTTGGCCTTTGATTTCCGAAAAGTCGGTCCCGTAGCGGACTTCACCGTCCCGCCAGCGTTCTGTGGGGCGCGGCAAAATCTTCGTTTCGCCGCGCACATGCGCGCAGAGTTCGCCGAGCGTGCGCACGGGCAGGACCGTAACGCCTTCCACGCAGGCGGCCTCCTCGGCGTTGCCTTCCGGCACAGCGAATACGCTCTCTCCGCCGGAGAACGCGTCGATCACCATCGGCAGCACGCCCGATATGGCGCGCACGCCGCCGTCGAGCCCCAGCTCGCCGAACGCGGCGAATTCCAGCTCCGGCGCGGCGCCGAGCTGTCCGCTGGCACAGAGGATCGAAAGCGCGACGGGAAGGTCGTATACCGCGCCTTCCTTGCGCATGTCCGCCGGAGCGAGATTGACCGTGATGCGCGCCGCGGGAAAGACGTATCCCGCGTTGCGGATGGCGGCGCGCACGCGCTCGCGCGATTCCTTGACCGCCGCGTCCGGCAGACCGACGATTTCAAAGGCCGGAAGCCCGTTTGCGATATCGGTCTCCACGAGCACGCCGAACCCGCCGATCCCGCTGAGCCCATGACTTTTCACGCGCGAAAGCATGCCTCTTCCCCATCCCCCGTTCCGGCCATAGAAACGGCCGTTATTATCTTATAATCGAATTTGATCAGGATTCCGTATTTTCCACGGCACCGGGCTGGTCTTTAGTGCGTTTGTTAAATACGAAAAGCCGGTTGCCGGCGAAGTTGACAATGATCGAAAAGAACGTCGCGATCAGCTTGGCGACTGTGTCCCCCGTAACGAAACCGGAAAGGAACTTTGGCATCCACTGCGCCGCCCATTCATTGGTCACGCCGAACACCTCGCGGCAGAGCCAGATTACGCCCAGCGAAACGCAGAGCGAAACGAGGTTTACCACGAGAAAGAGCGACATTTCGCGCAAAGAACGCGTGCGCTCCTCCTTAAACGTCCAGCTGCTGTTCCAGAGGTAGCTGTTGATTACGCCGCAGGTAAAGCCCGCAACTTGCGCGGCATAGACCCAGCCGAGCAGGAGGTTGAGCATCTGGAACACGAGGAAATCCACCAGCGTGTTGAGCACGCCGACAAGGCCGAATTTGATCAGTTGGCCGAATGTTTTTTTTGCGCCTGCTTTACGCTCCATACATCAGTTTCCCTCCGGGCAGTTTTGCAAGGAACGACGCCCACTCCGGCGAAACAGGCAGACCGGATATTCCGGGATAGAGCGCCGCGAAAAACAGCAGCGCAAACCCGACCCAGACCCATTTGATGAACGCGGCTTCACGGTATTTCATCTCAAGCTGCCGCAACGCGTAGACCGTCGCCATCAGGATAAACGGCACGGTCGCGAAAAAGTGGTAGATGAACGTGCAGCGCGATACCAGCACCCAGGGCAGGTAGTTTGCAAACACGCCTACACAGAAAATCTGCAGCGCCCTGTCCGGCTTGACGCGCCCGCTTACGCGCAGGCCGAGCAGCGTGACCGCGCCGATGCTGGAGACCCACCATACCGCGGGATTTCCCGAAGCGGTGAGCGTGGAGACTTTCGTTCCATAGAGATACGAATTGAAATAATACCACATCGGCTTGAGCGTAAACGGCCAGCTGTACCAGTTCGACTGATAGGGGTGCGTTGCGTTCAGGCTCGAATGATAGGTATACATGAAGTTCTGGTAATTGAAAAATGTGTCCAGCATGTCCTTGAGGCCGTAGGACGCGCTCTGGCCGGACTGGTAGATATAATATGGCGTGTAGGATGCGAAATACACTGCAAACGGAATCACGATGAAGAACAGGCAGCACCAGAGGATCGTTTTGGCCGCCAGCGTCCAGAAATCCTTCACGAGCGCCTCTTCCGCGGGACTCCCCTGCGCCCTGACCCGGACGAATTCGAGATAACGAGCAATCAGCGAGCCGAACAGCAGCACCGCAAGTCCCATACCCGCGTAGATGCTCGTCCATTTGCACGCCGCGCCGATTCCAAAGAACAATCCGGACCAAAACAGCGGCTTGAGCGTCTTTTTGAGTCCGTCGGTGAAGAAATTCATCGTGATGTAGCGATACATATAGTAGAACATCAGCAGGATGAAAAACACGGAGTATACGTCGATCGTAGCGATGCGCGTCTGCGTAAAGTGCATAAAATCGAACGCAAAGAGCGTCGTGAGCACCAGCGCGTAGTTGGAATCCCCTTTGAAGATGCGCTTGCCGAACGCGTAGAGCACCGGCAGCATGCCGACGCCGAACAGCGCGCCGACGACACGCCAACCAAACGGCACCATACCAAACACCGCGACGCCGATCATGATCAAAAGCTTTCCGAGCGGCGGGTGCGAGTTTTCGTACGGCGAAAGGTTATGCAGGTGTTCGTAGGCCGTACGTCCGTGATAAAGCTCGTCGAAGTACATGCCGTTGAAATAGCTCGGCGTAGCTTCGACAACGTCCTGCTCATCGAAGAGGTTCGCGGCCGTACCGTCTGAAGAAATGACCTTGACGGGGATCTGCTCGCCGTTTTCGTCAAAAAACGCCATTTCGTTGAGCTTGATTGCGCCGGAGTAGAGCGATACCGTTACGCTCTCAGCCGTGAAACCGGTCGTCACTTTTTTCCAGCGGAACATATCGTCGTAAACTTGCGAAAACGTCTCTTCAAAACCGTCTTCGGTTTGAATCAGCAGCGTACCGTCCTGCCCGATGTTGCCGTATACACTGTAGGCCGCAACGGTCATGGTTTGACCGAACGAAACGACGACCGATTCACCGGGCGTTTCAGCCTCCCAGTCGTTTTGCGGCGCCGTCAGCGACCCGAGGTTTGTCAGCGCGACAATCCCATAGATCAGCGTGATGCCGAGGACATAGAGAATGTCTCTCTTTGTATAGTGCAGCTTGTCGTCCGTTGCGAGTTTCGGCAGTATCGTCTGCTTCTTTGCGCGCGTCTTGCGTTTCGGCGGCATCGGCATGCCCTCCGTGGACAGTCCGTCCACCGGTAATTCGCCGACTTCGGGAAAATCGCCGTCTTCCCCATTCTCGTCGTCTTCGCCGCGCGCAACGGGTGCAAGGTTTTTGATCGGCCTGTTTTGCAGCAGAATGCGCACCGCGACATAGCTTAAGTACGCCGCCGAGAGCACCATGCTCAGCGATCCAAAAAATGTGATCAGATTATAGAGCGTACCGCGCGCGGCCTGATGGTTAACGACGTACATCGCGCAGGTGACGTTGAGCAGCGCGGTCATGCCCGTCCAGCCGAACGAGATCAAAAGCCGCCGGTCGCGGTAATACACATACGCAATTAAAAGCAGCAGCAGCGCGGGCAGCATATAGCGCTCGTGCATGTAATGCCCGAGCGTGAAAATCAGGAGCGTCGCCAGCGCGGCGCCTAAGTACAGCGCGCCTTTGCTTCTTTTGCGCCCCAAAATGTACATCACCCCGGCGAACGCGACCGAAAGCGCGATGCCGGCCGAGCCGAAGATATAGTACGGTACGCCGCAGAAGAGCGTGTCCGCAGACTTCCAGTTGCCGCCGATCAGCGAGCCGAAGTTGAACGCCTCGATAGACATATAGTGATACGACGACGCGGTGGACGCATATTTTTCAATCAGCCAGTACCAAGGCTGCGTACCCTTGAACGGCAGGGAGAGCGCAAACAGCACAAGCAGTGCCGCAGCCACCGCAGCGGCGGTTTCAAGCGCGCGGCGGACACGTCCGTCCTTGTTCTTGAAGACGTCCGTGATGAACGCCACGGCAAATACCGGACCGAGCATGAGCGCCTGCGGCTTGATCAGGATCGCCAGCCCATAGAGAGCACCGGCAAAAATGCGCTTTTCGTCCTGGAACAACAGCATGACAAACAGCAGCAGCAACGCCAGCAGGGAATCGATCTGCCCCCATGCGCCGGAGACAAACAACAACGCCGGGCAGAACGCAAACAGTCCCGCCAGCGTGAGCGAAAGCGTCTCCTTCGCGCCGTTTCTGCGCGCAAGCCGCCAGATCAGCCAGGCCGAAACAAGGTCCGCGATCGCAGCGGGCATTTTGAAGAGCAGCGCCATACCGCTTGAATTATAGGCAATACCAAGCGTCCTGCTCAGCCAGGAGAGCGCGCCGCAGACATACATGTATCCCGGCGGATAGTCCGTGAACGCGCCGGAAGTATAAAACGACGACGTGCCGTTCTGCGCAACCATGCCGCCCCAGGCCATGAAACAGTTCAGGTCGGTCGGATGCCCGTGAAAAACGATTGAAAGGACCACCCGCAGCAGAAACGCCGCCGCAAGGATGATCCCGAGCGCAAACGCCGGCCGTTCCGGCCCTTCGAGCGTTTCGCAGCCGCTGCGCAGACGTTTTCTGTATACTCCAATGAAGACAAGCGAAAAAACCAGCGTAGCCGTAACCGAAAGGTAGAGCATGCCGTTTGTCCCGGCGGCGACGGACTGCGCCGTTTGTTCCTCTGCGTCTCCCGCGTAGGATACGATGCCGTTTTCAGTAGCAAGGTCCACAACGTCCGCAGTAGTGGCCGTGCATTCATATAAAGAAACACCGCGGTACTCCGCCGTACCGGTCGCGGTGGTGCCGTACCCGCCCAGACGAAGCGCGACGTTCACGCTCCGCTGTTCTTCTCCCGTTTGGAAATAAAGCGACACCGTACGCCAGTCCTCCGTTCCGAACAGGTTTTCGGAATAACAGTAGGTGCCGTCCACGGAATAGTTGTCGATGGAGAGCGTAGCGCCCGTGCCGTATTCCACGTCCGTCGTGCGGATTTCGGCTGTGAGGCGATAGCAGACGTCCGGTTTGACAGCGACCGTCTGACAGACGCGCGCGTCGTTCGCGGTAAAATTCATAATGGAAACCGCGTTGCCGTCATCCTGCCGAACGGTTTCGGCAAGCACGCTCTCCGCATCGCTGTAATAGGCGGAGAGCTCCCAGCCCGCGGGCAGGTCCGCGCTCTCCGAATAGATCGAAAAATCACCGTTATACAGAAGGTCTTCGCCAACGAGCGCGTCCTCTCCTCCGTCGGCCATTGCGGCCGCCGGGACTGCCAGCAGGCATATCAGCAACAGGGACGCAAGCAGTCTGCGCATAAAACGTATCCTTTCTGAATCCCCTGTCCGTTCTTTCGCAGGGTGCATTCGGCGCGCCGCGCCGTCTGCTGTATTATAGCACTTCGTTCCGGCGCGGACAATTCACCCGTGCGCCATGCGGGGCAAGAGACGCCGTTCAAAAACAGTTCTTTGACGGGTTGACCGTTCTTTGCCTTTCGGCCTTGTCTCACGGCGGCAAAAAGAACAAAGAACCCGCCCGTTCCGTTGTCCGGATTAACCGATGCCATAGGGAATATGGGTTAATGACTGCGGCCATTAACAATTACAGGAACTTTTCTTGCAGAGTTCTCTGCCGCCGCAGGCAGTAAAAATTCACTCTTTCGTTACACTTTGCATGGTTTTTTCGTTCGCGCCGCGCTCATTCTTCTGCGAAAAATGCGTTTTCGATATGATGGATCGTCCCGTCCGAAAGATACACTTCGACCACGTCGAAGCGCGCCGGAGACGAAAGCAGATCGTGCTCTATCAGATATGCCTGCGCGGCCAGCGTCAGGTTTCTGCGCTTGGCGCGCGTCACAAACTCGCCGGGCGTGCCGTAGCGCGTGCCGCTGCGCGCCTTGACCTCGGTGAACACGACCGCGTCCCCGTCCGCCGTAATCAAGTCGATTTCGCGCGGGCCGCTGCGGTAGTTTGCCGCAAAAAGGCGGTGTCCTTTGCGCTCCAGAAAGCGCAGCGCGGCCTGTTCCGCGCGCCGGCCGGTCGAAACGGCGCTCACAGGAATTTACCGATGAACGTTTGGCGGTGGATCGGGCACGGACCGTATTTTTTGATCGCCGCAATGTGCTCCGCCGTGCCGTAGCCCTTGTTGCGCGCAAAGCCGTATTCCGGATAGAGCGCGTCCTGCTCGATCATGTAGCGGTCCCTCGACACCTTTGCGATGATGGAAGCGCACGCGATCGAATAGCTCAGCGTGTCGCCGTGCACGATCGGAAACTGCCTTGCGGGGATATCGAGCTGCCAGAGCGCGTCGGTCAGAACGTCCGTTACGCCGACCGGCATGGCCTCGAACGCAAGTTTGCAGGCCAGCTTTGTCGCCTGCAGAATATTGATTTCGTCGATGGTCTCCGGCCAGACCCAGCCGAGCGCATAGCCGCGCGCCGTTTGGGTCAGCTCCGGCCAGAGTGCTTCCCGCCGCTTTTCGGAGACTTTTTTCGAGTCGTTGACATGCTCGATCAGCGGTTCCGGCAGCATGGCGGCGCAGCCGACGACCACCGGCCCGGCCAGCGGCCCGCGGCCGACCTCGTCCATGCCCGCGAGCACGACGCCCGGCTTCGCCCAGAACGGCCTGTCCGGCTCGGATAGCTTTTCGAGCCGCTCCGGCTCCGGCATGCGCGTCATGCCTCCACCTCCGGCTGTTCGAGAGACACGCGCGCGATCTTCCCCGCGCGGAATTCGTCCAGCACAACGCGCGCGGCGCGCTCCGTGTCCAGTTCCCCGCCTTTAAGGAGAAATCCGCGGCTTTTGCAGACCGCGGCAAGCAGGTCGTCCTCCGGCGTGTCCGGCGCAAGCTTTTTATAGCGCTGCGCCAGCGCGCCCGGCACGAGGGCGCTCAGCTGCACGAGCAGTTGCTTTGCAAGCGTCTCGGAATCCATAATTTCGTCCTTGATCGAACCGAGGAACGCAAGGTGCGCCGCCAGACGCTGGTCTTCCAGCTTCGGCCAGAGCATGCCGGGCGTGTCCATGAGCTCGAGGTACGGCGAAATCCGCACCCATTGCTTGCCGCGCGTCACGCCGGGTTTGTTGCCCGTTTCGGCACGGCTAACGCCCGCAATGCGGTTGATGAGCGTGGACTTGCCGACGTTCGGAATGCCGACGACCATGCAGCGCACGACCTTGTTCACGCCCTTCTGGCGCATCTGTTCCACCTTCGGCTTTGCGGCGCGCTCGATCAGCCCGGCGGCGATCTTCTTTGCGCCGCCGCCCGTCGCGCTCAGCCCCGCCGCCGAAATCCCGCGCGCAGCATAGTGCGCGATCCATTTTTTCGTCGTCTGCGGGTCGGCCAGGTCGCTTTTATTGAGCAGCACCACGCGCGCCTTATTGGAAAACAGGTCGTCGAAATCCGGGTTGCGCGACGCCTGCGGCGCGCGCGCGTCGACCAGTTCGACCACCACGTCGATCATTTTGAGGTTTGCTTCGAGCATGCGGCGCGTTTTGGCCATGTGTCCGGGGTACCAGTTGATTGCAGGCATATAATTCCCTTTCGGTCGTGTTTAAAAGTGTATTCGCCTTGCTTATTATAAGCGATTTCTTTATTTTATCAAAACACACGTTTATGTGCAGGGCGTTTTTTCAGCCTGTGCTTTTCTTAAAAAAGGCAACATGAAAAGCCCTGTTTTCTTCCAATTCAGATAATCAGCGGCTTTTTTGCGTCTATGATAATCGAAACGTTCTCAATTGCGCCGCCGCTGTTCCGCGTGTCAAACCGCAGCGACCATCCGATATGCCCGTCCGCATCGTTCCAGAACTGATAATGAAACCGGCCGTCTTCGTCGCAGTATTCCAAAAGTTCAACACAAAAGGCCGCCTGCATATACACATCCCGAAATGTCTTATAGTTGTAAAGCGACCTATGCGTATACGCAGGGTGGTCTTTTGGGCCGGGTCCGCTAATTTGAACAAGATTCTGGTATCGCTCGTTGCGAAAATTAGCGTCTGGTACGGCACAGCGGATATATCCGCCCGGTTTTAAAGCCGCAAAACAGTTTTTCGCCGCAGTCAGTCCATCTTCCTGCGACATATGTTCCCAAACATGCTCAGCCAGCATTGCGTCTGCAGGTTCCCCGTCAAGAAGCCGGGCGAAGCTGGCTGGATTGAGCAGATCCAGTTCTTCTTGCTGGGTGAAAATCCATCCGTCGAAGGCTGTTCGGCCTGCTCCAATGATGATTTTCATTTTTCAATTCCCCCGGAATACTCAAAACGGTCATGTAGTCGCAAAGTTGAACCTATCATAACATATTTCAATCTTCGGCGAAAACGAAGCGATTTCAGCTTAACCGCCGCCCGAAAAAAGACCCCCGCCGTTGTTTCGGCAGGGGTCCGTTTTAGCTTCGTTTGTTTTATTTTTTCCGCTTGTCCACGATGCGCTCGCGGATCTTCGCGGCTTTGCCGGAACGCTCGCGCAGATAAAAGAGCTTTGCGCGGCGGACCACGCCGTGGCGGACGACCTCGATACGGCCGATGCGCGGGCTGTTATACGGGAACGTCCGCTCGACGCCCACGCCGTAGGAAATACGGCGGACGGTGAAGCTCTTGCGCACGCCGCCGCCCTGAATCTTGATCACGACGCCTTCAAAGTTCTGCAGCCTCTCGCGGCTGCCTTCGATGACCTTCACGAATACGCGGACGGTGTCGCCGACTTCAAGCTCCGGCAGATCAGTGCGAAGCTGCTCTTTTTCCAGTTCGGTAATGATGTTCGACATTGAAAATTCTCCTTTCATTTGCACAAGCGTTCTTATCCGGTGCCGAACAGAGGACCGCCCGATGTCACGAACGCGATTATAACACAGCCGCAGGCCGATTGCAAGCCGTTTTTGCCTGCGGCCGTCCCGCTAAATCCCCGCCGCGGCAGTGCTTTTCTTCGCGTCGCCGACATACCAGAGCGTGATCGTGCCAACGACGACGACCCCGCCGACCAGCGACCAGATCCCCGGGTTTTCTCCTGCGAAAAGATACACCCAAAGCGGATTCAGGAGCGGTTCGAGCACGCCGAGCAGCGAGCAGGTCAGAAGCGGCGCGTTTTGCAGCGCGACGGCGTAAAACACATACGCAAGCCCAACCTGCAGCAGCCCCAGCGCCAGCACGACGAGCACCGCCTGCACCGAAAACGCCGGACGCGTGATAAAAAGCACCGGCAGGCCGATGAGCGCGTTAAGAAGCTGCCCCTGCATCAGGCCGTTGACGCGCGCCTCTTCGGAGACGTTTTCGCTGAAGATGAACATGGCGGCAAAGAAAATTCCGCTCACGAGCGCAACGAGGTCACCAGCCAGCGTGCCTTTGCCGATCTGGCCGATAAAGCAGAGCGCCACGCCGAAGATGGTCACCGGCACGACGACAATATCGAAGGGCTTGAGCTTCTTTTTCTGCACCAGCGCCACGTACAAAAGCACGTAGACCGGCGCGCAGTACTGAATCACGATCGCGTTGGCGGCGGTGGTGAGCTTGTTTGCCGCAACGAATGTTGCGCAGACCCCCGCGAGCGACACGGCGATTTTCAGCGAATCTGCGCTCACGGCGGGTTTGATACGCTTTGCGCGCATGAACGCAAACATCACGAACGCCGCAATCAGCCCGCGCGCGCCTGAAATGGCCAGCGGGTTCCAGGGCACCAGCTTGATAAAAATGCCGCCGAGGCTCCAAAGCAGAGCGGCAAGCAGCATCGCGATCGTACCTTTTGTTTTGTTTTTCATAAAAAAAGCTTCTGCCGCGCAGGGCCGTTTGTCCCCGCGCGCTTCCCCGCCCGGCAAACCGGGCGCGTTTTTTTCGGGTCAGAGCCAGGCGTCGTCCGGCGCTTCGATGGTTTCGCCGCCGTCGTCGTCTTTCAGCAAATCTGGCCTGCAAAGCGCGGTCTTGAGCCGTGCCTGTTCGCGCCGCCATTTTTCGATGTTGGCATGGTGGCCGTTGAGCAGGATTTCCGGCACCTGCATGCCGCGGAAATCCGCCGGGCGCGTGTACTGCGGGTATTCCAGCAATCCGTCGGAAAACGATTCGTCCTCGGCGCTCAGCTCGCTGCCGAGCACGCCGGGAATCAGCCTGCTTACGCAGTCGGCCAGCACCATGGCGGGCAGCTCGCCGCCGGTGAGCACATAGTCGCCGATGGAGATTTCCTCGTCCATGATCGTCATCACGCGCTCGTCCACGCCCTCGTAATGCCCGCAGAGCAGCAAAAGCCGCTCCTCTTTAGCAAGGCTCTTCGCCTTTTTTTGCGTCAGCGCCGCGCCGCGGGGACTCAGCAGGATGCGCCGCGCGCTTTCGCCGCCGAGCACCGCGTCCACACAGTCGAAGATGGGCTGCGCCATCATCACCATGCCCGCGCCGCCGCCGAATGGATAATCGTCCGTTTTTTTGTGTTTGTTGTCCGTGTAATCGCGGATGTTGTGCACGCGGATATCGATCAGCCCGCTTTGCCGCGCGCGGCCGAGGATGCTCGCGCCGAGCACGCCTTCGAACATCTCCGGAAAGATCGTGAGAATATCAATCCGCAAAGCAGCCGACCTCCCCGAGCACGTCCGCATCGAACGTGATGCGCGCGTTTTCAACGTCCACCTCAAAAAGCACCCGTTTGAGCGCGGGCACGAGCAGTTTTCCGTGCTCGATTTCGTAGACGTCGTTCGCGCCGGTTTCGAGCACGTCCGTGATTTTGCCGAACGCCCGGCCGCGCGTGTCGAACGTTTCGCAGCCGATCAGGTCGGCCACGAAATACGTGTCCGCTTCCAGCTTCACTGCATGCGCCCGATCGACGCAGAGATAGGCGTTTTTCAGCAGCTCCGCCTGCTCGGGCGTGTCGTACCCTTCGATATGCAAAAGCACCGCGCCGGGCTGAAAACGCACGTTCCCCAACGAAACGGGCGTAATAGCGCCCGCCTGTTCGAGATATGCGTTTTTCAGCGCGCAAAAGCGGGCCGGATCGTCGGTAAGCGGGACGATTTTTACGTCTCCCCTGACTCCGTGCGGACGGACGATCTGACCTGCGCGCAGATACTTATTTTTCAACGATATCGACCAGATACTTCTTTTCGCCGCGGACGCTCGCGGCCTTGACGACCGTGCGGATCGCCTTTGCGATGCGTCCCTGCCTGCCGATGACCTTGCCCATATCGGCGGGCGCGACGGAAAGGGAGATCACGACCGTGTCCCCTTCCTCGCGCGACTCGACCGTTACGGCCTCCGGGTCGTCAACGAGGTTTTTTGCGATAAAACGGACCAGTTCCTCCATTTGTTCCATCCTCACTCGATGGCGCCGCTCTTTTTCAGCAGCGCGCGTACGGTTTCTGTCGGCTGCGCGCCCTGCTTGATCCACTCCGCGGCGCGTTCGTTCTTCACGCTCAGCTCGACGGGGTTGGAAAGCGGATTGTAGTAGCCGATTTCCTCAACAAACGCTCCGTCGCGCGGCGCGCGGGAGTCCGCGACCACGATGCGGTAAAAAGGCGCTTTCTTCGCGCCCATGCGGCGCAGTCTGATCTTCAGCATTGTTCTGTTCCTCCAACTATATCTTTTTATTTTTTCTATATCGAATACGTTGAAACGTGATTCGCCTTTGTAAGCGGGAGAACCCCGCGCTAAAACCCGAACGGCATGCCGCCGCGCCGGCCTTTTTTCTTCATCCGCCCGCTCATCTGCTTCATCATCTGACGCGAGGCGTTGAACTGATTAAGCAGCCGGTTGACTTCCTGCACGCTCGTGCCGCTGCCGCGCGCGATGCGCTTTTTACGGCTGGCGTTGATGACGTCCGGATTGGTGCGCTCGGCTTTGGTCATTGAAAGGATGATCGCCTTGGTGCGCGCAAGCTGTTTTTCGTCGATCTGCGCGCCGCCGAGTTTCTGGGCGTTCATGCCGGGGATCATCTTGAGAATGTCCTCCATCGACCCCATCGACGACATCTGCTCCATCTGGTCGAGGAAATCATCCAGCGTGAAGCGATTGGACATCATTTTTTCCGTCATCTCGGCGGCCTTTTGCTCGTCGAACGCGCTCTGCGCCTTTTCGATAAGCGTCATCACGTCCCCCATGCCGAGGATGCGGCTGGCCATACGGTCCGGATAAAACGGCTCGATATCGGTCAGTTTTTCGCCCGTGCCCGCAAACTTGACGGGCTTGCCCGTCACCTGCCGCACCGAGAGCGCCGCGCCGCCGCGTGTGTCGCCGTCGAGCTTGGTCAGGATTACGCCGGTGAGCTCCACCGTCTCGTGGAACGCCTTTGCAACGTTCACCGCGTCCTGACCGGTCATTGCGTCCACGACCAGCAGGATTTCCGCGGGATGCACGGCATTACAAATACGCTTGAGTTCGCCCATCATGTCTTCGTCGATGTGCAGCCGGCCCGCGGTGTCCACGATGACCACGTCCAGGAACCTGCGTTTTGCTTCTTCCACCGCTTCCTTCGCGGTCTTAACAGGGTCCTGCGTGCCGTGTTCGTAGACGGGGATGTTCAGCTTTTCGCCGACGATCTGGAGCTGTTGAATCGCCGCCGGGCGATAGATATCGCAGGCTGCGAGCAGCGGCTTTTTGCCGTACTGCTTTTCGATGTATGCGCCGAGCTTACCGCACATGGTGGTTTTGCCCGCGCCCTGCAGGCCAGCCATGAGGATGACGGCGGGTTTGACGCTGCCGAATTCGAGTTTTGCGTTTTCGCCGCCCATCAGGCGGGTGAGTTCCTCGTTGACGATCTTGACGACCTGCTGGCCGGGCGTTAAGCTTTCGAGCACCTCCGCACCGACGGCGCGCGCGCTCACGGTTTTGATGAACTCCTTGACCACAAGGAAGTTCACGTCCGCTTCCAGCAGCGCAAGCTTGATCTCGCGCATGGCGGCGTTCACGTCCGCTTCGCTGAGCTTGCCGCGTGAATTGAGCCGCTTGAATATCGCCTGGAGTTTTGAGGAGACCCCTTCAAACGCCATTTCTTTCCTCCGACCGTTTCAGGTAAAAAAATCTTTTCATATGCGCGGGTCAGCTTTCGCCGTCGCCCGCCGTAAACAGATCGCCGAGCTGCCCGACCAGCCGTTTCTGCTCGTCGGTCAGCGGCGTTTGCATTAGTTCGTTCGCAAGTTCGCGTGCGCGCGCGCTATTTTCGATCAGGCGGAGTTTCTCCTCCGCCGCGCGCAGTTCGGCCTCCGCGGTCGTGACCGCGTCGCGCACGGCCTGCCGCGTGATGTGTTCGCGTTCGGCGATTTCGCCGAGCGAGCAGTCCTCGAACGCGTACTGGGACACGAGCGAACGCTGACGCTCCGTCAGAAAAGCGCCGTACCAGTCCAGCAATTGTCCGAGTTCGATCAATCGGTTCATGGCCGCCCTCTGTAAAGGTGATTTGCTTTACACCTAGAACATTATACGGGCGTATGCGGATTTGTCAAGGAAAAGTTCTGTAATATCGCGGTTTTACGGGTAAAACACGCTCAGTCCGCGCCGCCGAGCAGCGCCTTTGCAAAAAGCTGCGCGTCGAAGGGCTGGAGGTCGTCGATGCCCTCGCCCACGCCGGCAAAGCGCACCGGAACGCCGAGCGTTTTGCAGATGGAGACCACAACGCCGCCCTTGGCCGTACCGTCCAGCTTGGTGAGAATCACGCCGTCGAGCGAACAAACATCCATAAACGCCTTTGCCTGCGCGGTCGCGTTCTGGCCGGTCACCGCGTCGAGCACGAGCAGCGTTTCGCATGGGACATCCGGCAGTTCACGCCCGATGACGCGGCGGATTTTCGCCAGTTCGTTCATTAAGTTCTGCTTGTTGTGCAGCCTGCCCGCCGTGTCGCAGAGCAGCAGATCGCAACCCTTCGCCTTATAGGAAGCGATTGCGTCGAACACGACCGCCGCGGGGTCCGCGCCTTCGCCGTGCTTGACCATCGGCACGCCCGCGCGCGCCGCCCACTCGCCGAGCTGCTCCGCCGCCGCCGCGCGGAACGTGTCCGCCGCGGCGAGCATCACCTTTTTGCCCTGCCGGGTATAGCTCGCGGCCAGTTTGCCGATGGAGGTCGTTTTGCCGACGCCGTTGACCCCGACGATCAGCAGAACCGCCGCGCCGTTTTCCGGCGCAAAGGGTTTGTCCGAACGCACCGCACCGGCGATCAGCCCTTCCAGCACGCCGCGCGCCGCCGCGCGGTCCGTGATCTTTTGTTCCTTGATTTCGCTCTGGAGTGCGTCGAGCAGCAGTTCCGTCGGCTCCGCGCCGACGTCCGCAAGGATGAGCGCTTCCTCCAGTTCCTCATAAAACGCCTCGTTCACGCCGTCCTTGCCGCTGAAAATACGGGCGAGCAGGCCGGTGCGCGTTTTACCGAGGCCGGTTTTCCATTTTTGAAAGAGCGATTTTTTCTCCATTTATATCCGTGTTCCTTTTTGATCAGTCCTGCGGCGCTTTTCCCGCGACGCCGTTTTCGCCGAAGCGCGCGGAAACGACCTTGCTCACGCCCTTTTCCTCCATGGAAACGCCGTAGAGCGTGTCGCAGACTTCCATGCTGCCCTTGCGGTGCGTAATCAGGATGAACTGCGTGTCGTTCGCATATTTCATGACGTAGTCGGCAAAGCGGGATACGTTCGCCTCGTCCAGCGCGGACTCGATTTCGTCGAGCATGCAGAACGCGGGCGGCTTGAGCTTGAGCATTGCAAACAGCAGCGCGATAGCCGTGAGCGTGCGTTCCCCGCCGGAAAGCAGGGTCAGCAGTTGGAGTTTTTTGCCCGGCGGCTGCGCGATGATGTCGATATCGCAGCCGAGCACGTCGTTTTTGTCCGCCAGCCGCAGTTCGGCGTACCCGCCGCCGAAGAGTTCCGCGAACACGCCGGAAAAGTTCTTTTGAATCTGCTCGAACTGCTTTAAAAACACCGTTTCCATCGTTGCGGTCAGTTCGACGATGAGCTGCTCGAGATCGGCCTTGGCTTTGTTGAGATCGTCGCACTGCGTGCTCAGCGCCGTGTGCCGCTCAAAAACGCTCTTGTAGTCCTCGATCGCGCCGAGGTTGATGTCCCCGAGCGATTTAATTTCACGTTTGATTTCGGAAACGCGCGCGTTGCTCGCGCCAATCGGGATGTCCTTCCGCAGCGCGGCGGCGTTTTCGTAGGTGAGTTCGTACTCTTCCCAGATGTGGTCCTGCATGGAGGCGAGTTCCATTTCCAGCCGGTTCTGGGTGAGTTCCTGCTTATGGATGCGCTCGGCCAGTTCGCGCGCGCCGGAGATGAGTTCCTCGCGGCGTTTGCGCTGTTCGGAGAGTTCCGCCGCAACGCTCTGGCGCTCCTCCTCCAGCTTCTTCTGCGCTTCCTTTTCGGCGGCGCCGGTCTGCTGGTCGGTTTCGATGGTGCGCTTCATGCCCGCGAGTTTTTCTTCGATCTGTTTTTGCGCTTCGGCGTTTTCCGCCGCGCTGCGTTCGAGCTCCTGCAGCCGGATCGAAAGCGCGCGGTGCTCCTGCACGAGGCGCTTCTGCTCGGCGTACACCGCGTCGCGCTCCTTGCTGAGCGCCATACGCCGCACACGCGCTTCGGAGAGCGCCTGCGCCGCCTGTTCGCGCTCGCTTCTGAGCCGGGCCAGTTCCGCCTGCGCCTTTGCAACGTCCTCGCGGGTCGCGGCGTTGTCCTGCTCCATGGTGCTCTGGCTTTCGTCGGCGGTCTGCTTTTCGCGCTCGACTTCGCCAAGGTTTTCGGTGAGCTGCGCGCGTTCCTGCTCCAGCGCCGTTTCACCGGCGCGGCTCTTCTCCGCGTCCCGCTCGATGATTTCGATCTGCTCGGCCTGGCGGGCGCACTCCAGTTCGCAGGCGTGCGCCGCGTCCCGGAAGGAGTCCACTTGAATATCGCAGCGAAGCAAATCCTGTTCGCCGTCGCGCAGGAGCTGTTTGCCTTCTTCAAGCTCCTTTTCCGCTTTGCGAAGTTTTTCGCGCAGTTCCTTGATCTCGCGCTCGCGGCCAAGCAGCGTGCTGGTCTGTTTTTTGAGACTGCCGCCGCTCATGGAGCCGCCGGTGCTGATGATGTCGCCTTCAAGCGTTGCAATGTGGAACGCGCCGCGCGTGCGCTTTTTGAGCGCGATGCCCGCGTCGAGGTCTTTAACAATGATGGTGCGGCAAAGCAGATAATCGACCACCTTGCGCACGCTCTCGTCGCAGCCGACAAGCTCGCTGGCCACGCCGATGCACCCCGGCAGGTCGAGCAGCGCGCGTTCTTCGCGCGTCGGCAACGTGGGCTTGATCAGCGCCATCGGCAGCAGCGTCGCGCGGCCGTAGTCGTGTGCGCGCAGATAATCGATGACGTATTTTGCGTCCTCGGCGGTCGGGGTGACGATATTCTGCAGCGTCGAACCCATCGCCATGGTGACGGCGGTTTCATATTCCTTCGGCACGCGGATGAGCTCCGCGACCACGCCGACGATCGCGCCGGACAGGCGCGTGTCCTTCGGCGCGTCCCGCAGGATGTTCTTAACGCTCGCATAATAGCCCTCGCGCGAGCGCTGCATTTCTTCAAGCAGGCGCAGCCGCGAGAGTTTGGATGAAATTTCCTGTTCTTTCTGCTGGAGCTGTTCGCGTTGTTTTACGTATTTGTCCAGCGTGCGCCGCCGGTTTTCGACCGCGCCGTCCAGGTCTCTCCCGGCCTGCGCAAGCTTTTCTTCTTCTTCGGCGTGCACGCGCTTTGCCGTCTCCAGCTCGGTTTCGAGCTTGGCTGTTTCTTCCTTTTGGCGCTGCGCTTCGGTTTCGATCGCCTGCAGGCGTTCTTCTATGGAGGTGCGCATCGCGTCGTAGCGCGAAACGCTGGAGCGGCAGTCCGACATGCGGTTCATCCGCTCGATGATGCTGTTTTTGAGCGCTTCAAGCGCTTCCTCGCGCCGCAGCACTTCCGCGTCCGTTTCGCCGAGGCTCTGCTGTGCCGTTTCGATTTCGCGCTCCAGCAGTTCCAGCGCGGCTTTGCCGGATTCGTCCGTCTGCATGCCGCCGATGGCTTCGTCCAGCTCGGACAGGCGCTGTTTTCCCGCCTGTTGCTCGGCTTCGATGCGCGCGCATTCGCGCACGGCGTTTTCGCGCCGCTCGGCAAGTACGTTGCTTTCGCCGACGCGCGCTTCCGTCTCCGAAACCAGTCCCATAAGCCGGTTCTGGCGTTCGGCGAGCGCCGCGTCCAGCGAAGAAAGCTTCTCTTCCAGCGCGGCGCAGGCGTCCACGAGCTCCTTTTCGCTCTGTTCGGCGAGTTCGCGCTCGCTTAGCATCTGCTTTGCCGTTTCTTCGATGACGGCCAGCTTTTCGTGCGCGCGGTCGTATTGATATAAGAAAAGATTGACTTCCAGATCGCGCAGTTCGTCGCGCAGTTTGAGGTAGGTTCGCGCGGACGCGCTCTGCTGTTCCAGCGGGCCGAGACGGTCGCCGAGCTCTTTGAGCACGTCTTCGATGCGTTCAAGGTTCTTTTCCGTGCGGTCGAGCTTGCGCGCGGCCTCCTCCTTGCGCACGCGGTAGCGCATCACGCCCGCGGCCTCCTCAAAGGCGGCGCGCCGGTCGCCGGACTTGTTGGCGAGGATTTCCTCAACTTTGCCTTGTCCGATGATGGAATAGCCGTCCTTGCCCACGCCTGTGTCGCGGAAAAGGTCCTGCACGTCGCGCAGGCGGCAGGTGTTGTGGTTGATGGAATATTCGCTCTCGCCGGAGCGGTATACGCGGCGCGTGACTGCAACCTCCTCGAAAGGCACGTTGAGCAGTCCGTCCGAATTGTCGAAGGTAAGCGTCACTTCGCTGTAGGCAAGCGCTTTTCTCAGCTGCGTGCCGTTGAAGATCACATCCTCCATGCGCGTGCCGCGCAGAGCCTTTGCGCTCTGTTCACCCAGCACCCAGCGCACGGCGTCCGAAATGTTGCTCTTTCCGCTGCCGTTCGGGCCGATGATGGCCGTTATGCCGCCGCCGAAACGGATTTCCGTTTTCCGCGCGAAGGATTTGAAGCCGTTGAGCTCGAGCTTGGTCAGCCGCATGCTTCGCCCTCCAGAATGCCGAGACGGACCAGCGCGTCCTTTGCCGCCTGCTGGCCGGCGCTCTGCTTGTTCGCGCCCGTCCCTTCACCGATTTTCTCGCCGGAAAGCGTCACGCAGATTGTAAAGCGCTTTTGATGCTCCGGACCGGAAACGTCCGTGCACGTATATTCGAGTTTGCCGATATGCCCTTTTTGGACGTGTTCCTGCAGGCGCGTCTTATAGTCCCGGTCGATTTCGTCGACGCGCGCTTCTTCGAGCAGGCGCACCACGCCGCCGGCAATCACCTTGCGTGCGCTTTCCAGCCCGCCGTCAAGGTAGATCGCGCCGATGACGGCCTCCATCGCGTCGCTCACGATGGACGGCTTTTTACGTCCGCCGGTGCGTTCTTCGCCGTTGCCGAGCCGCAGATATGCGGGCAGGCCCAGCGCGACCGCCGCGGAATAGAGCGCTTTTTCGCAGACCAGCCGCGCGCGGTGGCGCGTCATCGCGCCCTCCTGCATGCCGGGGTTGTCCCGGTAAAGATGCTCGCTCACGCAGAGTTCGAGCACCGCGTCGCCGAGGAACTCCAGCCGCTCGTTATGCGCGCGCTTTTTTCCGCCTCCTTTGACAAACGAGGTATGCGTCAGCGCCGTTTCCAAAAGGGAACGATCGATAAACGTATACTGCAGGCGGTCTTCCAGCGCGGAAAGCTCGGTATCGGGATCTGGCATGCAATTTCTTCCTTAGGTCGTGTGGTTTTTTAATGCGGCACGGGAAAAAGCGTCCCGGCGCGCTTCACATAAAAACCCGCACCCTTGTTTGCCGTCGGATGCGGGCAGTCGGATGCTTTGGCCGGTGGTCACTTCTGATCCAGATAACCGACGATGTCGGCAACGGTCTGCACCTTGGGGAGTTCCTCGTCGGGGATTTCAATGTTGAATTCCTGTTCGAGGTCCATGATGAGTTCGACGATGTCCAGCGAGTCTGCCTTGAGGTCGTCGATCAGGCGGCTTTCCATTGTAATGGTGCCGGCTTCGATATCCAACTGCTTTGCGATAATATCTCTAACTTTTTCAAAATGCATGTTCATAACTCCTTTTGACGCGTGTCTTCGCATCTCGTTCGGGTAGTATTCTATAGTACGCAAAAGAATCTGTCAATCCTAAAAGGCTCACACGGACGGGCCTTCGCCGTCCATCGCCGCGATCTGTTCGCCGACGAGACGCGTTACGTCCGACGAAACCAGCCGCACGCCCTGCAAGATCGCCGAGCGGAAGGCTTTTGCGTTCGAGCTGCCGTGCGCCTTGATCACGCCGCCGTTCACGCCGAGCAGCGGCGCGCCGCCGTACTCCGTGTAGTCCAGCTTCTTTTTGAGTACGCGAAACGCGGGCTTGCACAAAAGCGCGCCGATCTTCGTAATAAAGCCCGATGTCAGGTGCTTTTTGAGCAGTCCCATCATCAGCGCCGCGGTGCCTTCCGTGCCTTTGAGCACGACGTTGCCGTCGAAGCCGTCGCAGACCACAACGTCGAATTCGCCGCCGAGCACGTCGCGCGCTTCACAGTTGCCGGTGAAGTGCACGGGCGCGGTTTTGAGCAGCGCGTGCGTTTCCTTGGTCAGTTCGTTGCCTTTTTCTTCCTCCGCGCCGTTGCTCAAAAGCCCGACCCGCGGGGATTTTACGTCGAGCACGCGCTCCATATACGACGAGCCCATGAGCGCGAACTGCACGAGATAATCGCTCTTGCAGTCGGTGTTCGCGCCGCAGTCGAGCAGCAGCACGCAGCCGTCCATCGTCGGCAGCACCGTTGCCAGCGCGGGACGCTTCACGCCCTTTAAGCGCTTGATGATCAGCGTGCCGCCCGTGAGCAGCGCGCCCGTGCTCCCCGCGGAGAGCACGCAGTCCGCCTCGCCCTTTGCGACCGCTTCCACGGCGCGCGCCATCGAAGAGTCCTTCTTTTTGCGGATGGCGAGCGTTGGCTGTTCGTCGCAGCCGATCACCTGCGTGGTCGGCATGATCGAAACGCGCGCGTCGCATACGCCGATCGCATCCAAGCCTTTCTGCAACGCGGATTCGTCGCCAAAGAGCAAAAGCTCCGTTTCCGCGGAAAGCTCCGGCAGAACGAGCTTCACCCCTTCGAGCACCGCCTGCGGCGCATAATCGCCGCCCATTGCGTCGATTGCAATCCTCAAGTCCCATCTACTCCCGTCTTCCGGCGGGGCGAACCCGCCGCACCGCGGGGGTTTCCCCGTGCCGCCGTCGTGTATGATTTTTTTAATGATAATTCCGTGTTTTCCCGTGCGCGGCGGACGCGCCGGTTGCTTTATTATACGAAAAATATAATTTGGATGCAACGCAAAAAAGACTTTCTTTCGCGGCGGTCCGCTCCGGAAAGTCTTCTGTTTGCGCATTTTTCAGCGTTTTGTGCCGGATGGAAAATCAGGCCTCTTTCTTTTCCTTCTTCTCCATGTCGACAACCTGCCTGCCGTTGTACGACCCGCACGTTTTGCACACCGTGTGCGGCGGCACGAGCGAGTGGCACTGCGGGCATTCGCCGAGCTGCGGAGCGGTCAGGTTTGCGTTGCCCGCTCTGCGCGAATCGCGCCTGGCTTTGGACGTTTTTCTCTTGGGTACTGCCATGATATTCCCTCCTATTCTTCATCAGATAGCGCGCGGTAAAGGGCTCCCTTTTCCGCGGCTCCGGTTTCTTTGCAGTGGCAAACGGTCACATTCCGGTCGGCCCCGCATACGGGGCAGAGCCCCTTGCAGTCCGCCCGGCAAACGCTCGCGATCGGCAGCTCTAAAAGCAGGTTGTCCATAACCGCCTTGTCGAGTTCCAGTTCGTCCCCTGCGTAAGCATAGCTCTCGTCGTCCTCTTCCTCCGCGTCCTTAACGAACCGCTCGGTAAAGGAAAACGAAATCTGTTCCTCAAACGGCTTTGTACAGCGCGCGCAGACCGCGTCCAGCACGGCTTGCACGTCCGCCGATACGCTGAAGGCCTTCCCGTCGTAAACGTAACTGCCCTCAACCTTTACCGGCGCGGCGAAACGAATCGTCCGCTCGCCGTAGGAAAACGGCTCCGGCGTTTCGGCGCATTCAAACCCGAAGGCCTCGCCCGCTTGCCGCAGGGCGTTTGCAATGCGAATCCGCATGCTTCCCACCGCCTTTCGGCCACATCCCGGCCGTATATTGATCCGGCGCGCAGGAATAAACATCGCGCGTCTCCACGCAACCTTAGATATTCTATCGGCTGGCGTGCCGTTTGTCAATAACTTCGCGTGTCAAAACCGACGGATTTTGCGCTTTTGCGCCGCTTTAAACCGAAGCTTCACCGGCGCTATCCGCCGCGCTTTTTGCGCGCGCCGCCCTTTTTCGGCGGCACGTATTGCCCGCCGCGGCGTTTTTTGTCCCGCCCGGCCTGTTTTTGCCGCGGATTAACCGTCTTTTTTGCGCCGATGGGCGGTCTGCCGCCGCCGTCCGCGGGCACAAGCCCGCCCGGGCCGATCAAATCGTCCCGGCCGGCCTTTTTGAGCGCTTCTCGGATCAGCGGCCAGTTTTTTCGCACGTGGCACTGCATGAGCGCGCGCTGCATGGCCTTTTCCTCGCGGCTTTTGGGCACGTACACGGGCCGCATCGTTTTCGGGTCCAGCCCGGTGTAAAACATGCAGGTGCTCGCGGTGCCGGGCGTCGGGTAAAAGTCCTGCACCTGCTCGGGCTTATGCCCGGTCTTTTTGAGGTACAGCGCAAGCTCGATCGCGTCGTCCAGCGTGGAGCCGGGATGCGAGCTGATGAGGTATGGTACGAGGAACTGCTTCATGCCGAGGCTTTTATTGAGCGCCTCATATTTCTGCACGAAGCGCTCATACACCGCGTGCGGAGGTTTGTTCATATAGCGCAGCACGCGGTCGGACACGTGCTCCGGCGCAACCTTGAGCTGCCCGCTGATGTGGTGCGATATCAGTTCGCGCAAAAACGCGTCGTCGCGGTCTAGCAGCGCATAGTCGTACCGCACGCCGCTGCGCACAAACACCTTCTTCACGCCCGGCAGCGCGCGCAGTTTTTTGAGCAGGCTCGTGTACTCTGTTTCGGACGCGTCTACGTTTTTACAGGCGGCAAAGCCAAGGCACTCCCGCTCGGCGCACGCGCCGCTTTTGAGCTGCTTCGTGCAGGCGGGATGCCGGAAATTCGCCGTCGGTCCGCCGACGTCGTGGATATACCCCTTGAAATCCGGCTCCTTTGTCAGCCGCTTCGCCTCTTTAATGATCGACTCCTGCGAACGCGCGGTCACGACGCGCCCCTGGTGGAACGTCAGCGCGCAGAAGCTGCAGTTGCCGAAGCATCCGCGCGACGACGTGATGGAAAACGATACCTCGTCGAGCGCGGGAACGTGCCCCTTAATCATCGGGTGCGGCCGCCGCGTATACGGCAGCGCGTAAACTTCGTCCAGTTCCGCGGCATTAAGCGGCATGGCGGGCGGGTTGCAGAGCAGGCATCCTTTTTCGTGCGGCTGGATCAGCCGCCTGCCGCGCACCGCGTCCTGCTCGCGCGCCTGTGCCGCGAATGCCTGCGCGTATTTCCGTTTGTCGGAGGCAACCTCGCCGTAGCTTGGCAAAACGACCGCGTCCGGCGCGTCCTCCGGCGAGGACACGCGCACGCACGTGCCGGGCAGCGCGTCGATTTCGCCGACGGACGTACCTGCGGCAAGCGCGTCCGCAATCTGTACGATTGCGCGCTCTCCCATGCCATAGATAACGATGTCCGCGCCCGCGTCGTATAAAATCGAATGCCGTACCCTGTCGTCCCAGTAGTCGTAGTGCGCCATGCGCCGTAGGCTCGCTTCCACGCCGCCGAGGATCAGCGGCACATGCCTGAACGCTTCCCGGCAACGGTTGGCGTAGACGATGCAGGCGCGGTCCGGGCGTTTGCCCGCTTCGCCGTCTTCGGTGTACGCGTCCGTTTTCCGCCGCGCGCCGGACACCGAGTAATGGTTGACCATGGAGTCCATGTTGCCGGACGCGACCAGGAACGCCAGCTTCGGCGCGCCGAGCGCGGCGAACGCCTTTGCGTCGTGCCAGTCCGGCTGGACGATCAGCGCAACGCTGTATCCGCGGCTTTCGAGCAGGCGCGTGATGATCGCCGCGCCAAAGCTCGGGTGATCGATATATGCGTCGCCGGTAACGAAAATAAAGTCCGGCTGTTCGATTCCCCGCTCGTTTAATTCTTTCCTTGTGACCGGCGGAAACTGCCGGGCAATCTGTTTCATTGTTCCCGCGCTTCCCCGTCCGGCGCCGTTTCGTCCGTACCGGCGTTCGTTTCCGGCTTGTCCGCAGTCCCGGTTTCCGGCGCGGCCCACTGTGCGGTCTCGGTCTGCGCCTTCTGCTCCGGGTTGACCGGCGCTTCAGCCTGCGAATCAGGTTCCACGCCTGTCTGTGCAGGTTCATGCTGCAGCTGTATCTCCGGTTCGCGCCGCGTATCCTTTGCTGGCTCGACCGGCGCTTCGACTTGCGGCTCCGGCTTGAACACAGGTTCCCGCTGCGGCTGCGCTTCGGGCTCGCGCCGCATCTCTGGCTCCGGCCTGGCAGGTGCTTCCGTCTGCAGCCCAGATTTTGACTCCGTGTCTGCCCGCGCAGGTTCCGCTGTTTCCGTTTCGGGTGTATGCTCCTTCGGCGGGCGGTACCCCTGTTTATCCCGCTCGGATAGGCTGCCGAGCAGTTCGTCGAGCCAGTCGTCGCCCTGTTTCGGCGGCGTTTCCTGCTTCTGCACGGCGGGCGCTTCTTCCGGCGCGCCTTTTGCAACGCGCTTCACCTTCGGCGCGCGTACGGGCTTCGCCGCGCCGTTGCCCGTCCCGCGCGAAATCGAGCGGGCGGCGGGCTTCGACCCTCGCTTTGCCGACTCCTGGTTTTCGGCGCACGGCGGACTTTTTTTTAACCGTTCGGTTGTTCCGCCCTTCCTTTTCCCCTGCGTCCCTCCCGCGATAGCCTTTCGCATCTCGCGCTCCGGCAACTTTTTACCATTCTCAAGTTTGCCGAGCAGATATTCCATCGCGATGAGCATTTCCTGCTTTTCGGCTTCCATGCGTTCGATCTCGTCGATCAGTTCGTCGAGGAAACGGTCGACCTCCTCGATGTCGTAACCCATGAAGGAACGAGTGAATACCTTGATGA